>JBEIHR010000030.1:0-19327 GCA_040381195.1 Rubricoccaceae bacterium
CCCTGAGGTCACGGTGATCACCCCCGGTGTTCGTCCTGCCGGTGGCGCGAACCACGATCAGGCGCGCGTGACTACCCCGGAGCAGGCACTCGCCTGGGGAGCCGACCTCCTCGTCATCGGTCGGCCGATCACCGGTGCACCCGACCCCGGTGCTGCCGCGGCCGAGTTGGCCGGGAGTCTGGTGCGCACATGAGCGCACCCCTTCTCGTCGTGTCCGGTCCTTCCGGGGTGGGCAAGTCCACCGTCGTTGCCGAGGCGTTGCGTGCCGACCCCCGACTCTGGCTGTCGGTCTCCGCGACGACGCGTTCCCCGCGACCGGGGGAGACCGATGGGAAGCACTACTTCTTCGTCACCGACGAACAATTCGATCGCATGATCGACGCAGGGGAGTTGTTGGAGTGGGCCGTGTACGCCGGTCACCGGTACGGAACACCGGGCGCCGAAGTCGCCCGGCAGCGATCGGCGGGACGGCCGGTGATCCTCGAGATCGAGGTCCAGGGTGCCCGCCAGGTGCGCGAGGCCGTACCCGACGCGGTTCTGGTCTTCATCGAACCACCCTCGATGGACGTCCTCGAGGATCGATTGACCGCGCGGGGGACGGAATCCGACCAGGTCCGCGCCCGCCGGCTGGAGGTTGCGCGACGGGAGCTCGCGGAGGCCGATCTGTTCGACCACAAGGTCGTCAATGACGATGTGGCCACGTGTGCGCGGTCCCTCCTGGCCTTGGTAGACTCCCCATCCCCGTGAGGGGTTCCCCCTGCAGATTGAGGATCCGTGACGAGCGCGCAGCCCGAGGGCATCACCTATCCGTCCATCGACGGTCTCCTTGAGAAGACCGATTCGAAGTACTCCCTCGTCATCTACGCGGCGAAGCGTGCCCGTCAGATCAATGCCTACTACTCCCAATTGAGCGAGGGCTTGCTCGAGTACGTCGGGCCGCTCGTCGAGACCTACGTGCAGGAGAAGCCTCTGTCGATCGCACTGCGCGAGATCGACGCGGGGCTGTTGACTTCCGAGCCGTTCGACCCTTCAGCTCCGGCACCGGTTGCCGCAGAGAGCGACGACTAGAGCCTTCCGATGTCCGCGCACATCGTGGTCGGTGTCGCTGGCGGTATTGCGGCCTATAAGTCCGTAGAACTCGTGCGCCTCTTGCGCGAGAGCGGACACCGGGTCACGGTCGCTCCGACCCGCAACGCACTGAACTTCGTGGGTACCGCCACATTCGAAGCAATCTCTAGTGAGCCGGTGGTGACCTCCCTCTGGTCCAATGCGTCGGATGTGTCGCATGTTCATCTGGGTCAGACCGCCGACCTCGTACTCGTGGCACCCGCGACTGCGGATCTTCTCGCACGTGCCGCGCACGGCATCGCGGACGACGTCGTGACCAACCTGCTGTTGACAGCACACGGTCCGGTGGTCCTGGCGCCTGCGATGCACACCGAGATGTGGCGACACCCGGCCACGCAGGCGAATGTCGAGACATTGCGCACCCGAGGAATCCACGTACTCGATCCGGCTGTCGGCCGCCTCACGGGTACGGACTCGGGGCCGGGCCGACTTCCGGAGCCCGCGTACCTCGCCGACGTCGTCGCTGATCTCCTGGAGCGACCGATCGTCCGTGACATGACCGGCCTGCATGTCGTGGTGAGCCTGGGTGGCACCCGGGAGGAGTGGGATCCGGTTCGCTTCCTCGGTAATCGCAGCAGCGGCCGCCAAGGCTCGGCCCTCGCGAGGGCTGCACTCCTGCGCGGTGCGCGCGTCACCGCCGTCGTGGGTCACGTCGAGTGCCCGGTGCCACCGGTGCACGTTCGGGTAGATGCCGAATCTGCAGTGGCGATGCACAAGGCGATGCAGGAGGCGGTCTTCTCACCGGATGGCCAGGTGGATGCGGTCGTCATGGCTGCCGCCGTGGCCGACTTCACGCCGTCGAGCGTGAGTGCGGGCAAAGTGAAGAAGGATGGCTCCGTCCCCGAGCTGAGCCTGTCCGAGACCGACGACATCCTCGCGGGCCTGGTCGCCTCGCGTGGCCACCGATCCAGCCCGGTCCTGGTGGGTTTCGCGGCGGAAACGGCGGGGGATCGCACATCGCTGGAGTCGCTGGCAGAGCGCAAACGCGCCCGCAAAGGATGCGATCTGATCGTGGCCAACGACGTCTCCGACGGGGTGTTCGGCTCGGATACCAACGCGGTGCTCATCGTCTCTGAGGCTGGAGTGGTGGATGAGATTCCCACCGCACGGAAGGGATTGATCGCGCACCGGGTGTGGGATCAGGTCCTGCGCGCCCCGGGCCTGGCCGTCGTCTCCTCCGACTAGGATTCTGCGGTCCGCCGCTACACATCAGGGGAGTCCATGGCGCACCGCTTGTTCACATCCGAATCCGTCACCGAGGGCCATCCGGACAAGATGGCGGACCAGATCAGCGACGCGATCCTCGACGACCTCCTGCGACAGGATCCCCGGAGTCGGGTCGCGGTCGAGACCATGCTCACTACCGGGCAGGTACACGTGGCCGGTGAGGTCACCACCGATGGCTTCGCCGACGTCATGAAGCTCGTGCGCGACACGGTTCTCGAGATCGGTTACGACTCGTCCGTGAAGGGATTCGACGGTGAATCCTGCGGAATATCGGTCTCCATCGGCAAGCAATCACCTGACATCGCCCAGGGGGTGGACGACGCACTCGAAGAGCGCGAGGGTCAGAGCACCGATCCCCTCGATCGCCAGGGAGCAGGGGACCAGGGCCTGATGTTCGGCTACGCCTGCCGCGACACCGTGGACCTCATGCCCCTTCCGATCTCGCTCGCGCACCGGCTCTCCGAGCAGCTTTCCGCGGTGCGCAAGGACGGCACGGTGCCCTACCTCCGTCCCGACGGCAAGACGCAGGTGACCATCGCGTACGACGAGGCAGGCGTCCCGCAGCGCATCGACACGGTCGTTGTGAGTTCGCAGCACGCGCGTGACATCAGTCTCGAGAACATGCTCACCCCCGACATCCGCAAGCACGTGGTGGATCCGATCCTGGAGACCGTCGAGCTCGACAGCCGCGACTACCGCCTCCTGGTCAATCCCACCGGCCGATTCGAGGTCGGCGGTCCGATGGGTGACGCCGGTCTCACCGGGCGCAAGATCATCGTGGATACCTACGGCGGCATGGCCCGGCACGGCGGCGGTGCGTTCTCCGGCAAGGATCCGTCGAAGGTCGACCGCTCGGCTGCCTACGCCTTGCGCTGGGTCGCCAAGAACGTCGTGGCCGCTGGTCTGGCGTCGCGGTGCGAGGTTCAGGCGGCATACGCCATCGGCAAGGCGCACCCGGTCGGTGTCTTCGTCGAGACATTTGGTACGGGTGTGATCTCGGACGAGGCCATCCAGGAGGCGATCCTGCGGGTCTTCGACCTCCGACCCGCGGCCATCATCCGCGACCTCGATCTGCTGCGGCCGATCTACCGTGCCACCAGTGCCTACGGCCACTTCGGGCGCCCACAGGGTGTCAACGTCCTACTCGATAACGACGACCCGGCGCGACGCTCCACAGTCGGTCCGACGTTCACGTGGGAGAACACCGATCGGGCGGAAGACCTCCGCTCGATTGCCGGCATCTAGTCGCCCGTTGCACAGGCGGTCGCGGTGAGCCCATCGATCGCCCGGGTCCGCATCGATGTTCCCGTTCGACACCTCGATCGGGACTTCGATTACCTCATTCCCGAGGGTATGGATGTGCACGTCGGGTCGCGCGTGCGCGTCCGCTTCTCAGGACGTCTCGTCGACGCCTACGTCGTCGCCCTCGCGACCGAGGCCGAGGTGGACCGGGTGTCACCCATCCAGCGGCTGGTCGGTGAGTTCCCCACTCTGACACCGGCGACCCTTCGGCTCGTGCAGGCGGTCGCCGAGAGGTACGCAGGAACCTTCTGGGATGTGGCACGCACCGCTGTCCCACCCCGCCACGCGAAAGCGGAACGTGAGTTCGTCGCTGTACCTGCGCCAGCCGTGACAGCGAGCGTGCCCACGGGCGCATGGCGCCGGTATTCCGGGGGTTCCGAGATGGTTTCCGGCATCGCGTCGCACACGGTGACACGTGCCGTGTGGTCGAGTGCGCCCGATACCGACTTCGTGGACGAGGTCACCGAACTGGTCGCAGCCAATCCGGGTGGCACCCTGGTGCTCGTCCCTGACATGCGCGATGTTCGTCGTGTCACCGCATCGCTGATGCCTGTCATCGGTGCGGATGCGTTGTCGACCCTCGTCAACGAGATGGGGCCGCAGCGCCGATACCGGGAGTTCCTACGCACGCTCCGTGGCTCTGTGCGCGTATGCGTGGGAAACCGATCCGCGGCGTTCGCCCCGGTGGCAGACCTCTCCCTCGTCATTCTCTGGGACGATGCGGATGACACCTACTGCGAGCCCCGTGCCCCCTATTGGGACACCCGTGAAGTGTGCGCCGTGCGCTCGCATGTGGCGAACTGCTCCCTGATCGTCGGTGGCCCGGCACGTTCGGTGGTCACCCAGGCGTGGGTGGAGCGCGGCTGGGCGGCCTCCCTCGGCGCCGCGGAGAAGTCGACCCTGCGGGTTCGGGGTCTGCGGCCGGAGGATGCGGCGGGGGACGAAGCCTCGGCCTCGGCGCGGATCCCTCGTCGGGCGTGGGAGGTGGCGAAAGAGGGTCTGGCCCACGGACCCGTCCTGGTATCGGTCGCGCGCCGGGGCTACATCCCCGCACTGATGTGCCAGGGATGCGGAACTCCCGCGCAGTGCCCATGCGGTGGTCCGCTGCGGATGGCGTCCTCGGGGGCCGTGGAATGCAGATGGTGCGGGAGCACTGCTCCCGCCGGCGCATGTCGCGTGTGCGGTGATGCCCGTATCCGGGCAACGAGTATCGGAGCGGAGCGCACAGCGGAGGAATTGGGTCGCGCGTTCCCGGGGGTTCCCGTCACTTTCTCCCAGGCTGAGCACATGGTCGATCGTGTCAAGAATCGACCGGCGATCATCGTCGCGACTGCGGGTGCAGAGCCGATCGCCGATGGCGGATTCGCGGCGGCCGTGATTCTCGATGCGGGGAATCGCTCCGTACGAATGACGCAGGCGGAGGACGCTGTCCATCGATGGTTTTCGGTGGCCCTCCACGTCCGGCCGGATGCTCCGGTTTTCGTGACCGCCCCCGAGTCGGATGCGGGAGTCCAGGCGCTGCTGCGGTGGGATGCACCGTGGTTCGCGGCCCGGGAATTGGCCGAGCGCGAATCAGCGCGCCTGCCACCGGCGACCCGACTCGCGGCCATTTCCGGTGCACGCGTGGACATCGAGGCGGTCGTGGCCGTGCTCACCTGTACGCATATCGTCCTCGGACCCGTCGAGGTGCGGGACACCTGGCGCGTCATCGTCATCGCACCCCGCTCGGAGGGGACCGCGTTCACCAGCCAACTCCGACACTCAGCGATGACCCGATCGGCGCATCGTGGCGCAGGACCAATTTCGATCCACGTTGATCCGCGCGACATCGACGACTAGTGCATCGCCCCCTAGGGTTGAGGTATGTCGATCAAGCCCATCCGGCTCTTTGGTGACCCGGTCCTGCGCACCCCGGCTGCCGAGGTCGTCGACTTCGACCGGGAGTTGCGCACGCTGGTGAAAGACTTGACCGACACCATGCAGGATGCCCCGGGGGTAGGTCTCGCTGCGCCTCAGATCGGTGTCTCCTTGCGCGTGTTTACCTACTGGGTCGACGACGAATTGGGTCACCTCATCAATCCCGACCTGGACCTCTCGAGTGAGGAGCAGGACGGGGAGGAGGGGTGTCTGTCGCTTCCCGGCCTGTCCTTCGACACGAAGCGCGCCCGCACCGTTGTCGCGCGTGGATTCAACATGCACGGGGAACCTGTGCTCCTCGAGGGATCCGATCTCCTCGCGCGCTGTGTCCAACACGAGACCGATCACCTCGACGGCATCGTGTTCATCGACCGTCTCGATGCGGAGCAGCGCAAGGAGGCGATGCGCGCCATTCGCGCGTCGGAGTGGTTCGGCGAGGATCCCCTCACGGTCAAGACCAGTCCGCACCCCATGTCTGCCAAGTGGCTGTAGGCACGTGCGCATCGTCTTCGCCGGCACGCCCGATGTCGCTCTCCCCGCACTCGAGGTGCTGCTCGCATCCGATCACGAGGTTGTCGCCGTTCTCACCCGTCCCGATGCTCCGGCCGGTCGCGGGCGGCGCATGACACCCTCGGTGGTCGCCGAGCACGCGCGCGCGCACGGTATCCCGGTCTTGATGCCGGCGTCGCTCGCGGACCCGGATGCGCAGACAGAATTAGCAGGACTCCGGGCAGATGTGGGTGTTGTTGTTGCCTTCGGCGCGCTGATTCCGGCACCGGTCCTTGCGATTCCGTCACATGGATGGGTCAACCTGCACTTCTCGCTTCTGCCCGCCTGGCGTGGGGCCGCTCCCGTACAACATGCGATCTGGAACGGAGACGAACGGACCGGAGTCACCGTGTTCCAGCTCGACGAGGGAATGGACACCGGACCGATGTACGCCCACCGCGTCTATCCGCTCGCACCCACGCAGACCGCCGGTGACGTGCTGACCGAATTGGCCGGACTTGGTGCATATGTTGTGCGCGAGGTCGTCGACTCCATCGCCGCGGGGACAGCGCGCGCGATCCCACAGCCGCAGGAGGGTGCGAGTCGGGCACCGCGGATCACCGTGGACCAGGCGCGCATCCAGTGGACCGCTGCAAGTGCCGCCATCGACCGCCAGGTCCGCGCCTGCACGCCGCACCCCGGCGCGTGGACCACCATCGAGGGTGTGCGCGTACGGATCGGGCCCGTCCAGGCGGCGTCGGACACGCACCTGGCACCGGGTCACGTGCAGGCATCCGACGCTGCCATCTGCATCGGCACGGGGGACGGGCATGTGGTCCTCGGGTGGGTGCAGCCGGCGGGCAAGGCACGTATGAGTGCCGCCGACTGGCGGCGTGGACTGCGTGTCTCTGAGGCGCGGTGTGACTGATCCCGCGCGGTTGTCCGCCCTCGAGCTACTGACCCGGGTGCGCACCGACGATGCCTATGCGAACGTGGCGATGCCCGGCATCCTGAGCGCGCGCGGATGTGAAGGTCGTGATGCGGCCTTCGCGATCGAACTGGGCTACGGGACGCTCCGAATGCAGGGATTCCTCGACGCCGTCCTGCAGCAGTGCATTGCCCGGGAGTGGGATCGGGTGGAGTTCGAGGTTCGCGACCTGTTACGTCTCGGTGCCTACCAACTCCTCTTCATGCGTGTTCCGCCGCACGCGGCAATCGACACCACCTGCGAGATGGCGCGACGACACGGTGATGCAGGGCGAGTGGGATTCATCAATGCGGTCCTCCGCAAGGTCGCGGAGCATGATCGCTCCGCGTGGATCGATGCGCTCGGTGTGGCACACCCGAGCACCGATGGCCAGTGGTCCGTGCGCGAGTCGCATCCGGAGTGGGTGGTGCGCGAACTGCGCCGCGCCCTGGCCGATCCGACCCAGGTCGGTGCACTGCTTGCTGCGGACAACGCGGCCGCCCGCCCCGTGCTGGCGACCCTCGACGGTGATCGCGATGCGCTCGTCACGGCCACCGGGGGTCGCCCCGGTCGTTGGTCCCCCCGAGCCGTGGAACTCGCCGGTGGGTCACCGGGGAATATCACCGCCGTCATCGACAGCCAGGCGATCGTGCAGGACGAGGGCAGCCAACTCGTCGCGCTCGCGCTCGCCGCCGCGGACGTAGATCCACCCGAGGCCGCGTGGCTCGACCTCTGCGCGGGTCCGGGTGGTAAGGCGGCGCTGCTGTCGCGAATCGCTCACGACAGGAGAATCGGCTTCGTCGCGGTCGAACTTCACGAGCACCGCGCATCCCTGATGCGTCGGGTGCTCCCCGAGGGGGTCGCAGTGCATGTCGGGGATGCGCGAACGCGGCCATGGGGGAATCAATTCTTCGATCGCGTGCTTCTGGATGCACCCTGTTCCGGACTCGGGGCCCTCCGCAGGCGTCCCGAAGCGCGCTGGCGTCGTGTCGAGGCAGATCTTGCGCCCCTGCAAAGCCTGCAAATCGAGCTGCTGGACTCGGCGGTCGGTGCCACACGATCCGGGGGAGTGATCGGGTACGCCACCTGCTCGCCGGTACTCGAGGAGACCCGGGAGGTAGTGGAGGAGGTGGTCGCGCGCCGTGGCGACGTCGACGTCGACGATGCTCGACCGCTTTTCCCTGCCGGCATGGATCTCGGGGACGGGCCGACGGTGCAACTGTGGCCTCATATCCACGGCACAGATGCCATGTTCTTCGCACTTCTCCGTCGCCGGTAGTCGCGCCCTATCCTGACGCCGTGGGTCTCCTCATCTCCCCGAGCGTGCTCAACGCGGATCTTTCTCGGCTGCACGAGGAGGTCGCCCGCGTTTCCGCTGTTGCGGACATGATCCACCTCGACGTCATGGATGCCCACTTCGTCCCCAACCTGACCTTCGGGTTGCCGGTGGTCCGCTCACTGCTCGCGGAGTCCGAGATCCCAGCCGACGTCCACCTCATGATCGATGACCCGGACACCTGGGCCCCGCGGTACGCCGAAGCCGGTTGCTACAGCGTCACCTTTCACGTCGAAGCGGCCCGGGATGCCGGGATGACCGCGCGAGCAATCCGCGGTGAAGGAGCACGACGCGCCCTGGCACTCAAACCGTCCACCTGCATCGAGACAATCGATCCCTATCTCCCGTTCCTCGACATGATCCTGATCATGACCGTGGAGCCCGGATGGGGTGGCCAGCCGTTCCTGGATTCGATGTTGCCGAAGGTGCGTGAGGCACGTCGGCGTGCGGACGACACTGGGCTGGACATCTGGGTGCAGGTGGACGGTGGAGTCACGGAAGACACCATCGGCCCGTGCACCGAGGCGGGTGCAAACGTGTTCGTCGCCGGTTCGGTGGTCTACCGCTCGAGTGACCCGGCTTCCACCGTGCAGGCATTGCGCACTCGCGCCGAGGCGGCCGCACGGTGACATGGAGCGAGGCGATGCGCGAGGCGCTCGCCCTCGCCTGCGACCCGGAGGCACCACGTGGGAGGAATCCGCGCGTGGGATGTGTGATCGTCGATGAGCAGGGTGATGTCGTCGGGCGTGGTTTCCACCGAGGCTCGGGGACGGCGCACGCGGAAATCGTCGCGCTCGAAGAGGCTGGGGAACGTGCGCGCGGGGCCACCGCCGTCGTCACCCTCGAACCGTGTCGGCACGTCGGGCACACCGGGCCGTGCGCTCCCGCTCTTATCGATGCCGGAATCGCACGAGTCGTCTACGCAATCGACGATCCCACCGATGCTGGCGATGGCGCCGCTGTGCTCACGGCCGCAGGCTGCGAGGTGATCGGCGGGGTGCTGGCCGCGGAGGCGACTGCCGTTAATCGCGAATGGCTGATCGCTGCGGCGCGCGGGTGGCCGTTCGTGCGCCTGAAGATGGCGGTATCGATCGACGGACGTGTCGCAGGACCGCAGGGGGAGGAAATGGCGCTGACCGGCGACGAGGCACGCCACTACGTGCACTCGCTGCGTGCCAGCGCGCAGGCGGTGATGGTGGGAACGGGGACGGTTCTCACTGATGATCCGCGTCTCACCGTGCGCGATGCCCCGGTGCTCGCTGCGGGTCAACCGATGCGAGTGGCCTGGGGAATGCGCGAAGTTCCCGAGGAGGCGCATATCCGAGACTCCGAGGCGCCGTTCCATCAGGTGCGGACGCACGATCCGAACGGTGCCCTGGCCGAGCTGTTCGCATTGGGGGTGCGCGAGGTCCTCGTTGAAGGAGGTCCCACCGTGGCTGGCGCCCTGCTCTCCGCCGATCGCGTGGATGAAGTGGTGTGGCTGATTGCCCCGGTCTACATGGGCATGGGGCCGGGTGCGGTCCACAGCCCCAACCTGTTCCGGACCCTCGATGTCAACAGCGTTGACAAAGTCGGGGATGATGTGCGCATCATTGCGGTCCCGGGAAGGGGGTGACCATGTTCACCGGCATAGTCGAGGCCCGTGGTCGTGTCGCCCATCTGGAGATGCGCCCCGAGGCGATCCGGCTGCGCATCGATGCTCCCGATGTGATGGAGGGTGTCCACGCGGGAGACTCCATCGCAGTGAACGGGGTCTGTCTGACTGTCGTCGATCCCACCCCGGGGGGATTCGGCGCCGATGTCATGCAGGAGACCATGCGTCGCAGTTCCCTCGGTGATCTGCAACCGGGCGGAGCGGTGAACCTCGAACGTGCCGTGCGCGCGATGGATCGATTGGGAGGACACATCGTGCAAGGCCATGTCGACTGCACGGGGACTGTCGCGTCGATCGACTCCCGTGATGACTGGACCCTGGTGCGCATCGACGTGCCGGAGGTCATGACCCGATACATGGTGGAGAAGGGATCGATCTGTGTCGACGGCGTATCGTTGACGATCGTGTCCGTCGACGGTCAAGGTTTCACCGTGTCCCTGATTCCGACAACTCTCGCGGAGACAACCCTCGGCACACGTTGCGTGGGCGATCGCGTCAATATCGAGGTGGATGTCGTGGCTAAGTACGTCGAGCGATTGCTGGAAGCACGATGATCCCGGCCGATGAACTCTTCGCCGCGACCACGGACGCGGCCGTTGCTGAGTTGACAACACCACCTGCTCCGCCCGCTGCGGGAGGCGACGTGCGGCTGGATTCCGTTGAGGACGCGCTCAGGGAATTGCGGGCGGGCAAGCCGATCGTCGTGATAGACGACGCGGATCGTGAGAACGAAGGTGACCTCATCTTCGCGGCCCAGATGGCCACACCGGAACTCGTCGGCTTCATGATCCGGCACACCTCGGGCTACGTCTGCGTGGGAATGACCGGCGAGGACCTCGATCGCCTCGGTCTGCCTCCGATGACCGCGGTAAACGAGGATCGCAAGGGCACTGCGTACGCAGTCTCGGTGGATGCGCGTGAAGTCGTGAGCACCGGAATCTCTGCCGCGGACCGGGCCTTGACAATCAAGGTGCTATCCGACAGCGCCACGGAGCCGTATGAACTGACGAGACCCGGTCACGTGATGCCGTTGCGTGCCGTCCCCGGCGGCGTGTTGCGCCGCGCTGGGCATACCGAGGCCGCGGTGGACCTCACTCGGATGGCGGGACTCAACCCGGCGGGGGCACTGTGCGAATTGGTCAATGACGACGGGTCGATGATGCGGGCCCCCCAGTGTCGAGTGTTCGCGGATGAGCACGGGCTGGTCCTCATCTCAATCGAGGACCTGATCCGATTCCGCCGGCGCAATGAGTCGCAGATCGAGCGGGTTGCGGTGGTTGCCCTGCCCACCGAGTTCGGCACGTTCGCCGCCCATGGTTACCGCAGCACGATCGACGGATCCGAGCACGTCGCCCTCGTGGTAGGTGACATGGGTGAGGGGGAGGACGTACTCGTCCGCGTTCATTCGGAGTGTCTGACGGGAGATGTATTCGCGTCCCTGCGGTGTGACTGCGGTCCGCAGCTGCACGCGGCGATGCGCCAGGTGGCCGAGGCTGGCCGCGGAGTGGTTCTGTACGTCAAGGGTCATGAAGGACGTGGAATCGGACTACTGGACAAGTTGCGGGCCTACGCCCTCCAGGACACGGGTCGAGACACTGTCGATGCCAACCTGGACTTGGGTCTTCCCGCCGATGCGCGCGATTACGGGACGGGTGCGCAGATTCTCGTCGACCTCGGTGTGCGCTCGATGCGCCTTCTCACGAACAATCCGGCCAAGCGTGCCGGATTGGAGGGATACGGCCTGACGATCAGTGAGCGCGTGCCGCTGGTAATCGACAGCAACGACCACAACCGCGAGTACCTGCGCACCAAGGTGACGCGCATGGGGCATGACCTCGGTGATCACGGGAGCGCGTCGTGAGCGGAGCGGGACGTCCGGGGATGGGGAATGCACCGGCAGACGCGCGTGTGGCGATTATTGCTGCGTCCTGGCACGACCGAGTGATGGACGGGCTCATCGGGGGAGCGACACGGGCGTGCGAGGCCAGTGGAGTGCGGTGGGAACTGATCCGAGTTCCGGGCAGCTTCGAACTGCCCCTCGCCTGCGCCACAGCGGCCGCGACGGGTGGCTTCGACGCCCTGGTGGCTCTCGGTGTCGTCATACGGGGAGGTACTCCGCATTTCGACTATGTCTGCCGGGCGGCGACCGATGGCATCACGCGCGTGAGCCTGGATTCCGGGTTGCCGATCGGCTTCGGGCTGTTGACCTGCGACACCGAGCAGCAGGCTCTCGATCGTGCAGGACTTCCCGACTCCACCGAGGACAAGGGGGCGGAGGCTGCTCACGCCGCCCTCGCCATGGTGGGTGTGATTCGCGCCCTAGGCTAGGCGCGTGAAGACATTCGACGATCTCTACATCGAGTTGCGCGACAAGTGTGCTCGACGTGACCCCGACTCCAGCACCGTGCGCCTCGTGGATTCCGGCGTTCACGCTGTCGGAAAGAAGGTTGTCGAGGAGGCTGCGGAAGCCTGGATGGCAGCCGAGCACGAGAGTCCGGAGCGGGCTGCGGAGGAGATCTCCCAGCTTCTCTACTTCACGCAGGTGCTCATGATCGCGAGCAACATCACCCTGGACGACGTGTACCGGAGGATGTGACGATGCTGCGCGTCGCCGTGCCGAACAAGGGCCAGCTTGCCGAGCCTGCCCGGGCCATGTTGCAGGAGGCCGGATATCTGCGGGGAGCGGGTCTGCGCGACCTGAATATTCACGACCCGGAGAACGACGTCGAGTTCTTCTTCCTGCGTCCACGCGATATCGCGCTCTACGTGGGTGAGGGCACTCTCGATCTCGGCATCACGGGCAAGGACATGTTGCTCGATTCCCAGGCGCACGCCGAAGAGGTCATCCCCCTCGGTTTCGCGCCCTCGACCTTCCGTCTCGCGGCACCTGCGGCAACGGCGAAGACCCCTGAGGATCTCCGCGGACTGCGCGTTGCCACCAGCTACGCGGGATTGCTCGAGGAATGGGTTCGGCGTACCTCGATCGATGTACGCATCGTGCATTTGGATGGCGCGGTCGAAAACGCAGTCGCCCTCGGTGTGGCGGAAGCGGTCGCCGACGTCGTGGCGACGGGGACCACTCTGCGTCGCGCTGGACTCGAGTTGATCGGGGAGCCGATTCTCGTCTCGGAGGCCCTTCTGATTCGGCCTCAGGGTGCGATCGATCAGCCAGCGGTCGACACGTTCGTGCGGCGACTGCACGGGGTGATGGTGGCGCGCTCCTACGTACTCGTCGACTACGACATTCCCAACGCGCATCTGGAACAGGCCTGCGCCGTGACGCCTGGCTTCGAGTCACCGACCGTGTCTCCG
Source organism: Rubricoccaceae bacterium (assembly GCA_040381195.1). Lineage (GTDB taxonomy): Bacteria > Actinomycetota > Actinomycetes > S36-B12 > S36-B12 > VGCC01. The sequence continues at coordinate 13,333 of JBEIHR010000030.1, forward strand.
CTGCACGACCCGCAGTGGTCCGCAGTGCGCGCGATGGTGCCGAGTGTCGATGTGCACCGGATCATGGATGAGCTCTACGACCTCGGTGCGCGGGGAATCCTCGTGACCGACATCCACGCCTGTCGCCTGTGATCGATCTGCCGGGGTCCGCCTTCCGCGACGATGATGGGTCTCCCGATCCAGCGGTGCGCGCAGCCCTCGCAACCGGGGATGGTGGCACGATCGCGGAAGTGTTGCGGGCATCCCGACTCCTCGTCGCGGTGGTCGCGCGTCTCGACGTACGCGATGAGGATGGCGGGGAGAAGGACTCGCACATGGCCGTGGTGTCCATGGTGAACGAGCGCGGTGAGCGCGGCCTTCTGGCCTTCACCGGCATCGATTCCCTGTCCGCGTGGGATCCGGGGGCTCGCCCCGTTCCGGCCGCCGCCGCCACGATTGCCGAGGCGGCACTCCACGATGGGGCAGCTGCTGTCGTCGTGGATGTCGCGGGGCCCCACCAGGTGGTGATACCCCGGGAGGTCCTGACGGAGTGGTGCGCGGGAACGGGCGCCTCGGGCGGCTGGTAGCCTCTGCCCTCCTGACCTAACGGTCATGTAAGCGGGGTTTCCCCCACCTGCCGGCGCCAGCGTCGACCAGGTCGGAACGGCACAACGTGCCGTGAACCTTGCCTGCGTAGGAACGGAAGACATCCGTCCCTGGGGTCCATGTGAGCAAGGAGGCGCCATCAGCGTCGAAGTCCGAATCAACGACCGCATTCGCGTTCCCGAGGTACGTCTCGTCGGACCCAATGGTGAACAGGTCGGAATCGTGCGTATCGAAGACGCACTCCGGCTCGCGGTGGAAGCCGATCTCGATCTCGTCGAGGTGGCACCCATGGCGAAGCCTCCGGTCTGCAAGCTGATGGATTTCGGGAAGTTCAAGTACGAGGCAGCCGTCAAGGAGCGCGAATCCCGCAAGAACCAGACGCACACGGTCATCAAGGAGATGAAGTTGCGTCCGAAGATCGACTCGCATGACTACGAAACGAAGAAGGGTCATGTGGAGCGGTTCCTGCGGGCCGGGGACAAGGTCAAGATCACGATCATGTTCCGTGGGCGTGAGCAGAGCCGTCCCGAGTTGGGTCTGCGGTTGTTGGCGAGGCTTGCGGAGGACGTCGAGGAACTCGGTTTCGTCGAGGCCACTCCGAAGCAGGACGGGCGCAACATGCTCATGGTTCTTGCGCCTCACCGACGCAAGTCGGAGGGAAGCAAGAAGGTGACCACGGATGGCGACGAGGAAGAGCGCGACAGCGCCTGACAGAAGGCTTCCGAGCCAGCACGGTTCGGACGAGTGAAGAGGACTAGAGGATGCCGAAGCAGAAGACGCACAGTGGTGCCAAGAAGCGATTCAAGGTGACCGGCTCGGGCAAGATCACCCACGAGCAGGCCAACCGCCGCCACCTCATGGAGGTCAAGTCCTCCAAGCGCACGCGTCGGCTCATGGCAGACGACGTCGTGTCCAAGGCCGACGTCAAGAAGGTCAAGAAGCTCCTCGGTCGCTGATCTACCCCGAAACGTACGTAGGAAGGACAAGTCATGGCACGCGTCAAGCGTTCAGTCAATGCCCAGAAGAAGCGCCGCGAGGTTCTCGAGCGCGCATCGGGGTACCGGGGGCAGCGTTCCCGCCTCTACCGCAAGGCCAAGGAGCAGGTCACGCACTCGCTCGTCTACGCGTATGCGGATCGTCGGACACGCAAGGGTGATTTCCGTCGGCTGTGGATCCAGCGCATCAACGCCGGTGCCCGCGCCAATGGCATCACCTACAACCGATTCATCCAGGGCTTGAAGGCCGCTGGAGTAGAGGTCGATCGGCGTATGTTGGCCGAGCTCGCGGTCTCGGACCCGGCTGCGTTCGCATCGCTGGTAGACGTGGCACGCGCGGCCGTACCCGCGAACTAGTCCGCTTGGACTCGATCACCTCGACCCGATCGTCGCGGGTGGCGCGCGTTCGCGGGCTGAAGACACGATCTGGACGTCGTGAGTCGGGACTCTTCCTCGTGGAAGGCCCCGACGGCGTCACCGCAGCCATCGCCGCCGGTATCTGCGAGGAAGTCTGGGCGACCGAGTCGGGTGTGCGGCTCATCGAGGCGGACCCCGATGTGGTGATGTCGGAGCGGGTGTGTGCGGTCGTCAGCGAGACCGAGGCACCGCAGGGTGTCGTCGCCATCTGTCGGCAGCCCCGTGTCAGCCTCGACGCGGTGTGCGCCGGGTCAGGTCCACTCGTATGGGCGGATGGAGTCTCCGACCCGGGGAATCTCGGCACGATCATCAGATCGGTGTGGGCTCTCGGCGCCGCCGGGGTGGTGACGAGTAGCCGCGGGGTTGATCCATTCAACGGCAAAGTCGTGCGGGCCTCGGCGGGCGGCATATGCGTGGTCCCCGTAGTGCCCGATGTCTCGATCGATCAGGCGATCTCGGCTCTACGCGCGTGTGAACGGTCGATCGTGGTTCTTGCGGGAGAGGCGGAACAGGATGTGTTCGCGGTGCTCCGCGACTCCAGGGTTGCTCAGCATGTGTGCTGGGTCGTCGGATCCGAGTCGCATGGGGTATCTCCCGAGATTCGCGCCCATGCCACCCTCGAGGCGCGTATTCCGCTCCCCGGGGGTGCAGAGTCACTCAATGCGGGTGTCGCCGCATCTGTCGCCCTCTACGCAACCTGGGACCACAGAGGGCCCTGGTCCTAGAAGTACCGACACGCTCGCGGTGCCGGGCGATATGTCGCTGCATTTGAGAGACTGAGGACGCTTCGAAGGGATGTGCCATGACCTACGTCACACTGCCGATGATCGATGAGACCGGCTACGTGGTCCTCGATCGCTACGACCAGGCTCAGGATCCGCGTGAGTGGGAGGACCTGATCTACGTCGATTGGAAGTCATCCGGCGACACTCGCTTCGCTCCGCTTGCCAGTGCCTACGGCGACATCGAGTGCGATGGGTTCTGGAACCACAACCCGCCGAAGACCGACAAGGACGGTGTCTGGGTCAAGGAGAACGTCGCGATCGCACCGCGTCTCACCGCCCGCGCCCAGGAGCCGGGGGTCAACATCGGTCGGTGCCGTGTGATCGAACTCCAACCGAACACGTACGGTGAAGCCCTCTACAACCTGCACCGCGACGACAACAACCGGTTGAACCCTGAAGGTACGGGGTGGATTGTGCGCGCGTTCCTCAATCTCACCGACAATCCGGACTCGGTGATGATCCTGCGTTCGGATAAGGAGGACCCGAGCACGGAGATCCGGCTCCCACTCCCGGCGGGTCAGCAGTTGGTGCTGGACACCCAGCGCTTCTATCACGCGGTGTGGCACCCGGGGAACGAGCCGCGCTACTGCCTGATCACCTCCTATGAGTCCGGTCCGGGACTCCAGGCGTGGATGGACCGGTACCACCCGGTGAATCGCGTCCCCAATCATCCGATCGACCCGCAGGTCCAGGCCGAGGGTGAAGCTCTCGCACAGGCCAAGCGTGATGCCCGTGCCGCTGCCTTGGCTGCGCAAGGGAAGGATCCTCGGTTCGGCGACGGCAGCATGCAGGTCGCCGAGAAAGGATCCGGCGGCATGGAGGTACTGTCGGAAGCGTGAGCGCCGCACCCGTCAGCGTCCCGTACAGCGCCGTTCTGGACGCCCTCGAGGCCGAAGCACTCCACATCTATCGGGAGACTGCGGCGGCATTTCGCAATCCGGTGTTGCTGTACAGCATCGGTAAGGACTCCTCGGTCCTGCTGCACCTCGCCTTGAAGGCGTTCGCGCCTGCGCCGCTTCCGTTCCCGATCATGCACATCGACACCGGGTGGAAGTTCCGGGAGATGATCGAATTCCGCGACCGGCGTGCCGCGGAGCTGGGCCTGGATCTGCGGATCGCGCAGAACCGCGAGGCCATCGAGCAGGGGGTTACCCCGTTCACGCATGGAACACACGAGTACACGCGTCTCATGAAAACCGTGGCCCTGCGCGAGGGGATCGACCGGTACGGATTCGATGCGGCGATCGGCGGGGCTCGTCGCGACGAGGAGCGCAGTCGCGCCAAGGAGCGGATCTTCTCCCTCCGCGAGCCTGGGCATCGGTGGGATCCGCGCAAGCAGCGCCCCGAGTTCTGGCGCACCGCCAACACCACCTTGGCACCCGGGCAGACCATGCGCGTGTTCCCTCTCTCCAACTGGACCGAGCTCGATGTGTGGCGTTACATCCAGCGGGAGAGCATCCCGATCCCGGATCTGTACTTCGCCAAGCCGCGTCCGGTGGTGGAGCGTGACGGGGTCTTGATCTGCGTCGATGACGAGCGCTTTCCCCTAGCTGAGGGTGAGCAGGTCCAGATGCGCTCAGTGCGGTTCCGCACCCTCGGGTGCTACCCATTGAGCGGGGCAACGGAAAGCACCGCAGACAATCTCACCGACCTGATCGCGGAGATGGAGGAGTCCAACATCTCCGAGCGCGCCGGACGTCTGATCGATGGTGAGGGTGGCGGATCGATGGAGGCCAAGAAGCAGGAGGGGTACTTCTGATGTCGATCACCCCGATCCTGCACCTTGTCACCTGCGGCTCCGTCGATGACGGAAAGTCCACGCTGATCGGCCGTCTCTTGGCGGAGACCGACAGCGTCCCGATCGACCAACTCGAGTACGCGCGGCGGACGCGTCGGGGCGGTTCCACGATCCCGGTGGGGGAGATCGACTACTCGCTGTTGACCGATGGTCTTGAGGCGGAGCGCGAGCAGGGCATCACGATCGATGTCGCGTACCGCCACATGAACCTGCCCAATGGGCGTCGTGTGCTGATCGCGGACTCGCCCGGCCATGAGCAGTACACCCGCAACATGGCTGTGGCAGCCTCCAACGGGGATGTGGCAATCCTCCTTGTCGATGCGGCCCGCGGGGTGCGTCCGCAAACCCACCGGCACCTCACGGTGTGCGCGCTCATGGGCGTCTCCACCATCGTCGTGGCCGTCAACAAGATGGACCTCGTCGGATACGAGCATGGAGCCTTCGAGGAGATCGTCGGCACCGTGAAAACTACGGCTGCGCGCCTGGGCATCGACGATCTCGTCGCCGTTCCGGTAAGTGCTGTCGCGGGGGACAACATCACCCGGCGTACCACCGCCATGCCCTGGTATCAGGGCCCGAGCCTTCTGGAGTTCCTGAGCGACTGGGAGCCCCCTGCCCGCCCCGATATCGAGCCCTTGCGTTTCCCGGTCCAGTACATCGTGCGCGCGGAGGGGAACTTCCGTGGGTACGCCGGAACCGTGGTGTCCGGTGTACTGCAGACCGGGCAGAAGGTGGTGGTCGCTGACTCGGGTCGCACGGCCATTGTCGATCGCATCGTGACCCTCGATGGAGATATCGACACCGCGGTCGCAGGGCAGGCGGTCACGCTGACTCTCGACCACGAAGTCGATGTCACACGCGGTGACCTGATCGCGGCGGACGACCAGGACGCTGCGCAACCGGCGGACCGATTCAGCGCCGATGTGGTGTGGCTGGGGGAGGAGCCTCTGGCGCACGGCCGCTCCTATCTGCTGGTGTCCGGGTCGCGGTCGGTGCCCGCGACGGTCACCAACGTCCGCTACCGACTCGATGTTGTCTCTGGGCACGAGCATGCAGCGCGTGTGCTGGACATGAATGACGTCGGACGGGTCGAAATCGCCACGGACAAGCCGATCCCGCTCGATCCCTATTCGCTCTGCAGGGACACCGGGGGCTTCCTGCTGGTTGATCGCGTCACGGCGGACACGGTCGCCGCCGGCCTGACCCGCCAGGCGATGCGCCGTTCCTTCAACGTCGTTCCGCACTCCTATGCAGTCGATGATGACGCGCGCCGGCTTCTCATGGGCCACCCCAGCCGCGTGGTCTGATTGACCGGACTTCCTGGTTCCGGGAAGTCCACCATCGCCGATGCCACGGTGGGCGCTCTGCACGCACTTGGCGTACACACGTATGTGCTCGATGGGGACAACGTGCGC
>JBEIHR010000031.1:0-19320 GCA_040381195.1 Rubricoccaceae bacterium
AGGCGGAGTTCGGAAGGGTCCGCGGCCATTCCTGGAAGGCCTCCATGACGCGCTCTGCCGCCTGCCACGGGAATCCGAGGCTGAAGGTTGCCATGGGCATGTCGGCAGGAACTGGAGCGAAATCGAATGACGTGACGATGCCGAAGTTGCCGCCTCCTCCGCCACGAATGGCCCAGAACAGTTCCGGTTCCTCCCGATCATTCACGTAGCGCCGCTGCCCATCAGCTGTGATGATCTCTGCCCCCAAGAGACGGTCAAGTGTCAAGCCGTACTCCCTGATGAACGGCCCGACGCCCCCACCCTGGGTGATGCCGGCAATCCCCACCAGCGGGCACGTGCCCCCGACGATCGTCATTCGCGCGTCATCGAAGAGGCGTCGATAGATGTCGATGAGTTGCGCACCGGCCCCGATGCGCACCAGATCTCGGTCGGGACTTAGTCGAACTTTCCGGAGCCGCGAGATGTCGATGACCAGCCCGTGCCCGGTGGAGAAACCCTGAAAAGAGTGACCGCCCGATCGCGGGATGGGTCGGACACCGGTGTCCCGGCAGAACGCCAGCGCAATCTGCACATCTGCCACGTCCGCGACCTGCAGCACGGCTGAGGGATAGACGTAGTCGTAGTTTGAATTCCAAATCAGACGTTCGATGAGATAGTCGGGTGAGGTGGGCACGAGCAGGCGCCCACGTACGGACCGAGCCAGGTCTCGCCAATTCCCGACTGGCTCGGACGCATGAGCGCCAATCGCAGGAAGGCCAGAGGCCAACCCCGCAGCGCCGATGCTCCCGAGGAACCCCCGACGACTGATCTTCACATCGAAATGATCTCACTCGAATTCCGCGAACCGCCCTACCCAGATCCTCAGGCGATGAGGGCCATAGCTACCGGGTGCCACGGCGGAAGAATTGCCAAAACCCGGTCACGGCCAAGCTGCTCTTAGAAGGATTCGGGTGAGGGACGAGTCGGCCTGTAAGCCGGCTTCTGTCTCCGCGTTGCGGAGGGTGACCATCCATCTGCGATCACCGTTGCCGATGACCTGGTGCGGTCTACCAGCGGAATGAGAGCGGGCCGCTCTTCCGCCTGGATCAGTTGCCCGATCCACTTGACCTTGCTCCGGGTGGGGTTTGCCTAGCCACCGCAGTCACCTGCGGTGCTGGTGGTCTCTTACACCACCGTTTCACCCTTACCTCGATTGCTCGAGGCGGTCTACTTTCTGTTGCACTTTCCCGCGGGTTGCCCCGGGTGGGTGTTACCCACCACCCTGCCCTGTGGAGGCCGGACTTTCCTCGACGCTTGCACGCCGCGGTCACCCGGCCGACTCGTCCTCGACAAGCGTACGCCCGCACCTCGCGAGCGTGCGTGGTCATGACCCAATACCGTCGGTCAGTGCTCATCCTGCTGCCACCCTCGGAGGGCAAACGTGCGCCGGAGTCCGGTCCCAGACTCGCGCCCGCCACGTTGAGTTGGCCGGAGTTGAAGGGACCTCGTGCGCAGATTCTCGGTGCCCTAGTGGATCTTTGCTCCTCATCACCGAAGCGGGCGGCCACCGCGCTGGGCATCACCGCCGCACAGCTGCCCCTCGTCGGACAGAACGGCCGACTACGCAGCGCGGCCACCGCACCCGCGATCGAGGTGTATTCGGGCGTGCTCTACGACGCTTTGGACTTCAGCACCCTTCCCGCAGCCGCACGCACGCGCGGGGACGCGCGCATTGCAATCGCGTCGGCGTTGTGGGGTCTTCTCCGCCCTTCTGACTGCATCCCCGCCTACCGCTTCAGTGCCGACAGTCGGATTCCTGGTCTGCCCCCGTTGGCAGGAATCTGGTCGGGACCGGTCGGTGACGTCATCGCGGGAACGACGGGGGTGATCATCGACATGCGATCGGGTAGCTACGAGAAACTCGCGCCTATACCGTCAGCCTGCTCAGACCGCTCTGTGACCCTGCGCGTTCTGCAGGATCGCGGGGGCACACTCAGCGTCGTCAGCCACCACAACAAGGCGACGAAGGGTCGCATCACAGCGGGGCTCCTCACGGTCACCAAGGAACCGCGGGGCATCGGTGGCGTGGCTGATGCGCTCCGCGCCCTCGGGTACCGCGTAGAGCCTGGGCGAGCGAATCGGGCCGGAGTCGCCACGCTCGATGTGATCGTGACTGACCTGTGATTGCTTACATGGCCCGAATGTCTCTCTGCACATCCCCTCATCTCGCTGGCACAGACTCCCCGTAGTACTCGGGCGCCCGTCCGAGGGAAGGGATCGACCATGAATCGCACACGACGAATGGCCATCGGCGTCACCGCCCTCATCACGAGTGCCGGCCTCGTGCTCGGAGGTGCCACCGCAGCTCAGGCCCACGACAGGGGCAATGGTCCGCTGTCCGCTCTCGTCACCGAGGGCACCCTGACATCCGCGGAACTCGCTGCTGTGAAGGACGCACTCCGGGCTGCGCATGAGGCCGACCGCGACGAGCGTCACTCGAATAGACAGGCGGCACGCAGTGCCCTGTTGACCTCGCTCGTTGCCGCCGGAACGCTCACGCAGGCGCAGGCGACCGCCATCGCCGAGGCTGAACGCGGGGATATCCGCGATCTGGTCAGGTCGGGCACCGTGACGCGCGAGCAGTTGCGTGCGGTGCACGACGCCCTCATGGCAGGTCGCGGTGAGAGGCGGGACCAACACCGCGCCGAGAAGGCCGCAGACGTAGCGGCGGTCCTTGCCGACCTCGTGTCGAAGGGAACCCTGACCCAGGCGAAGGCCGATGCAGTGGCCTCAGCACTCGCCGATCGACCCGAGCGGGTTGGCATGCAGCGCGGCAAGGGTGCGCGCGGCGGTCACCGCTAAGACGTTGCGCGTGAGGGGTCGGAGTCTCCGGCCCCTCACGTTCCCATCGGTGCTTGTACGTCGCGAAGATGACCAGCCTCCGCGAAAGAGAACATCGAGGAGTTGCCGTCGGGAAACCAGGCGAGGGTCGTCAGCGAGCACGGCGGCAGTTCCATGCGGTACATGCTGGACAGGGGGGCATCGATCGCGAGACCGACCAAAACCTTGATCGGCGATACGTGGGCCACCACCAACACGTCCTCACCCGGATACGCCTCCACCACCTGCTGACGCGCGATCAACACGCGTGAGCGGAGGTTCTCGAAGGACTCTCCGCCCGGTGGGGCTATGGACATCGACGCAAGCCACTCCGCGAGGTGCTCGGGCCACCGTGCACGCACCTCGGACAACGTCAATCCATCCCAGTCGCCGAAGTCACACTCCCGGAAGCCCTCCACAGTCTCGATCCGCAAGCCCGTCGCGTCCGAGACGATCTGCGCGGTCTGCTGCGCGCGCAACAACGGCGAGGCGACGATGCGCTGGGCAGTTCCGCGCCGCACCACCTCCGCGGCGAGCGCCTCAGCCTGGGCGATCCCCAGGGGTGCCAGGGGCGGGTCGACACCATCGCCGCCACTGAATCGACGTTCCAGGGAGTACTGCGTGGCACCGTGGCGAGCCAGGTGGGTGGTGGTGGGGGCACCGAGGTCCTCCCAGCCGATCATCACGTTCCCGGGGCGTGCGGCCACGGCGTCTTTGACCAATGCCTGCGCCTGCGCCTCGAGTGCGGACCCCACGACGTCCTCGGCCCGCGTCGTGGCGGCGCGCGCAACGGCCGCACCCTCGCGATGCAGGGATGTCGCTCCACCACCTAGCGCTTGATCGAGGACCTCGTTGACGAGCGCGTCGGCTCGGAAGTTGTTGGAGCGGCCCACCCACGTATACGTCACCTGTTCCACAGGCAGCACATCCCGCGCTTGCAGCGCCAGCGTGCGCATATCCGGGTGCTTGATCTTCCACCGACCCGACATCTGCTCCACGATCAACTTGGAGTCCAGCCGCACATCTACGACAGCATTCGGGTTGAGTTGCCTCGCGAGGGTTAAGCCAGCGACGAGGCCGCGATACTCCGCGACGTTGTTCGTCGCCTCTCCGATGAACTCCGCGGATTCGACGAGCACATCTCCCGATTCGGCGTCTCGGACCACCGCACCGAAGGCGGCGGGTCCCGGGTTTCCACGGGATCCACCATCCGCTTCGACGATCAGACGCGCAGACATCACGACAGACCCGACTCCGGAGTTCGCACCAGGATCCGGCGGCATTCCTCGCACCGGAGGACCTCGTCCGCCGGTGCCCCGGCGATGTCGACAAGCTCCTGGGGCGGTAACTGCAGGTGACATCCCTGGCATCGGCCGCGATGGAGTGGTGCGGCGCCCAGGCCCCCGTGATCCGCCCGCACCTTCTCGTAGAGCGTGACGAGATCGCCAGGAAGCCCTGCGGCGATCCGGTGCCGCTCCTCGGTCACGGTCGCGCGCTCGGCGTCGATGACGGACATCTGTGCGGCGATGGCGGCATCGAGGTCCGCGCGCTTCGCGGCGAGTTCAGCTTGCTCGGCGGTGAGCACATCGACCGCTTTCGTAGCACCTTCGAGGCGCTCCATGATCTCCAGCTCGACGTCCTCGAGGTCGGACTGCCGTCGAGCGAGGGACTCCAATTCGTGTTGCAGGTTCTGCAACTGCTTTGGATCACCGATGCTGCCGGAGTCCAAGAGTTCCCTGTCCTTGCGCGATCGCTCACGGACGAGGTCCACATCGGCATCCGCTCGGCGCTGCTCGAGCTCAAGATCGGAGACGATGGTGTGCGCGGCGACGATTTCCTTACGAAGACGCTCGAGCCGCTCGTCGACAACCGCGAGATCACTGCGCTCAGCGAGGTTCGTCGCCTTGTGGTCAAGCTGTGTGAGTCGGGTGTCGCGCTCCTGAACCTGGAGCAGGGCCATCTGCGCGGATGGATCAGCTTTCATGGTCGCTCCTCAGTGTGGCCGTCCAGGGATCTGTCACGATTGTCGAGACCTCGACATCCACCCCCTGCAGGGTCGGGTCGTTCCGCAGAAACTCAGCCGCCTGGTTCAACCAGGGCCACTCGCTCGCCCAGTGCGCCACGTCGATCAGTGCACCGCCGCCTGCTGCCAGATGGTCCTGGGCGCGGTGATGGCGCAGGTCCGACGTCACGTAGACATCCGCACGACTTCCGATCGCCGCGAGCAGCGAATCACCCGCTCCCCCGCAGACGGCCACCGTCCTCACGACGCGATCCAGATCACCCGCAACGCGAATCCCCTGCACGGTCTCAGGAAGGGACCCCGTCACACGCACCGCGAACTCCTGCAGGCTGCACGGTTCGGCCACACGTCCAATACGCCCCACGCCCACGCCCGCATCCCCCGTGACCTCCACCGGCACGGTGTCGTAGACGCCGAGTGCTGTCGCCAGCGCGTCCGACACCCCTGGGGAGGCGTGATCGGCGTTCGTGTGCGCGCAGTACAAGGCGATGCCATGGCCGATGAGTGTGTGCACCACGGAACCTCCAGCCGTCTCCGGTGTGACCGCGTGCACGCCTTGCAGGAACAGGGGGTGGTGGGTGATGATCATGTCCGCCTGCACCAGGAGAGCCTCGTCAATGACCGACGGGGCGGGATCCACAGCCAGCAGGATTCGGCTGACGGATGCGTGCGGATCACCGCACACCAATCCCACGGCGTCCCAGTCCGCCGCCCACTCCTCCGGGTAGTGGCGACGCATCACAGCACGCACGTCGCCCACAGTGCATGCCATAGCCGCAGGCTACCCAGCGGGATTCCGAGGGGTTCCGGATCGGTAGCCTCCCTGCGGGCCCATAGCTCAGTTGGTAGAGCGCTTCCCTTACAAGGAAGATGTCATCGGTTCGAGTCCGGTTGGGCCCACCAATCCGCCCGCCACGCCACCCATGGGTCCGCCGCGTCCTAGACTGCTGTCACCCGGGGAGCTCACGAGATCGGTGGGCTGAGAGGGCAGACGCTTCTGCCGACCCACTGAACCTGAACTGGGTAATGCCAGCGTGAGGGATGGTGGTCATGGTCCGTCGATTCATCGGTCTCGCTGTGTGTGGTCTGGTCCTGGCGGGTTGCTCCTCCGGAAATCCGCAGGGTGCCGAACCGGGAAGCACCGTGCGCCTTCTCGCACATGACTCGTTCCTACTCAGCGAGGACGTGCTCGCCTCTTTCACGGAGGAGACGGGCATCGAGGTGGAGGTTCTGGCCGGCGGTGATGCTGGATCCATGGTGGCCGGGGCGGTGCTCGCAGCAGGCGCACCCACCGCGGACGTCTTGTTCGGCGCGGACAACACCCTCGTGCAGAAGGCGATCGACGCAGGAGTGTTCGAGCCGTACGCAGCAGCAGGACGCGACCAGATCATTCCGGCTATTGCCAACTATCTGGACACCGACGCCGTCACTCCGATCGATTTTGGTGACGTCTGCATCAACATCGACAACGCATGGTTCGAACGCGAAGGCATCGCACCGCCCACGTCCCTCGACCAACTCACCACGCCCACGTATCGAGACCTGCTCGTCGTGCAGGATCCGGCAACCTCGTCAACGGGATTGGCGTTCCTGCTCGCAACGATCTCGCGTTTCGGCGACTCGTGGACGGACTATTGGGCCGCACTGCGGGACAACGGAGTGAAGGTGGCGGGATCGTGGACCGATGCGTACTACTCGGACTTCACGCCCGCAGGTGGTGATCGACCACTGGTGGTGTCCTACGCGACGAGCCCCCCGGCTGAGATCGTCTTCGCGGAGGGGACTCCACCCACACAACCCTCGACGTCGGTCCTCACCGACGGCTGCTACCGGCAGATCGAGTATGCGGGCGTGCTGGCCGGCGCACAGAATCCGGCAGGGGCGCGCCTGCTCATCGATTGGTTGCTCAGCACACCGGTGCAGGAGGACATCCCGTTGAACATGTTCGTGTTCCCCGCACGATCGGACGCCGCACTGCCGCAAGTGTTCACCGACTTCGCGGCACAGGTGGATGACCCGGAGCAGATCCCTGCACCGGACATCGCAACGAATCTCGATGACTGGTTGGCCCGGTGGGGCGAGATCCTGGGACGCTGACCGTTCCGGTCGGCTTACGGCTCGCGTGGCTGGTGCCCGCGGGTTTTCTCGCGATCTTCCTAGTGGTGCCGCTTGTCGCACTCGGCGCCGTAGTGGCGGATCCCGCACTCTTCACCGCGTTCGCCGATGCCCAGTTATGGAGCGTGGCGGCTCAGGCCGCAGGTCAGGCGTTGATAAGCGTGGCACTGACGCTGGTCATCGGACTTCCCATCACCGCGCTGCTCTACCGGGTCTCCTTCCCCGGGCGGCGTGCTCTCCTCGCACTGGCGACGGTCCCCTTCGTGCTGCCCACCGTCGTCGTCGCACTCGCCTTGCGCACCCTCCTCGGTGACGTCCTCGACCAGGGACTCGCTCTCGTGGTCCTGGCACATGTCTACGTCAACCTCGCCGTGGTCATCCGCATCGTCGGTGCCCGGTGGTCGCGAGTGGACCCGCGCACAACGGCGGTCGCGCGGACGCTCGGTGCTCGACCACTGACAGCGTTCTGGACCGTCACCCTCCCGGCACTGCGGTCATCGATCGCAGCGGCGGGGGCCGTCGTATTCGTGTTCTGCTTCACCTCGCTGGGGATCATCGCCATCGCGGGCGATGGCAGCGTGCGCACCCTGGAGTCGGTCATCGTGCGACGCACCGCGGTGCTTCTCGACTTTCCAGGTGCCGTCGCCGCTGCATTGGTGCAACTCGCGGTGGTGGTGATCGTCCTGATTCTCACCACGCGGATGTCCTCCGTCCCCTCGCGCGGCCGCGAGGTGGTCCACCCGGGGCCCACGCGTCCTGGTGTTCGCGCGGCCGTCCTGGTGGGGGCGCTCACCGTGACCGTCGCTCTGCTCGCCCCGCTGCTCACCATGGCGATCGCCTCGATCCGCGCGGAGGGTGGCTGGACATTGGCGTGGTGGTCCGAACTGGTCGCCGGGGCCCTCGGCGTCGGTGCACCGCGTGACGCGTTGCTGCGGAGCATCGGGATCGCACTGGTGACCGGCGTGATCGCGGCACTGGTCGGTGGTCTCGCGGCAGCCTCGGCACTCACCCATCGACTGGGCCGTGCCGTGGCCGGGGTCGGCCTCCTCCCCCTCGGTGTCTCGGCAGCCACCCTCGGGCTCGGGACACTCCTCGCGTTCGGACGCGCCCCTCTGGACCTGCGCGCGACCGGGCTCCTGGTTCCGATCGCCCATGCGCTCGTAGCGGTTCCCCTGGTCATCGCGGCCGCAGCCCCCGCACTCGCGGCCACAAGTCCGCACCGTGGCGTGGTGGCGGCCACGCTCGGTGCTCGACCCGGTCGCGCCTGGTGGACCTGCTACGGCCCGGTGGTGCGCGTCGTGATGATCGCCGCCGGCGGACTCGCCGCCGCGGTGTCCCTCGGTGAGTTCGGCGCCGCATCCGTGCTTACCCGGGCAGACTCCCCCACCGTGCCCGTGTTGATCGAGCGCTTGCTGGGACGACCCGGTGATGCACCATTCGGGGTCGCCGCGTGCCTGTCCGTGGTGTTGATGGTCGCGACGCTGGTCCTGGTCATCGCGATCGATCGACTCGGACGCCGACGCGGGGTAACGCCATGAGCGACGGACTCCGCCTTGAGGGCCTGGTGATCGGTTATGGAACCCCGTTACGTGACCCGCTCAGCGCGCGCGTCGAGCCCGGTCGCATCCTCGGGGTGCTCGGGCCCAGTGGCTGCGGGAAATCGACCCTGCTCGCGACGATCGCCGGTGTGATCCCAGCCCTGGGCGGCGAGGTCCTCCTGGATGGCCGGGCCATCACCGAGGCACGCATCGACGAACGGCGGATCGGCCTGGTGTTCCAAGAGCCCCTGCTCTTCGACCATCTGTCCGTGGTCGACAACGTGGCGTACGGATTACGGCGCCAGCGCCTCCCGCGCACGCAGGCGCGTGAGCGCGCCACCGAACTCCTGGACTGGATCGGACTCGAGGGTTACGGTCACCGATCGATCGAGACACTGTCGGGCGGCCAGGCCCAGCGGGTGGCGCTGGCCAGGGCGATCGCGCCCGGTCCACGCGCCCTGCTCCTCGATGAACCCTTCAGCGCCTTGGATGCACCCCTCCGACGACGGCTCGCACTCGAGACCCGGGAACGCATCGAATCCCTGGGCATCCCGGCCATCCACGTGACGCACGATCCGGACGAGGCGGCGCTGCTCTGCAGCGAGATACTGTCCTGGTGAGCACACCGTGGACCAAGGCACTCGATAGCGCCTACCTGCGTCTTGCGGTCTTCACTTCCGTCGCCGCATTCGCGGCGTACGTCGTGGCCGAGCTGATCCCGTACACCGCGGCCGTCCCCGCGGCGATCACCGCAGTCGTCGGTGTGCGAGTCACCTTCCACAGCGCCATCAAGGAAAGCCTGTTCCAAGTGCTCGGTGCCCTCATCGGTGGAGCCATCGCACTTGGCATCGTGTCACTCATCGGCAGCAATCCGATCGTCATCCTGCTGCTCGTGCTGCTGTCCTTCGCTATGGCGCGCATCATGCGCATCGCATCACCCGAGGAATCCCCATTCGTGGCAGCGAGCCTCGCCGTCACCGTCATCCTCGTCGTGGGCACGCACCTGACCACCGAACTCGCCGTCGAGCGCTTCCTCGGCGTCGGCGTGGGGGCAGTGTTCGCACTGATTGCCACCCTGCTCACCGCACCGACCAAGGAGTCGAGGGCACTGCGCACGGAGATGGACGAGGTCCAGCAGGCATTGAGCGACCTGCTCAGTCAGATCGCGCAGGACCTGCGCGATGGACTCACTCCCGCGATCGCGAATACCCGGTTCGATGAGGCGGTCGAGTTGCGCAACCGGGTACTCGGCCTTGCCGTGCAATTCGAAGACCTCAGTCGCAACCGTCGCTGGAACCCCCGCACATCGGCAACCGACGTCGATCGACTCGAAGCAACCATGACCGCGAATCAGACGATGAGCGCTCGCGTGCTCTCCCTCGCCGCAGACCTCCGCGGCCAGGGTCCCTCGAACCTGCCACCGGAAGCCGTGAACCCTCTGGCCGACCTGATCGCGATGGCCGCCGAGAACGTCGCGGCCGAGGATCCGGCCACATCCCTCGGGCGCACCGAGGCACATGAGGCGGTGCGGGGAGTCGACGCGACGGCGCAGATCGCACTCATCGGTGGGATCGTCTCGCACGTCAACCGGATCAACCAGGCGTCGGCGACCGAAACCCCGCCGGATAACTGAAAGTCCGTGGCCGCCTCGGTCTCGGGCCCGGGCGGCCACGGACTCCTAGTCCACACCTGATGGCGCTTTCGCGCATCTCGACTAGTCGAGGGCAGCGAGGGCCGCCGCGTAGTCGTCGGCATTGCGCCCCTCACCGGGCCCGTTGACGACCATCCAACGGATGACACCCTCCTTATCGATGACGAACGAGCCACGCGTGGCGAAGCCCTTGTCCTCGAGGAAGACCCCGTAGGCCCGGGAAATCTCCCCATGCGGCCAGAAGTCGCTCACCAACTGGTGCTCCAATTTCTCGGACTCAGCGAACACCTTGAGGGTGTAGGGCGAGTCACAGGACACGCTCAGCACCTCGGTGGTGTCGTTCTCAAACTCCGGAGCCCGGTCCCGGATGGTGCACAGTTCCTGGGTACAGAGTCCGGTGAAGGCGAACGGATAGAACATCACGAGCACGTTCTTCTTACCCCGGAAGTCCGAGAGATGTACCTCGGCTCCGAACTGATTCTTGGCAATGAAATCCGGGGCCACCTGGCCCACGGCAAGACCTGAGTGCGACATGTCATACCTCCGCGCGCGACGCTAGCGCTTGGAGCGCGGTGCGACCAAACGTGTCCCCTGCCAGTCCGACCCCGCACTGATCGTGGTGGTCTGTTGGAGTCCGGCCGTGGGAGCGGCGTCCGAGATGTCCTCGGGTTCGACATGTCCGTCGCGGCCGGGCTTGGGGGTCAAGAGCCACACCACCCCGTGGTCGGCCAACGGCCCGATCGCATCCACGAGGGCATCCACGAGGTCGCCATCGTCCTCGCGCCACCACAGGACGACGACATCGACGACGTCGTCGAAATCCTCATCGACGAGCTCGTCACCGACGATCGCCTCGATCCCGGCGCGGAGGCTCTCGTCGACGTCGGAGTCGTAGCCGAGTTCCTGCACCGTGAGTCCGGCTTCCAGGCCCAAACGACCGGCCAGTTCCCTGCCGTCTCCCGCCGACGCGGCCACATCTCTCCCCACAGTAGGTGCCCGATTCGCCGGGCTCAGGGGGTAGTCCACCGAACTGGGGGCTGCTTGGCAAGCGCATCCGGGCAATCTCTCGGCCCAAGGAGTGCATGGGCACGTGGATGGGGAAGGATGGGAGGCATCGCAGCACGTCACCACCAGCGGCGGAGACCCCGATCGCTGGTCGAACGGAGGTCCACGTGACAACCCCCCGTGACCGAGACCCCCTCCTGGCCGGGGGCCTTCCCACGCAGTACGTCGACGTCGATCCCGACGAAACCGGCGAGTGGCTGGACTCCTTCGACGCCCTCGTCGAGCGCTCCGGGAACCACCGTGCCCGCTACGTCATGCTCTCCCTGCTCCGCCGTGCCGCCGAGCGCAACGTGGGCGTTCCCAGCCTGCGCAGCACCGACTACATCAACACGATCCCCCCGGAGCGCGAACCGTTCTTCCCCGGGGACGAGTACGTCGAGCGGGAGATCCGCAACATCATCCGCTGGAACGCCGCGATCATGGTCCACCGCGCGCAGCGGCCCGGCGTCTCGGTCGGCGGACACATCTCGACGTACGCGAGCTCGGCCACCCTGTACGAGGTCGGGTTCAACCACTTCTTCAAGGGCCCCGATCACCCCGATGGCGCCGATCAACTGTTCATCCAGGGACATGCCTCCCCCGGCATCTATGCCCGCGCATTCGTCGAGGGACGCCTGACCGAAGCGCAGATGGACGGTTTCCGACAGGAGCTATCGCATCCCGCAGGCGGCCTGCCGTCGTACCCGCACCCTCGCCTGATGCCCTGGTTCTGGCAGTTCCCCACCGTCTCCATGGGACTGGGACCGCTCAACGCGATCTACCAGGCCCGTTTCAACAAGTACCTGACCCACCGGGGCATCAAGGATGTGTCCGCGCAGAAAGTGTGGGCATTCCTCGGCGACGGAGAAACAGACGAGGTCGATGCCGTGGGGGCGCTCACGCTCGCAGCGCGCGAGGAACTCGACAATCTGATCTTCGTCGTCAACTGCAATCTGCAACGACTCGATGGCCCCGTGCGCGGTAACGGAAAGATCATTCAGGAACTCGAGAGCCTGTTCCGCGGTGCCGGATGGAACGTGCTCAAGGTCGTCTGGGGTCGCGGGTGGGACGAACTGCTCGCGGCGGATCGCGACGGCGCCCTGGTGAACCTGATGAACAACACGCCTGACGGTGACTTCCAGACCTACAAGGCGGAGAACGGCGCCTTCGTGCGCGAGCACTTCTTCGGACGGGATCCCCGTGCAGCGAAACTCGTCGAGACCTGGACCGACGATCAGATCTGGTCACTCCAACGCGGCGGCCATGACTACCGAAAGATGTATGCGGCCTACGAATCCGCGGTGAACCATGCCGGCCAGCCGACGGTGATCCTGGCCAAGACCATCAAGGGTTGGACCCTCGGCTCGCACTTCGAAGCGCGCAATGCCACCCATCAGATGAAGAAACTCTCCGTGGACGACCTGCGTGAGTTCCGGGATCGGCTCTACCTGCCGATTCCCGACGCGGCGCTTGATCCGTACCTCCCTCCGTACTACCACCCGGGTCCCGACGATCCGAACATCCAGTACTTGATGGAGCGCAGGCGCCAGTTGGGTGGATCGCTGCCCACCCGGAGACGCACGTCGCGCCCGCTCCCGCTCCCGCCGGAGTCCCACTACGAGGTGATTCAGCGCGGCTCGGGCAAGCAACCCGTGGCCACGACGATGGCCTTCGTCCGACTATTGAAGGACCTGATGCGCGACGAGGGGATCGGTGCCCGAATCGTGCCCATCATTCCGGACGAGGCCCGCACCTTCGGCATGGATTCGCTCTTCCCCACCGCGAAGATCTATTCGCCGCACGGCCAGCAGTACACATCGGTGGACCGGGAGTTGATCCTCAGCTACAAGGAGTCCGAGACCGGTCAGATCCTGCATGAGGGCATCAACGAAGCGGGTTCGGTCGCGTCGTTCACCGCGGTGGGCACGTCCTATTCGACGCACGACGAGCCGATGATTCCGATCTACATCTTCTATTCGATGTTCGGATTCCAGCGCACGGGTGATGGGTTCTGGGCCGCGGGTGACCAGATGACGCGGGGATTCGTCCTCGGCGCCACCGCCGGACGCACCACCCTCAACGGTGAGGGCCTCCAACACGAGGACGGTCACTCACATCTGCTCGCCAGCACGAACCCTGCGGTGGTGGCCTACGACCCCGCGTACGGGTACGAGCTCGGTCACATCGTCCGCGACGGTCTGCGCCGCATGTATGGCCCGGATTCCGAGGACGTCTTCTACTACCTCACGGTGTACAACGAGCCCTACCCGCAACCCGCGGAGCCCGAGGGCCTGGATGTCCAGGGCCTCCTCGCGGGCATGTACCTGCTCTCCCCCGGCTCCGGCAACGGACCCCGCGCGCAGATCCTCGCGAGTGGTGTGGGCGTGAATTGGGCACTGCGCGCCCAGGAGTTGCTGGCCCAGGACTGGGGGGTCGTCGCCGACGTCTGGTCCGTGACCTCGTGGAACGAACTCCGACGCCAGGGCCTCGCGTGCGACCGGCACAACCTGCTCCATCCCGGTGACGCACCCCAGGTGCCCTTCGTCACCGAATCGCTGCAGGGGCGACCGGGTCCGGTCATCGCGGTGTCGGACTGGATGCGGGCGGTGCAGGATCAGATCCGCGAATGGGTCCCGCAGACTTTCGTGTCGCTTGGCACCGACGGCTGGGGGCTGTCCGATACACGTGGCGCACTGCGGCGCCACTTCCTGGTGGATGCGGAGTCCATCACGGTGCAGACGCTGGCGTCACTGGCCGAGTCCGGTGACGTGCCTGCCGCATCCGTCGCCGACGCGATCGAGAAATACCAGTTGCGGGATCCCGCCGCCGCGGACGCGGGCAACACGGAGGGCTCGGGATGAGTTCGGATCCACGGCGATTCCTCACGTACCTGGAGGCGGAGCGGAATGCGTCGTTGCTCTACCGGGCACTCGCGGAGACCACCGACGGTGAGCGTCGCGAGGCGCTGCTCGAGCTCGCCGACATCGAGGACGACCACGCCGCCCACTGGATTGCCAAGTGCGAGGAATACGGGGTGGCGGTCCCCCCTCTCCCGACCGCCCTCGCACCCGACGATGTCCAACTCGTCACTCGGGCTTGGTCCCTGGGACTGACCTCGATCCTCGACGTCCTCGAGGAGACCGAGGGCGCGAACGCCGGGATGTACGACGATGAACCCGAGGCGGGCGCAACCATGTCCGCCGACGAGCGACGTCATGCCGAGATGTTCCGCGCGCTCAAGGACGGTCACGTCGTTCCTGTTCTTCCCGAGGGCACATTCCCGCATCGCACGCTGAAGCAGGGAGACGGTGAACCCTGGCACCGCGCGGACAAGTCCGGCTCGATCCGCGCTGCGATCTTCGGTGTGAGCGATGGCCTCGTGTCCAACACCGCACTCGTGATGGGTTTCGCGGGGGCCAGCATCGCGGGTGCCATCGACAACTCCACGGTGCTCTTCGCCGGCCTCGCCGGCCTGCTCGCGGGTGCCTTCTCGATGGCCGCCGGTGAGTACGTTTCTATGGCGAGCCAGCGCGACCTCTTCAAGCGGGAGATCGCACTGGAAGCGTCGGAGTTGAAGGAGAAGCCCGAGGAGGAGCAGCGCGAGATCGAATTGATCTACCGCGCCAAGGGCGTTCCCCGCGACGAGGCAGCGCAGTTGGCGCGACGTCTCATGGCCGATCCCGACACCGCCTTGGACACCCTCGTGCGTGAGGAACTCGGACTCGACCCCGGTGAACTCGGCTCCGCATGGAAGGCAGCGACCTTCAGTTTCGTTTCCTTCGCCATCGGGGCGTCGGTCGTCGTCATTCCCTACGCACTGCTGAGCGGAATACCGGCGCTGGTCACGGCGATCGTCCTCGCGGTCATGGGCCTCGTCGTCGTCGGAGGTCTCGTGGGTCGGTTCTCCGGTCGTGGAGTGCTGTTCTCCGCCGGGCGTCAACTCCTCTGGGGGGTAGGAGCGGCGGGCGTCACATACGTCGTCGGGAGCATCGTCGGCGTCAACGTGGGCTGACTAAGGTTGGGCGCGTCGCCTACTCGGAAGGCCGTGCCCGTGCTCGTCGTCGTCGCCCCCGGTCAAGGTGCACAAACTCCGGGCTTCCTGCTCCCCTGGCTCGATGTTCCAGGCTTTTGCGAGCGGCTCGAGTGGCTGTCCGTCGTCTCCGGAATCGACCTCATCGCACATGGAACGGTCTCCGACGCCGACACGATCCGCGACACATCCATTGCCCAGCCACTCATCGTCGGCGCCGGGCTGGTCAGCCTGCTCACCCTCTTCCCGCACCCCTCCGAGGCATACGGATCAATCGGTGCGGGATCCGGGCACTCCGTCGGCGAGATCACAGCGGCGGTCGGCGCCGGCGTGATGACCGCCGAGCAAGCGATGATCTTCGTGCGCGAACGCGGTAGCGCGATGGCGCGTGCAGCCGCGATCACCCCCACCGGAATGAGCGCAGTGCTCGGCGGTGACCCGGACGACGTGGTCGCTGCGGCACGCGCGGTCGGCCTCACCCCGGCGAACATGAACGGTGCCGGACAGATCGTGGTGGCGGGCACACTCGCGCAGTTGGCCTCCTTCGGCGAGGCACCACCGACGGGAACACGGGTGCGGCCACTCGAGGTGGCAGGTGCCTTCCACACGGAACACATGGCGCCGGCTGTCGCGCACCTGGAGCGTCTCTCGCACGCGATCAGCACGCACGACCCGCGATTACGCCTCATCTCGAATACCGACGGACAGGTCGTACACGACGGTCGCGAGGTACTGCGTCGACTCGTCTCCCAGGTCAGCACTCCGGTCCGCTGGGATCTGTGCATGCAGACCATGGCCGACCTCGGGGTCACGGCCCTGATCGAGATCCCGCCGGCAGGCACCCTGACCGGACTCGCCAAGCGCGCGCTACCCGGAGTCGAGACCCTGGCGGTGAAGTCACCCGATGACCTCGATGCAGCGTGGCGACTCATCCGCGATCACGGCACCGTGTCGCCACTCGATGGCAAGCCGACATGGCGGTTGATCGTGTCTCCGGCCAAGGGCACATTCACGCGAGTCACCGACGCGGTAACCGGCTTCGAGTTCACCCCCGGATTGGTGGTGGGCACCGTCGCCAATCTCCGAGAATCACTCGAGGTGCAGGCCCCGCACGGCGGCCACCTCGTCGAATGGCTCGCCGACGACGGAGATCCGGTCAATCCCGGTCAACCGCTCCTCCGTCTGCACCCGATCAGTGGGGACATCCACGTATGACCCACTCCTTGGCAACGACGACCGGCGCCCCATTCGCGCGCATCATGAGCGTTGCGAGCTACCGTCCCGAACGCATCGTGACGAACGCGGAGATCTGCGAACGCATCGACTCTTCCGACGAATGGATTCGTGAGAGGTCCGGCATCATCGAGCGCCGCTGGGCCCGCCCCGACGAAAGCGTCGTCGACATGGGGCGTGCCGCAGCGATCACCGCGCTGGAGCGCGCGGGGATCGATCCGGCACAGATCGACATGCTGGTGATGGCCACGGTGACCCACCCCTTTCAGACGCCATCGGCCGCGGCGGTGCTCAGCCACCAGATCGGCGCGGTCAACGCCGCGGCGATGGACATCTCCGCAGCGTGCGCGGGCTTCTGTTACGGCATCGGCCTTGCGTCGGACATGATCCGTGCGGGCAGCGCCACGTACGTGTTGGTCATCGGAGTCGAGAAACTCAGCGAGTGGGTCAATCTCGACGATCGGAGTAGTGCGTTCCTGTTCGCGGACGGGGCCGGCGCCGTCGTCGTCGGGCCCTCGGATGTCAATGGGATCGGACCGGTCGTCTGGGGTGCCGACGGTTCGCAGAGTCAGGCGATCACGATGACGCAGTCGCTGATCGATTTCCGTGACGCGGGCGGTGACTTCCCCACCCTCGTCATGCAGGGCCAACAGGTCTTCCGGTGGGCGGTCAGCGAGATCGCGAAGGTGTGTCAGCGCGCCCTCGATGCCGCGGGTATCGTCGCCCAGGATCTCGACGCCTTCATCCCGCATCAGGCGAATATGCGCATCACCGACGCGATGATCAAGGCGATGGCCCTGCCGGCGAACGTCCCGGTGGCCCGGGATATCCAGTTCACCGGCAACACGTCCGCGGCCTCGATCCCCCTGGCCATGGACCGGATGCTCACGGACGGGGAGGCCCCCCACGGGGGAACCGCCCTCCTCGTGGGTTTCGGCGCGGGGCTGGTCTATGCGGCGCAGGTCGTGACCCTCCCCTAGCCACCCGACAGAATGTCCCCCTGCGTGGGGAACCCCCTCGAGGAAAGGTGCGAGATGAGCAAGGAAGAGATCCTGGTCGGCCTCGCCGGCATCGTGAACGAGGTCGCCGGCGTTCCCGTCGACGACGTGCAGCCGAGCAAGTCCTTCGTCGACGACTTGGACATCGACTCCCTCTCGATGGTGGAGGTCGTGATGGCCGCTGAGGACAAGTGGGGGGTCAAGATCCCCGACGAAGAGGTGAAGAACCTCAAGACCGTGGGTGATGCCGTCGCCTACATCGAGGCGAACTCGTAGGCACCATGACGCGCACCGTCGTGGTCACCGGTCTGGGAATGACCACTCCCCTCGGTGGGGATGTGGCCAGTTCCTGGGATGCCGCGTTGGCGGGTTCCTCCGGAATCACCACGATCGAGGCGGACTGGGTCGCCGATCAACCATCGAAGATCGCCGGTCAGTTGAAGGTCCCACCCGGAGAGGTGCTGGACCGCGTCGAAGCCCGCCGCATGGATCGCGCGCAGCAGGCCGCATTGATCGCCGCGCGCGAGGCGTGGGCGGATGCCGGTGCACCCGAGGTGGACCCCGAGCGGTTGGGAACCGTCATCGCGACGGGCATGGGCGGACTGACCTCGTTGATGGAGGCCTACGACCTCCTGCTCGAGCGCGGCCCCTCGCGCATCTCCCCGCACATGGTCACGATGATCATGCCCAACGGGCCCGCGGCGATCGTCGGCCTCGAGGTCGGTGCCCGCGCCGGCGTCCACACACCGGTGAGTGCGTGCGCATCCGGCGCCGAGGCGATCTCGTACGCGGCGCGCATGATCCAGACCGGGCGCGCGGATGTCGTCATCGCCGGAGGAACGGAAGCGGTCATCCACCCGATCACGATGGCCGGCTTCGCCTCCATGCGAGCCCTGTCGACCCGCAACGACGACCCCTCTCGGGCATCCCGTCCCTACGACGTCGACCGCGACGGATTCGTCATGGGTGAGGGTGCCGGGATTCTCGTCCTCGAGTCGGAGGAATTCGCGCGTGCCCGCGGTGCGCGTATTCACGGTGTCTACGGCGGGGCGGGGCTCACGTCCGACGGCCACCACATCGCCCAACCCGATCCCGAGGGATCAGGTGCCGCGCGCGCGATCACCGAGGCATTGGCCGATGCCGGACTCACACCCGCGGACGTCGCTCACATCAATGCACACGCGACATCGACACCCCAGGGGGACATCGCCGAGGCGGTTGCGATCCGACGTGCCCTCGGGGCGGACACCGACCATGCCGTGGTGACCGGCACCAAGTCCATGACGGGCCACCTGCTCGGTGGCGCGGGCGCCGTCGAGTCGATCTTCGCCATCCTGGCGCTCCGCGACCGCCTCGTACCGCCCACCGCGAACCTGGTCACGCAGGATCCCGTCATCGACCTCGATGTCGCGAGCGGGGCACCGCGGCCTCTCCCCTCCGGCGATCTGGCTGCCCTGAACAACTCCTTCGGGTTCGGCGGCCATGACGTCGCCGTCGTCTTCCGGACCGCATGACATGAGCGACGAGCTCGATCCACGATCTCCGCGCGCCCGGCTATCCCACTTCTTCGACGACGCGACATTCACCACGGTCACCCCCGAGGATGACCGAGGCGTGCTCGTGGCCGTGGGTAGGGCCCACGGGACACCCGTGGTCGCCTTCGCCACCGATCCCACTGTCCAGGGCGGGGCGATGGGGAACGAGGGTTGCCGCGCCATCGTCACCGCGTACGACCGAGCGTTCGCCGACTCCTGCGCGGTCGTGGGCTTGTGGCATTCCGGGGGTGCCCGGTTGCGCGAGGGTGTCGCCAGCCTCGACGGCGTGGGTCG
>JBEIHR010000032.1:0-18397 GCA_040381195.1 Rubricoccaceae bacterium
GTAGGGCCGGGACGATGGCCCGGGCATGAGGACCGGCGCGACCAGACCACCGAATCCACTGGTGTCACCGGAACCGGAGACGCCGAATGCTCCCTGGCGCACGGCGATCAGTTCGATCGACTGCACGCCTTCGGGGACGATGTCGGTCATCGCAGCAGACCCTTCATCTCGAGGGTCGCGGGCGCGGCGAGGGCGAGCTGCTCCTCCTGGATGATCTCGGCCCGACGGTTGGGGCCGAGCTTCATGTCCTGGATCTGGTCGTGGATCTTCAGGATCGCGTCGATCAGCATCTCCGGGCGCGGCGGGCACCCGGGGAGGTAGACGTCGACCGGCACGACGTGGTCGACACCCTGGACGATCGCGTAGTTGTTGAACATGCCGCCACTGGATGCGCATGCACCCATGGCGAGCACCCACTTCGGGTTGGGCATCTGGTCGTAGATCTGCCGCAGGATCGGTGCCATCTTCTGGCTGACGCGACCGGCGACGATCATCAGGTCCGCCTGGCGCGGCGAGGCACGGAACACCTCCATGCCGAAGCGAGCGATGTCATAGCGCGGGCCACCCGTTGCCATCATCTCGATGGCGCAGCAGGCGAGACCGAATGTGGCTGGCCACAGGGATCCCTTGCGGGCGTACCCCGCAACCTTCTCGACGGTGGTCAGCAGGACACCGGAGGGGAGTTTCTCTTCAAGGCCCATGTCAGTCCCATTCCAATCCGCCGCGGCGCCACTCGTAGATGTAGGGAACGGCGAGGTTGACGAGGAAGAGCACGATGGCGACCAGCCCGAAGACTTCGAGTTGATCCGCGGCTACGGCCCACGGGTACAGGAAGACCAGTTCAATATCGAAGATGATGAACATCATCGCGGTGAGGTAGTACTTCACCGGAAAACGCCCGCCGCCCATCGGTTGCGGTGTGGGTTCGATGCCGCATTCGTACGCATCGACCTTCGCGCGGTTGTAACGCTTAGGTCCGGTGAAGGTCGCGAGTACGACTGAGAACGCGGCGAACCCGAATGCGAGTAGCCCGAGGACCAGGATCGGCGTATAGACGTTCACCGCCCGCAGGACCCCTCTCGTGATGAACGGCCGCTTGAGCACTTGTGAAACTCTTCACGACCACGGGAAGCATATCCACCCCAGCGGCGCGACGCCGCGACGTTCCGGGAGTTCACCGAGGCGCGGTTCCGCGGTGCAGGGCGACGATCCCCCCGCTGAGGTTTCGATACTCGACCGCGGTCCATCCGGCCCGGGCGATATCGACGGCGAGCTCCTCCTGGTCGGGCCAGGCGCGGATGGATTCGGCCAGGTAGATATAGGCGTCGGGATTCGACGACGTCTTCGCGGCGATGGTCGGCAGCGCCTTCATCAGGTACTCGTCGTACACGGTGCGGAACGGCGCCCAGGTGGGGTGGGAGAACTCGCAGACGACCAGCCGTCCCCCCGGGCGGGTCACCCGGCGCATCTCCCGCAGACCCGCGATGCGGTCCTGGATGTTGCGCAGACCGAAGGAGATCGTGACGGCGTCGAAGGCCCCGTCGGCGAAAGGCAGGTGCATCCCGTCGCCCGCGACGAAGGCCAGGTGCGGGAGCCGCGCGTGGCCGACCATCAGCATGCCGAGCGAGAAGTCGCAGGGCACGACGAAGGCACCGGCATTCGCGAGAGGCACCGACGACGTTCCGGTACCTGCCGCGAGATCGAGGATGCGCATACCCGGAACGGGTTCCACGGCGCGGACGACAGCGCGACGCCATGTGCGGGTTTGACCGAGGGACAGGACATCGTTGGTGAGGTCGTAGCGGCTCGCCACATCGTCGAACATCGCCGCGACGTCGCTCGGTGACTTGTCCAAACCCGCCCTGCTCACCGGTCAACTCTCGCAGACGGGCGCCACCGCGCGACTGCCCCTACCCTTGTGTGGTGACGCAACCCCAGGTGCACGCGGCTCCGCGCACGCCGCTGCGGGTGACCACGACTCCCCTCCCCCGCGTGGAGAACCTGCTCGCACTCCTCCCGACGGACGAGTCCGCAGCATGGGTACGTCGTGGTGAGGGACTCATCGGCTGGGGTGTGGCTGCGCGCTTGCAGGTGCGCGGTGACGAGCGCTTCTCGCGCACCCAGCGCTGGTGGAGTGATCTGCTCGCGCACCTGACGATCGAGGACTCGGTCAGCCTGCCCGGCACCGGACCGGTGGCTTTTGGGTCCTTCGCCTTCGACGCACGTCAACCTTCGGAAGTCATCGTCCCCCGCATCGTGATCGGCATGCGCGCCGGTCAGGCGTGGGTGACCGCACTCGATACGACGGTGCCCACGGAGCCGCCGCTGACGTCGGTGCCCGATGCACCCACCACGGTGCGGTGGTCGGAGGGTTCGCGCTCACCGCTGGCGTGGCAACAGTCCGTTGCGCAGGCACTCGCACGCATCGATAGCGGCGAACTCGACAAGGTCGTTCTTGCTCGCGACGTCATCGCTCATGTCTCGGGCTCCCTGGATGTGCGCTACCTCCTCCAGCGATTGGCTGCGCGCTACCCGAGTTGCTGGACCTTCCACGTCGCGGGCCTCGTGGGTGCAACACCCGAACTCTTGGTGCGGCGGACCGGCGACCTCGTCACCTCGCGCGTTCTCGCCGGAACGGTGCGCACCGTCGGTGACGCCGATGCTGACGAAGGAATGGCACAAGCACTGCTCGGCAGCGGCAAGGACCTCGAGGAGCACGAGTACGCGGTGCGCTCGGTCGCGCGCGCACTTGCCACCCACTGCACGGATCTCGAAGTTCCCGATCACCCCCGAGTCCTGGAACTCGCCAATGTGCAACACCTGGCCACAGATGTGACCGGGCGCCTCGCCGACACCGCATCGGTCCTGTCCCTCGTCGCGTCACTCCATCCCACCGCCGCGGTGTGCGGCACACCCACGGAGCGCGCCTTTTCCGTCATCGCCGAACTCGAAGGCATGGACCGTGGCCGATACGCGGGCCCGGTGGGGTGGTTCGACTCCCAGGGCGATGGTGAATTCGGCATCGCCCTGCGCTGCGCCGAGATCGACACGACGGAGGGAACCGTTCGGGCATTCGCCGGGTGCGGAATAGTCGCGGGTTCTGAGCCGGAGAAGGAACTCGCGGAGTCCAACGCGAAACTCGTTCCGATTCGCGATGCGCTTGAGGCTAACTCGTAGCGAGCGCTGCACCCACCGCGTCGTCGATATCCCGCAGGATTCGCGCTTCCGCCGCCCGATCCACCGTTCGCGCGATGATCACGTGGGTTCCTGTTCCGATGCGCGACGAGATCGCGTCCTGGAGTTCACCGACCGCGCGAACCTCGACACTCGGAACTCCCATCGCGCTGGCCACGTTGCGCAGTGAAATGCCGAGAGGCACGCCGAAGACCCGCTCGAACTCCGACTCGAACGCCTCCTGCTCCAATGTCGAGAAGATGCCGCCGCCGTCGTTGTCGATGACCACGATGACGAGGTCGGGGCGCTCCTCGTCGTCCGGGACAAGGAGGCCGTTGCTGTCGTAGAGGAAGGCTTGATCGCCCATCAGGGCGATGGCGGCGCCCGCGAGTCCCGCCTGCAGCGCCGATGCGGCACCCCACGCGGTGCTGACACTGCCGTCGATACCGGATGTTCCCCGGTTGCCGATCACCATCGACTCCTGGGCAGCGGTCCCCGCGAAGGCACTGACATGGCGCACCGAGAGTGACGCACCCAGGAAGAGCAGCCCGTTCTCGGGAGCCAGCGCCGCGACCACCCGCGCCACATGCATCCCGGTGAGCTCATCCTTCGCGGATACGAGCACCGTCTCCACCGCTGCGGCCGCGAGCACGTCCGCCGTCTGCCAGGCCGGAAACCATGTGTCGTCGACGGTGAAGTCCTCCGGCGGCATGGGTACCGAGGCCACGACGAGGTCCGCGGTGCGCGTGGGATCCGGCCACTCGGGACTCGGGTCCACGGCGATATGCATTCCGGCACACTCGATCAGCCGGGAGATCGATCGGTGCAGCCCGACACGACCGACGGTGATGACGAGATCCGGGGTGTGTCGGTCGAGGAAGTGCGCGTGCGCGCAGATCAACGGGCCATGGGAGAGCGCGGTGGTGCACCCCCCTGCGTTGCCACTCGGCTCGCTGATGATGGGCCAGCCCAAGGCGTCCCCGAGTTCGTCGACGAGTTCGACGACATCGTCCACGTGATCCCCGACGATGATCACCCCGCGAGCCGGAACCTCGGCCTCGTCATCGAGCATCCGGACCACGTCGTCGAGCGGTGTGCTCATGCCGGCCATCAACCGCGCATCCGCGGTCCACGGGCGCCCCTCCGGTCGCCCGGCGAGGTCCTCCACCCAGGGGGCGTCGTCATCCGGGACCAACGGTGCATCGAACGGGACGTTGACGTGCACGGGTCCGGGGATCACGACGTCCGTGGCGACGGCGACGCTCCGGGAGATCGTGGATCTCCAGTACGCCACCTGACCGGGACCGTCGTGGGCGACTGCCATGTCGATCGATGCGCGGGGGTATTCCCCGAAGATTCCGGGCTGGCGGATGGTCTGGTTCGCGCCGACATCGCGCAGACGCGGGGGCCGGTCCGCGGTGAGGATCAGCATCGGTACCCGTGAGTAGTGCGCCTCGATCACAGCGGGAAACAGGTTGGCCACGGCCGTGCCGCTGGTAGTGATCACCGCAGCGGGTACGCCGGTGACCTTGCCGATGCCGAGGGCGACGAACCCCGCGACGCGCTCATCGATACGCACGTGCAAGCGAAGATCACCCCGCTGCTCCGCCGCCGCACACGCGAGCGCCAACGGCGCGGAGCGCGAGCCGGGTGCCAACACGACGTCGGTGACGCCACATCGCAGCAGCTCGTCGACGATCACCAACGCCTGCGCCGTGGACGGATTCACGGGCCACAGCCTGTCATGTGCGCAGCCAGCTCTCCACCGCACGATCGGCGCCTGCATCCCATGCACGCTCCAGCCGCGCCCACCAATACGCGACACGGTCGGCCGGTACCGCGTCACGTGCAGCGAGCAGGTGGTCGAGATCCGGTGCCGGATGCACAACGGGCAGGCTTCCGCGGCGCGGCACCAGTGTCTGCTCCACCAGGTCGGTGGCCAACAGCCGTCCGGTTCCCAGTCCGCTCGCCAGGGGTAGCTCCGACCACGCACCGGCGAACGCGAGGGATGTGGCGAGCCCGACCGAGGTGTCGAGTGATCCGCTCACCACGATGGGAACGCCCAGCGATTCGGCCACACGCATGCTCGCCGCCACGCCTCCGAGGGTCGAAGGTTTGATCACGGCGTAATCGGCGGCCTGCCTCACCGAGACCGCGCCTGGATCATCCGCCCACCGCACGCATTCATCGACCGCGATCGGGACATCAACCGCACGGCGGACCTCAGCAATGTCCTCAAGCGTCGCGCACGGTTGCTCGACGAGTTCTATGTCGTAGGCGACCAAGCGGCGTAACGCCCGAATCGCGTGCTCGGGACTCCATGCGCCGTTCGCGTCGAGTCGAATGGCGCCTCCACCGGTCCCATCGAGAGCATCACGCACCGATACGACCCGTGCCTCATCGTCAGCGAGCTCCGCCGAGCCCACCTTCACCTTGATGACTGTGCACCCGGACTCGGCAATGGCCTCGCGCGCCAAGAGTCCCGCGGTCGACGCATCGACACCGGGAATGATGGCGTTGACGGCCACCGCGCTACGCACCACTGCCGGCCAGGGGCCGTACGCCGCCTCGACGGCACTCGTGAGCCACCGTGCCGCGCGTGCATCCGAGTAGTCGCCGAAGGGGGCGAACTCCCCCCACCCCCGCGGTCCCTGGATCACCATTCCCTCGCGCACCGTCAGGCCGCGGAACGGGATACGCAGCGACACGGCGAAGGGCATCGCCGAAGCGCGCAGTGCGTCGAACGTCACGGACGGCGCGGGAACTGACCGAAATCCGGTTGACGCTTCTCCTTGTAGGCGTCGCGTCCCTCCTGCGCCTCCTCAGTCATGTAGAACAGCAGAGTCGCATCCCCTGCAAGCTGCTGCACACCGGCGAGACCGTCGTCGGCCGCAGTGTGCGACGCCTTGAGCATGCGCAGCGCCAACGGAGAGAGCTCCAGCATCTGCCGCGCCCAGCGCACCGTCTCGATCTCGAGGTCCTCGATCGGCACCACCGCGTTGACCAGGCCCCAGTCGTAGGCCTGTTCGGCGCCGTACTGATTGCACGTGTACCAGACTTCGCGCGAGCGCTTCTGTCCGATCGTTCGCGCCAGCAGACCGGAGCCGTAGCCACCGTCGAAGGAGCCGACGCGCGGCCCGGTCTGACCGAAACGGGCGTTGTCCGCCGCGATCGAGAGATCGCACACCACGTGCAGAACATGCCCTCCGCCGATGGCGTATCCCGCGATCATCGCGATCACCGGCTTCGGTGTCCGGCGGATCTGGATCTGCAGGTCGAGCACGTTGAGACGCCCGATTCCCTTGCGGGCGATCTCATCGTCACCGATGTAGCCGTCATCTCCACGGATCACCTGGTCTCCGCCGGAGCAGAATGCCCAGTCCCCCTGCCCGGTCAGGATGATCACTCCGACACTGTCGTCATCACGTGCGCGATTGAAGGCATCCGCAAGTTCGAACAGGGTCTGCGGGCGGAAGGCGTTGCGCTTCTGCGGACGGTCGATGGTGATCTTCGCAATGCCGTCGCTGGTCTCATAGCGGATGTCGCGGTAGTCACCCTCGGCTTTCCACGCGCACGCTGGTGTCATCGATGAATAGGCCGGGTCATCCAGGGCGGGTGATCCCTCGGGGACAACAGGGGGAAGCACGTACCGAGTGCGGGTGTCCATATCCGCACGCTACCGCCAGCACCTACGCTCGCACGGTGAGCCTGATTCCGGGACCGCGCTCGGTGCGCGTGATGGAGTCCCCCACCGACGCAGCCTCCGCAGCACACGTCCTGTCGGCACTGGCACGGGCACTCGACGGCTCCGGTCGGTGCCTGTGCATCGGGTCCCCAGCTCCCACGGACACGGTGGCGGCGGAGATCGCCGTGATCCTGCACACATCCGGTTCGACGGGTCACCCCCGTCCGGTCGGATTGACCGCGGCGCAGCTCACCGCGCTGACCGACCACGTACATGACGGAGTGACACCGCAGTGGATTTCGTGTCTGCCCTGGTCGGCGATGGGCGGACTGAACGTTGCAGTGCGGAGTCTCGCGACACCACACGGTTTGATCCTGGTTCCACCGAGCCATCCCTTCGACCCGCGCACGATCATCGATGCCCTGGCCACGGCGGCAGGCCCCGTATTCCTCTCCTTGGTTCCGATGCAGTTGTCGCGGATCCTGGACACGGATCCGCAGGCCCTCGCCCGCTGCCACCGGATCCTCATCGGCGGTGCAGCGATGTCCACGGCGCTGCGCGAGCGCAGCGCGCACCTTCCCATCGTGCGCACGTACGGCATGACCGAAACCGGCGGCGGCTGCGTCTTCGACGGTATCCCCGCACCGGGAGTCGGCATCGAGATCGACGACGGGCGCGTGGTGGTGACCGGTGTCACCGTCGCGTCCGGATACCTCGACACGGACCAGGAGTTCCATGGCCGGTTCCTGACGCAGGACCTCGGTTCCGTGGATGCCGGTCGACTCACTGTGACCGGTCGCATCGACGACGTCGTCCAGGTGCGCGGCACGAACGTCTCACTCTCCGCCGTCGCCGACGCCCTCGGCACCTCCGATGTATGCGTCGTGGCGCTACCCGACGACGTCGACGGTTCGATCATCTGCGCGGCCTTCACCGGCATGACGGACACCGAAGTCCACACACACCTGGACGCGGTCGTCGCACGCCTGGGGCACTCGGCGCGTCCTCGCCGCACACGCGTCGTCGCATCCCTCCCCCTGCTCCACACCGGCAAGGTCGATCGCCAGGCCGTGCAGCGGATGTTCCAGGAGGTTCGATGACCAGCGCCGCGATGTGGGTTGCCGGGGCCCGACCGCGAACCCTTCCCGCGGCCATCAGCCCGGTGGTGGTCGGCACCGGCCTCGCGGTCGCCGCAGACTCGTTCCTGGTGGAGAGGGCACTCCTCGCACTGATCGTGGCCGTGGGACTGCAGGTGGGAGTGAACTACGCCAACGATTACAGCGACGGAATCCGCGGCACGGATGATGCCCGCGTCGGACCGATTCGACTCGTGGGCCAGGGACTGGCCAGTGCCCCATCAGTGCGCGCGGCCGCATTCCTGTCCTTCCTGGTCGCGGCCCTGGCGGGACTCGGGCTCGTGTTACTGACAGGCACGTGGTGGCTCATCGCGGTGGGTCTTGCCTCGATCGCCGCGGCATGGCTCTACACCGGAGGGCCGCGACCGTACGGCTATCTCGGCCTCGGCGAGGTGTTCGTCCTCGTCTTCTTCGGGGTCGTCCCCGTCATGGGTACCGCGTACGTCCAGACGCTCGAACTCACCGTGCCCGCGCTGCTCGCTGGACTCAGCGTGGGACTCTTCGCCTGCGCGGTACTGATCACCAACAACCTGCGCGACATCCCCGGTGACACGGAGAGTGGTAAGCGCACACTCGCCGTGCGCCTCGGTGACCGGCGCACACGTGTGCTCTACATCGTGATGGTGGTATCCGGATTCGGGTTCATCGTGGCCCTTGCCCCACTCACATCACCCTGGACATTGCTCGGACTGCTCGCACTCCCCTGGGCGATCGCCCCGATCCGGATCGTGGCGTCAGGTGCGCGGGGACCCGGGCTGATCCCCGCCCTGAAGTCCACCGGGACCCTGGTCCTCGTCACCGGGCTTGCGCTCGGGCTCGGGCTGGGCCTCGGGTAGATCATCGATGTCCTCGGCGCGGGTGCTCGCGTCGATCCGATCATTGATCCGGCCGAAGAAGCCTGCGACGACCCCGCTCATGGCATCGCGCTGGCGATTGAGCAGGAAGAAGCTGATCGCACCCGAGACGAGGAGCGCGAGCACGAGGGCCCACAGCCCCCGAAGCGGGGTGAGGAGTTGCAGCAGCAACCACACGGCAAGGAACATGAGAAGACGCATGGTCGTGTAGACCAGGACCGCGGGTGGCTGCCTCATGGCTCCACGCTACGCGAGCCTGGTTTACCCTGGTGGGATCGAGGGGAGGTGCACATGCTCCGAGTTGCAGGGATCCTGCTGGCTCTTGCCGTCTATATCTATTTCATCATCGACGTCGTGCGGACGCCGCGTACGCGTGTGCGCAACCTGCCGAAGGTCCTGTGGCTCCTGGTCGTGGTTCTCATCCCGATCATCGGCGGTCTGCTGTGGTTCTTCCTCGGGCGGGTGAAGCCGGAGAACGGCGGCTTCTTCCGCAAGCGCGGTCCCGTCGCTCCCGATGACGATCCACGTTTCCTGCGCAAACTCGACGATGACGTGTGGTCGGCCAAGATGCGCAAGCGTCGCGGGGAGAACCCCACGTAGGTCAGACTCCCGCGTAGGAGTGCAGGCTGTTCACGAAGATGTTCACGCCGAAATAGTTGATCAGGAACGACACCCAGCCCAGGATCGCGATCCACGATGCGACATTGCCGCGCCAGCCAGCCGTGGAACGTGCGTGCAGATATGCGGCGTAGAGCACCCAGGTGATGAAGGCCCAGGTCTCCTTCGGATCCCATCCCCAGTAACGACCCCACGCGTTTTCGGCCCAGATGGCACCCGCGATCACCGCGAAGGTCCACAGCGGGAAGGCGAAGGCGAGTACACGGTTGGTGAGGATGCGCAACCGTTCTGTGCTCGGCACGTTGGTCAACCACCCGGTCACCTGTCCGCCGTGCCTGGACTCCACACGCGCGCGGATGAGCGACAGGCTGGCCGTGCCTGCACCGACGGTGAACGCACCCGCACAGACGATCGCCGCGGACACGTGGATGATCAGCCAGTAGGACTTGAGGGCGGGTACCAACTGCGCCGCTTCGGTGTAGAGCACGGTGACGGCGAGGCCGAGGGTCAGCAGTGCGGCGATCACGACGAAAAGACCCAGCCAGCGCAGATCCCGTCGAGTCGACCAGATCAGGAAGACGAGCAGGATGCCGAGGGCACTCGTGATGGAGAACTCGTACATGTTGCCCCACGGCACCCGGTCCGCCCAGAGCCCGCGCAGAACGACACCGATGGTGAGCAGCGCGGTGGCCAGCCACGTGACCGACATCCCAATGTTGGACGCACGCCGGCCCGGGGTGGGCTTCGGCCGCTCGAGGAGTGCCACATCCCCCGCGGGAACCGTGACGGGGACGGCACTGCGCGTGCCGGAGAACGCGACCGCGAAGGCGATCATGGCGACGGTCAACGCCGCCATGCTGGCGTAGATGAAGGCGTTACTCGCCTCCGCCAGACCGTTCACTCGTCCTCCTCGGGGATCACCTCGGCGGGTGCACCGAGGGATCGTGCCGCGTGCGCAATCTCCCGCGTTGCGTCACCGCCATCTTCGCGTGCGATGCCCGCAACCTGCACCAGCGTACGTCCATCAGGCAGTGAATCCACTTTCACCCAGATGCGCCTACGCCGCACGCTGAGGGTGAGGATCAACCCGATCATCGCGAGGACGGCGGTGATCAACGTCACTTCCTTACCCGGATCGTGCGCGATCTGGAATGAGGCCCATCGGTCGAACCCGGTGAACTCGATCGATCCCTCCGGGAACTCCCACGTCTGACCGGGAACGAGCGCCTCCAGCCCGATCTGCTCCATCCCCTCGGTTTTCAGGGTGTAGACGCTCTGTGGCACGCCACCGTCGAGTCCGAGGTCGCCCTTCCACGCCGAGAGGAATACCGACGGGTCGTCGGCCTCGGGGAAGGTCGAGTGCGGACCGCGGATGTCGTCGACAGCGGTGGTGGGCAGGAAGAGCGCGGTGACTCCGATCTGCGGGCTGGCATCGGGCACCTTGACCACCCCGGTGGACGTGAAGCTGCCATCCTGCGGGAGGAATGGGACCGAGTCGTCGAAGAGAACCGCTCCGGATGCATCGCGGACGATGAAATGCGGCGCGTACCCGTGGCCAACGAGGAAGACCTTCGCGCCGTCCGCCTCGAGCGGGTAGTTGACCTCGATCACCTCACGCACCGGGGCGGCCTGCGGACTCGCCTGGTACCGCACCTCCGCCTCGAACAGCGTGGGAGATCCGCGCTGTGCTTCCTCGCGCGAGAACTCGACTCGGAAATCGGTGAGGGTGAAGGAGAACGGCGCCAGCGCCCCATCACCGGTGAGTCGGCCACCGCCCCACGCGTCGTACTGGGTCAGCGTGTTGGAGAAACCGTTCCCCTCCCGGACGATCACGTTGCCGCGCCAGCCGAAGAGACCGCCGAGTGCGACGCCGATCAGGACTCCGACGAGGGCGATGTGGAAGATCAGGTTGCCGGTCTCCTTGAGGTACCCGCGCTCGGCGGAGATCGCGCCATCCTCCGCACGGATCCGCCAGCCCTTCAACGCGCCGCGCGCTGCAGCGAGGACCTCGGCCTCGGACCGGGGATCGGCCCACTCGATCGTGCCGGGGAACCGGGTGAGATACCGCGGCGCGGGCGGCGGCGGGGTCCGGATCGCCGCCCAGTGCACCCCGGCGCGCGGGATCACGCATCCGATCAGAGAGATGAAGAGCAGCAGGTAGACGGCGGCGAACCACGGTGCGGCGTAGACGTCGAAGAACCCGAGGGAGTCCAGGATCGGTCCCCACGTGGGGGCATCCTCGATCCACTCGTCCACCAGGATCGGATTCGTTCCCCGTTGCGGCAGGATCGAACCGGGAATCGAGACGACCGCGAGCGCGAACAGCAGGATCAGCGAGGTCCGCATGCTGGTCAGTTGCCGCCAGGACCAACGCAGGAATCCGCCGGTGCTCAGCGGAGGCGGGGCGGTGGTGACCACCTCTCCAGTGTGCCCTACAACGCGGTTTCGAACCCGGGGACGAGGGTGCGCAGCCAGATGGTGAACTGCAGCCAGAGCCCGGTGACCATGAGCAGGCCGACGAGCACGAGCATGCCGCCGCCGATACGCATGATCCAGACGTAGTGGCGACGGATGAACGCGGTCGCGCGTGCGGCGCGACTGAACAACAGTGCAAACAACACGAACGGCAGGCCCAGACCGAAGCAGTACACCAGCGACAGCAGCGCACCACGGGCCGCACTCGCCTCGCTGAAGGCCATGCTTTGCACCGCGGTCAACGTGGGCCCGATGCACGGGGTCCAGCCGATCCCGAACAGGATGCCGAGCAGCGGTGCCCCGGCAACACCCCACGTCGGCACACGATGGAGTCGGTACTCGCGCTGCAACCCCGGGATCAGGCCCATGAACGCGAGACCCATGACGATCACGAGCACGCCCAGGACGCGGGTGATGATCGCCTCGTACTGCAGAAGCACCGCCCCGAGGCCACCGAAGAAGGCGCCGTACGAGACGAACACGATGCTGAAGCCCGCGACGAATCCGAGGCTGCCGAGGAGGACACGTCCACGTCGCGAGTTCTCCGCCAATTCCGCGCCCGTCAATCCCGTGACGTAGGACACGTACCCCGGCGCCAGGGGGAGGACGCAGGGCGAGACGAAGGCGATGATCCCGGCGAGGAAGGCGATCGGGATGGCCAGCACCAGCGAGCCGCTCGTCACCAGCGTCCCGATATCGCTCACGGCGATTCGCCGCCGTCGATCAGCGGTTCGATGAGTCCGCGGAGATCCGACTCGCTGACCTTGCCCAGCGCGCGTGCGGCGACTCGACCCTCGCGATCGATGACCACCGTCGAGGGAATCGCCTGCGGGGGAAGCGATTCAGCGAACTGCACTTGGATGCGGCCATCGGAATCGACCAGGCTCGGGTACGGCACACCCTTGTTTGCCACGAAGGCCTCCGCCGCGGCCTGGGAGTCGCGGGTGTTCAGCCCGATGAACTGCACGCCCTGGTCAGCAAGTTCCTCGGACAGTGCATTCAGTGCGGGCGCTTCGGCGCGACACGGTGCACACCAGGAGGCCCATACGTTCAGGACGACCACATCGCCACGGAAGTCGGAGAGGCGCAGCTCCTCCCCGGTCAAGGTCGTACCCGACACGTCCGGGGCGAGGATTCGATCGTCGGGCGCCAGCACCGCCAGGGAGCCATCACCGGAGACAAATCCCGAGCCCGCCTCGCCACGTGCACTACTGCACGCGGTGAGGCCGATTGCGAGCACGATGACCAGGAGCGCGCGCACGTCAGGCCCCGGCGATGCGGCTGGCCTTCTCGAGCAGATCGCGCGAGGGCTCCGTGTAGGCGATCGAGACCAGGGCGTCGCGGTCATCGAATGTCAATGATGTGAGCGATGCGAGGGTGCACTGTCGCGAACGTGGGTCGTGCCACAGCCGACGGTTCTCGGCATCGAGCCGAGCGACCCAGATCGGTAGTTGGTGGCTCACGAGCACGGCCTCACGTCCTTTGGCGGCATCACGTGCCGTTCGAATCGCCGCGCGCATGCGCCGGGCGACGACCTCGTACGGCTCACCCCAGGAGGGACGGAACGGGTTGTAGAGGTGCTTCCATGTACTCGGTTGCTTGAGCACGCCGTCGCCGACGCTCACCCGCTGCCCCTCGAAGACGTTGTCCGCCTCGATCAGGTCTTCATTGGTGACGATCTCCAGGCCGTGGTGCAGGGCGACCGGCGCGGCCGTCTGCTGGGCCCGTTCCATCGGGGAGGACACCACGAGCGCGATGTCGTGCTCGGCGAGTGCCGCTGCCGCCCGATCGGCCATCTGCTCGCCCAGTGTGGATAACCGGTATCCAGGCAGGCGCCCGTAGAGCACCTTCTCCGGGTTGTGCACCTCGCCGTGGCGCAGCAGGTGCACCACCGTGCGGTCATCGGCCATGTTCTGATCGTCGCAGATCAGGTCACTTTGCGCCGCGCCACGACCCTGCGCTTGCTGGGCCGCCAGTTGCCGTCGGCGTCTGTGGCGGAATCACGCAACGCATTGCCGTGCGCCGCCAACGCCTGTACGAGACCTTCGGGAGTGCTGATCTCGGCGAGGACGTCGACACGCAGACCGTGTTCCTGCGCGGTCTTCGCGGTCTGCGGTCCGATGCACGCGACCACGGTGGAGAGGTGCGGCTTGCCCGCAATGCCCACGAGGTTGCGCACGGTTGCACTGGAGGTGAACAGCACGGCGTCGAACCCGCCCGACTTGATCGCCTCACGTGTCGCCGCCGGCGGGGGTGCTGCGCGCACCGTGCGGTAGGCGGTGATGTCCTCGACCTCCCAGCCGAGCTCGCCGAGTCCGGCGACCAGGGTGTCGGTGGCGATGTCCGCCCGCGGCAGGAACACGCGGTTGATCGGATCGACGAGGGAGTCGTACACCGGCCAGATGTCCAACAGCGCCTGCGTGGTCTGCTCCTCGCGGGGCACCAGATCCGGGCGCACACCGAACTCGATCAGCGCATCCACCGTGGAGTCCCCCACCGCCGCGACCTTGAGCCCGGCGAAGGAACGTGCATCGAGGCCGTACTCGTCGAGTTTCTCGCGGATAGCGCGCACCGCGTTGACCGAGGTGAATCCGATCCACTCGTAGCGACCCGAGACCAGACCGTGTACCGCGCGGTCGATTTGCTGCGGGGTACGCGGGGGCTCGACGGAGATGGTGGGAACCTCCACCGGAACCGCGCCGTTGGCGCGGAGCAACTCGATGAGCGGCCCGGCGTTGTCCTGGGTGCGCGGGATGAGCACGCGCCAGCCGATAAGTGACTTGCGCTCGAACCAATCGAGTTTCTCGCGCTGCTCGATGATCTCGCCGACGACCACGAGTCCCGGACCGTGCGCACGCTGCGCCTTGGCGACAGCGCCGACCTCACCAAGGGTGGACACGATCGTGCGCTGGTCAACGGTCGATCCCTCGCGGGTCACCGCGATGGGGGTCTGCGGATCGCGTCCGGCCTTGATCAACGCCTCGGCGATCTGCGGTGCCTTGTCCGCACCGCGCACGAAGACGAGGGTGGCGCGCGGTGACATGAGGTCGGCCCAGGGGGTGTCCGATGCCTGCGCATCCAGGACGCGCACCTCGCGGACCTTGCCCCCTGTGAGGCTGAAGCCTGCGTACGCGGGGATTCCCGATACGTCGGATACCGCGGGCACGACCTCGAAGGACATGCCGAGTTTCACCAGGGCGGACGCCTCGTTGACGAGCGTGCCGTCGACGATCGGATCACCCGCGATGAGGCGCACCACGTGTTGTCCGGCCTTCGCGGCATCGGCCGCGGCCTTGGCGCGTTCGGCGGGAGCGAGGGCGACCCCGTCCTTACCGATCGGGGTGGTGATGACCTCGGGTCGGGCATAGGCCTGCGCGATTCCGAGGGTTTCGACATCGGCGATGACGACATCGGCGCGATCGAGCAACGCTGCCGCGCGCACCGACAGCAGCTGCGGATCCCCGGGGCCACCCGCGAGGATGGACACGGTGGTCACACGTCGTGGACGCGTGACCGGTGCCGGCGCCTCCTCCGGACCCGAGTCATCGATGATCGGCGCGGGAGCCTTCTTGGCAGGCTTCTTCACCGGCTCGCTCTCGACGACCGCCGGTGCCTTCTTCGCCGGCGGCGCTGCCGCGGCCTTCTTGGCGGGCGCCGCCTTCTTCGCTGGTGCAGCCTTCTTCGCTGCAGCCTTCTTCGCCGGCGCCTTCTTGGACGCGCTCATGCGTTCATCACCTCCGGCAGCGTTTCGCTGCGCCGTTGTTCGTGGAAGGCCAGGATCTGCAGTT
The DNA here is from genome assembly GCA_040381195.1 of Rubricoccaceae bacterium. Lineage (GTDB taxonomy): Bacteria > Actinomycetota > Actinomycetes > S36-B12 > S36-B12 > VGCC01. The sequence continues at coordinate 15,731 of JBEIHR010000032.1, forward strand.
CGACTGCGAGATCGACCTTGCGTACCTCGACACCCTCGGGAACGCTCAATACGACCGGGGCGAAGTTCAGGATGCTGGTGATGCCCGCCTCGACGAGACGATCACACACCTCTTGTGCGGAGTCCGCAGGCGTCGCGATGACGGCGATGCTGGCATTGCCTATGCGCACCACCTCCCGCAGATCGGCCAGGGCGCGCACGCGGTGGTTCTCGTCGCCGATCGCTACCTGCACGCCGACGACGTCGGGATGTGCGTCGATCAGTCCGACGATGCGGAATCCACGACTGGCGAATCCGCGATAGGACACGAGTGCCCGGCCGAGGTTGCCCACGCCGACGAGCACCACACCCCACGGCTGGGTGATCCCCAGCTCGCGGGCGATCTGGTAGCTGAGGAACTCGACGTCGTATCCGACACCGCGGGTGCCATACGAGCCGAGGTGGGACAGGTCCTTGCGCAGCTTGGCCGACGTCACCCCGCACGCGAGGGCGAGTTCCTCGCTGCTGACCGTGGTGACCCCGTCCTCCTGCAATGCCGCGAGGACCCGGTGGTACACGGGTAGCCGGGCGACGGTGGCGTCGGGGATCCCGCGCGAGGCGAGACGGTCGGTGGGAAGTGGCACGGTGCTCCTGGACTCATGCGAGCGACGGGGAGGAATGTAGGCGTCACGGTAACGAATGCACAAAGTTGACCGGACGGAAACGTCCGATATCAGGACGTTAGGGAGGTGCGGAGCCGATCCGGGTCCACTCGCCAGAAGTCGTGCTGCCGACCGTCCACGAGGATCACCGGGATCTGCTCCCAGTAGCGGTCGGCCAGAACCGGGTCGTCGAGGATCGAGTGGACCACGTAGTCGGCGCCGACCTCCGCGCAGACCGCGGCCACCACCGCCTCGGCGTCGGCGCAGAGGTGGCAGTCCGGCTTGCCGATGATCTCCACCCGGGCCACCCGACCATCCTCCCCCACCGGGCCCCCGTCACTACATTCGTCGCATGACGGACGAGGTGGGAGCCGACCCGCAGGACAGCGTGCTGTCCGCGTACCGCAGGTCGGGGCGGGCGTCCGCGCAGGCGGCCGCCGCCACCGAGACGGTCACCACCGCGGCCGCGTTCTTCGACGTGGACAACACGATCATGAAGGGCTCGAGCCTCTACCACGTCGCGGTGGGCCTGGCCCGCCACAACTTCTTCACCCCGCGGGAGATCGTCGGTTTCGGTATCAAGCAGTTGAAATTCGTCACGAGCGGATCCGAGGATCTCGAGGACATGGCCTCCGTAACCCAATCCGCCCTGTCCTTCGTCGAGGGCCGCAAAGTCGATGATCTGGCCGCCCTCGGCGAGGTCATCTTCGACGAGGTGATGGTCGACAAACTCATCCCGGGAACCCTCGCCCTCGCGCAAGGTCACCTCGACGCCGGGCAGCAGGTGTGGTTGGTGACTGCGACACCCGTCGAACTCGCCAGTGTGATCGCACGGCGTCTGGGACTCACCGGCGCCCTGGGCACGGTCTCGGAGATACGGGATGGGCGCTACACCGGTCGCTTGGTCGGACCGCCACTGCACGGATTGGCGAAAGCGGAGGCCGTGCGCGCACTCGCCGAGCGTGAGGGTCTCGACCTCGCACTGTGCAGCGCCTACTCCGATTCCATCAACGATGTCCCGATGCTGTCGGAGGTCGGATTCCCGGTCGCAGTGAATCCGGATCCGGAACTACGCGAGCACGCCCGCACCATGGACTGGCGGATCCGCGACTTCCGTCGCCGTGCCCACATCCGCCCGTACATCAAGCCGGTGGCCACCGGGGCCGCTGGCGTCGCAGCGGGACTCGCCGTCGGTTACACCCTGCGCGCGCTCCGTCGGCGACGCTAACCGAAGACCGACTCCCGCATCGCCAGCAATCGTGCGATGGATGCGGAGATCGACTCGCGCACCTGGTCGGTGATGTCGAATAACACCATCGGGTCGTCCGCAGCTTCCGCCGGGATGCCCGTGGTCGGGATCGGGGTCCCGAAATGGATCATCCACTTGCTCGGCAACGGGATGAGCCCGAGGGGACCCAGCGCGGGGAAGGTCGGGGTGATCGGGAAGTACGGGAGGCCGAGCATGCGTGCCAGCGGACTCGCGTTGGCGATCATCGGATAGATCTCCTCGGCACCGACGATGGCGGTGGGGATGATCGGCGCGCCGGTGCGGATCGCCGCAGCGACGAAACCGCCGCGCCCGAAGCGCTGCAACCGGTAGCGCTCGCGGAAGGGCTTGCCGATTCCCTTGAACCCCTCCGGCCAGACGCCCACGACCTCACCGGCAGCGAGCAGCCGCTCGGCGTCGGCATGGCAGGCCAGGGTGTGCCCGGCCTTACGGGCCAGGTCGGCGATGACCGGGGTCTCGAAGACGAGGTTCGCGGCGAGCATGCGGAGGTTGCGATGCGCGGGATGGTCGTCCTTCAAGGCGACCTGGGTCATGATCGCGTCGAAGGCGAGTGTGCCGGAGTGATTGGCGACCACGAGCGCACCCGAGTCGGCGGGTACGTGCTCGAGTCCGCTGGCCTCGACCCGGAACCAGCTGCGGTAGAACGGCCGTACGAGTGGCAGCAGCACCTTGTCGGTGAATTCGGGATCGAAGCCGAAGTCATCCACGGGGTAGTCACCGGTCACCCGGTCATGCAGGA
>JBEIHR010000033.1:0-18090 GCA_040381195.1 Rubricoccaceae bacterium
ACCGAGCCGGTGGCCAATGGCAGTTGCGACGTCGTGGTGCGCTCGTCATCGCGTCGTTAACCACTCGACTGCGATCCGATTGAAATCACCGGGCAGTTCCTCGTGCACGAAATGACCGGCGGGCAGGTCGCGCTGGGCGTATGAACCTGAGACGTACTCCGCACACTCGTGGAACGTCCCAGTCCGAATCAGCGGATTGCGTGAGCCCGTGATCACCAAGACGTCGGTAATGAGCGGTGTCTCCATCCGAGACATGTAGGTCACGCCGTCCGTGCGATAGACCGAGCGCACTGCCCATCGATACGACTCGATCGCTGTGTGCGCTGTGGGCCAGCGCAGAAAGGCGGTGCGGTATCTCTCGAGGGTGTCGGCATCCAGCCAGGTGTCATCGGCGGACCAGCTGCGAAGGAAATGTTCGACTCGTGCGGCGCCGGAGGAGCGCAATGTCCGTTCCGGCCACAAGGGGAGTTGCAGTCCCCAGATGAATGCCATCGCCTTGCGCTGGCCTCGATCGGTCAGCATCGCATGACGCATGCGCCGGGGATGTGGTGCATTGACGGCCACGACCCCGTCGGTCACCTCCGGATACGTGACACCCAGGGTCCACGCCACGATGCCACCCCAGCCATGGCCGATCACCGTTGCACGCTCTTCGCCGAGGCTTCGGATGATGGCGGCGATGTCGTCTGCAAGTGTCGCGGGGTCGTACCCGTGCGGTGGATGGTCGGAGCCACCGTACCCGCGCATGTCGATGGCGACGACTCGGAAACCCTGTTCGGCCAGCTCCGGGATCAGGTGTCGCCAGGTCCACCAGAACTGGGGGAAGCCATGGAGCAGGACGACCAGCGGTCCCTCGCCCTGTTCGACGAGGTGGAAGAGGGAACCGTTCGCGGAGAGATCGCGGTGTCGCCACGGCCCCTCGGCGCGCAACACCTGCTCGGGGCTGAGGGGCACGTTCTACTGGCTGTTGACGCTCTGCGCGATGGCCTGCTGGGTCTTCTCGAGTTCCGCGGCTGCGATCTTCGGCCCCCGAATTCCCTTGGCCTTCGCTCCAGCGATCACTCCGGCTACGACGGCGACGAGGATCAACGCGCCCGCCACGATCAGGAACGACAACCACGGCGCGAGCCCCGCGGCGACGAGTCCCAGTGCTGCGGCCACGAGCAGGAAGAGCCCTGCGGTGCTCACCGCACTGATGGCGATCAACCCGAGGACGGACACCTTCGCGACGTCCTGCCCGGTCTGCTGCAACTCGGCCTTGACGAGTGCCGCCTGAGCAGTGGCGAGACGCTTCGCCTGGGACACGGTGCCGCCGATCAGCGCACCGAGGCTGGTCTGGTTGTCCACGGGGACAGGCTAGCGGGGGTCGGAATCGGGGAGTTGCTGGTAGACGTCGGGGATCCCATCCGCGTTGACATCCGCCTCCTCGATCTCCGCCACGCGGTCGTAGTGCCGACGTCGCGAGGTGAGCACGATCGCCGCCAACGCCGTAGCGACGAGTGAGGCACCGAGGATCGCGCCCTTCGCCGGTTCGAGGAGGAGCGGATCTCCCTCGTACGCAAGTTCGGCGATCAGCAAGGCGACTGTGAATCCGATACCGGCGAGCACGCCGATCGCTGCTACATCCCGCCACGCGATCCCGGGCGCGAGTGAGGCGCGGGTGAAGCGTGCGGTGAGCCACGCACCGGCTAATGCGCCGATCGGCTTACCGATGACGAGCCCCAGAAGAATCCCCAGTGCGACCGGTTCGGCGAAGGCATCGAGCACACCGATCGCGCGCAGATCCACGCCCGCGGCGAGGAAGGCGAAGATCGGCACGGCGATGCCCGCACTCCAGGGATGGATCCGATGCGCGAGTCGCTCAGCGGGCGACGATTCCTCGCCCGGGTCCGTCCGTACGCGTGTCAGCAGCCCGAGAATCACCCCTGCAACGGTTGCGTGCACGCCGCTGCGGAAAGTGAAGTACCAGGCCAGGATCGCCAGTGGGACGTAGAACCACGGTGAAGTCCAACGCGCCCGCTGTGCCAGTGCGTAGATGGCGAAGGCACTGATAGCTGCGAGGAACCAGGGTGCATTGAACTTGTCCGAGTAGAAGATCGCAATGACCGCGATCGCTCCCAGATCGTCCACGACGGCCAGGGTGAGGAGGAATGCCCGGAGTGCCACGGGAAGTCGGCGTCCGAACACCGCGAGGACCGCGAGCGCGAATGCGATATCCGTGGCCATCGGGATTCCCCACCCGGTGAGATCGCCACGTTCCATCGACGCATTGACCCCGACGAAGATCAGCGCGGGCACGACCATGCCACCGATCGCGGCTGCCGCGGGCACGACGGCCTGCGATGCCTTGCTCAGTGAACCGACGACAAGTTCGCGTTTCAACTCCAGTCCGACCACGAAGAAGAAGACCGCGAGCAGTGCATCGGCGGCCCACACCCCGAGCGAAAGGTTCAATCCGAGTGAGGCCGGTCCGATCTGTAGATCGACGAGGGATGTGTACGTATCACCCCAGGGAGAGTTCGCCCAGATCAGCGCGATGATCGCCGCGGCGATGAGGAGTAGTCCACCGATTGTTTCATCGCGGAGGTAGGCCAGGACCCAGCCGCGCTCACGCAGTGAGGGGCGAGTGAGGAACTCCCGCCGCTCCATGCAGCGACCCTACCCAGGCACGTCCGCTCTGCGCGCGTTCAGTCCTCGGCCTGCGCTGTGCTCATCCCGCCTGCGATCAGGTTCATCACGGTGGGATCGGCCAGGGTTGTCACATCTCCGAGATTGCGGTGTTCGGCGACATCGCGCAGGAGCCTGCGCATGATTTTGCCCGAGCGAGTCTTCGGGAGTTCCTGGACGATGAGGATCTGACGGGGCTTCGCGATGGGCCCGATTTCCTTGGCCACATGTGCGCGGAATTCCTTCGCGAGGCCCTCACCATCCTCGACGCCACCGCGCAGGATCACGAACGCGACAATGCCCTGACCGGTCGTCTCGTCACTGGCCCCCACAACGGCGGCCTCGGCGACCTTCGGATGGGATACGAGGGCCGACTCCACCTCGGTGGTGGATATGCGGTGCCCGGAGACGTTCATCACGTCGTCGACCCGGCCCAGGACCCAGATCGCGCCGTCCTCATCAAGTTTGGCGCCGTCACCGGCGAAGTAATACTGCGGCCACCGCGACCAATAGGTGTCGACGTAGCGCTGGTTATCGCCCCAGATCCCTCGGAGCATCGACGGCCACGGCTCGGTGAGCACGAGGTACCCACCGTTGCCGTTGCCGAGGGGAACGCCGGCGTCATTGACGACGGCTGCACCGATGCCGGGCAGGGGACGCATCGCCGATCCGGGTTTGCACGCCGTCACTCCCGGAAGCGGGGAGATCATGATGGCGCCGGTCTCGGTCTGCCACCAGGTGTCGACGATGGGGCAGCGACCGCCGCCGATGGTGTCGCGGTACCAGATCCACGCCTCGGGGTTGATCGGTTCGCCCACCGATCCGAGGAGGCGCAGCGACGTCAGATCGTGCGCACCCGGGAGTTCATCACCCCACTTCATGAAGGTACGGATCGCGGTGGGTGCCGTGTAGAAGATCGTGACGCGGTGCCGTTCGATGATGTCCCAGAAGCGATCCTTCGCCGGTGTGTCCGGGGTCCCCTCGTAGACGACCTGTGTCACGCGGTTGGCCAGCGGTCCATACACGATGTAACTGTGGCCGGTGACCCAACCAATATCGGCGGTGCACCAGTAGATGTCGCTATCCGGCTTGAGATCGAACACGTTTCGATGCGTCGAGGAGGCCTGGGTCAGGTAACCGCCCGAGGTGTGCAGGATCCCCTTGGGCTTCCCGGTGGTCCCCGACGTATAGAGGATGAACAGCGGATGCTCCGCATCGAAAGCCTCGGGGGTGTGGTTGCTCGACTGTCGATCGACGATGTCGTGCCACCACACATCGCGGTCACCCCAGGGGACATCGTTGCCGGTGCGGCGGACCACGAGTACGCGCTGCACCGACGGTGAGGCATCGACCGCCTCGTCCACGGCGGGCTTGAGCGGCATGACAGCGCCGCGGCGGTTCTGGCCGTCCGCGGTGATCACGAGCGTGGCCTGGGCATCCTCAATGCGACTGCGCAGCGCTTCAGCACTGAATCCCGCAAAGACCACGGAGTGGGGGGCACCGATGCGGGCGCACGCGAGCATCGCGACGATCGCTTCCGGGATCATCGGCATGTAGATCGCGACTCGATCACCAGCCTTCACGCCGAGTTCGAGCAGTGCATTGGCCGCCTTGCAGACGTCGTTCATCAATTCCGCATAGGTGACGTCGCGTCGGTCACCGGGCTCACCTTCGAAGCGGAGCGCGACCTGCGCGCCGTGTCCGGATTCCACGTGACGGTCGACGCAGTTATAGGCGACATTGAGCTTTCCCCCCACAAACCACTTCGCGAACGGGGCGTTCGACCAGTCGAGAACCTCGGTGAAGGGTGTGTCCCAGTGGAGATGGTGCGCCTGCTCGGCCCAGAACCCGAGTCGGTCGGCCGACGCTGCGTCGTACATCGAGGCTGTGGCATTGGCGCGCGCCGCAAACTCAGCCGGGGGCGGGAAGAGTCGATCCTCACGCAACAGGTTGCTCAGCGCCTCATCCGACATGACCTCTCCCTTCGGCAGCCAGGACATTCTGGCCCACCCGAGTAGGCCATGTGGGGCGAGTGGTGATTCGTGGTTAGCGTGAGGGCGTGCCCCACTGGATCGAGCGACCCGACGTGCGCGAGGCATTCGACGCCGCCCGGGCGGAGGTGGATGCGGTCCTCTGGGATCGGCGCGTGCGCGCCAACGCGGTGGAGGTGGCGGCATCCTCGCGATCCCGCGGAGCGCGGGACTCGGCCGTCATCGAGGGTGCTGACCTCGCATTCGACGATGCCTCACCCATGGGCCGGGTCGTGGCCGCAGCCCATGCGGTGACGGACGCCGTCCCGGCGCGACTCAGCACCTGGTCCCGGGCGCCGTTGCAGGTCCTCGCCCATCTCCACGCCCTCGTGGTGGCGAGTCTGGGACGAGGGGAGCCGGGCAGGCCGCGCGTGGAGGACGATGCCGAGGACCCACTTGGAATCGGTGGAGTGCCTCCGGCGTCGGTCGTGGGTCCGCGCCTGCAGGAGCTCGCGCGGTTGATCTCCCGCGGAGAGGGTCTACCCGCGCTGTCGGTAGCGGCCATCACACACGGTGAGGTCATGCACATGCGGCCGTTCGCATCTGGAACGGGACTTGTGGCGCGCGCATGTATACGTGTGGTGATGGCCGATCGCGGAATCGATCCGTCCCTGTTCACCACTCCTGAATTGGGGATTCAGGAGCAGGGACGACCCGCATATGTGTCTGCGATCCGCGACTACGCATCGGGTGACCCCGACCGGGGAGCCGCTTACGCGCGGTGGTTCGCTACGTCGATCGCGCTGGGTGCGAGGGCCGCGCTGGACTCGGGTCGGATCTAACGCAGCTGTAACGCGTACTGCAACATCGATCCGGGATTGTGCACGCACGAATCCTGATACGGTCGCGAGAACCTCTTCCACTGCGACACGACTGTGATGACCGATGCGTGAGACGACCGAGCGGCGCGAGATCTGCGGCTACCACGACGTGCGTGCTGCCGCGAAGGACACGGCGACCTACTCGAGTGATCTGATCGGTGATCGGGACACGCGCACCTACAAACAGGTGCCGCTCGAATACGACCCACCGCGTCACACCATGTTCCGTGAAGCGGTCAGCCCAATGTTCATGAGTCAGAACATCGAGCCCAAGGCGCCGGAGTTTGAGCGCATCGCCCGGGATCTCATCGCGGGCATCACCGCGCGCGGTGGAGGCGACGTCGCACGCGATCTCGCTCTGCCCTATGTCATGGCGTGTTTGACCGTGATCTACAACCGACCACAGGATCTCGACGAGTGGGTCTCGTGGGGACCGGATGTATGGACCGCGGAGGCATACCGATCGGGAGTCATCGGCAACGATGAATCGCCCGGTGGGGCGACGCTGCGCAGTGGCGCTCTCCTCGAGAGCTACCTCGACCGGGTGTTCGCCGCTGCAACCCCAGCTCCGGGAGCTGACCCCGCAACGACAGATGTGTGGGATTGGATTGCGGGACTCGAGATCGACGGTCAACGTCTCACCCGCGACGAGATGTTCGGCATCGCCAATGTCCTTCTCGCTGGAGGGCGGGACACCGTCATCACGCTCATCACCGGACTTACCTGGCACCTCGTCGCAAATCCTGCGGACCGTCGCTATCTCACGGAGAATCCGGGTGCGTTCAATGCGGCGATCGCCGAGATGGTCCGCTTCCTCTCGCCGCTACCGAAGATCGAGCGCGTCCTACCCGGGGATCGCGATGTTCCGATCCCCGATCGCGATCCGGGCACCTACGTCCTCCTGAACTACCTGTCTGCGAATCACGACAGGACCATCTGGGCCGATCCTGACGTCGTGGACATCCACCGCGAACGCAGACCACACCTCGCCTTCGGGTTCGGAAGGCACTCCTGCATGGGGATGAACATCACTGAGTACGAGGCGAGGGCTTTCCTCACGGCGTTGCTGGACGACTGGCCCGAGTGGGAGTTCGACGGCCAGCCGCGGGTGGAATGGGTGACCGAGGGAACCGGGGAGGATGCCTTCTCCCTCATCGACAGATTCGCGAGTGTGCGAGTGCGTCCGACATCAGGCACGCAGGCTGCGACGGCGGGCGTACCAGGTCAGTCCTAACGCCACCGCACCGAGCGCCACCCCCGCACCTGCCGCGACCGCCTGGGTGCGTTGCGCACGTTGCTTCAGGGCAACCGGTTTGGCGAAGTCGTGGATGCGCCACCCCTGATCCACCGCGACTGCACGCAATTCGTCATCAGGATTCACCGCAGTGGGATTCCCTACGAGTTGCAGCATCGGGAGATCGGTGACGGAGTCCGTGTAGGCGAAACTGGCCGCCAAGTCGTATCCGCGCTCCTCGGCCAGTGTCCGGATCGCATCAGCCTTGCCCTCACCGTAGGCATAGAAGACGATCTCACCGGTGTAGCGGCCATCCTCGATCCCCACCTGGGTACCGATTGCCAGATCTGCACCGAGCCGGGCTCCAATCGGTTCCACCACATCAGTTCCAGACGACGACACGATGATGACGTCATGCCCCGCCGCCTTATGGGATTCGATCAATTCGAGGGCCTCGAAGTAGACGACCGGATCGATGATCTCGTCAAGTGTCTCGTTGACGATGCGCTGCACCGTCGCAACATCCCATCCGCGAATCAGGGATGACATGTAATCGCGCATGGTCTCCATCTGATCGTGACTGACACCGGATGCGCGGAACATGAACTGCGCATACGCGCTGCGAATCACGTCACTCGCGCCGATGAGACCTTCCTTGTGGAAGGGGCGAGCAAAGGCGAATGAACTGGAAGTGGCCAGGATCGTCTTGTCAAGATCGAAAAACGCCGCGGTGGACACGGGAGAACGGTACGTCAACGCTTATCCACAATGCACGACGACAGTCTTCCCTTCACCGAGATTTCGCCGAAGGCTTGACGCATGGCAACCCTGACCCGCCCACTCCTGATCACCGAGGACTCGGAAGTGATCGACACCGTGGTGCGCATCGCTGCCGCGCGCGCGGGTGAGGTGTTGGTCTGCGCAGAACAGACGGCGGTGCGCGGAGCCTGGATGCACGCCCCGCTAGTCCTCGTCGGCGCCGACTGCGCGGCCGAGGTCATCAGCCGTGGATTGCCCAATCGCGGACGGCTCGTGGTGGTCACTTGCACGGATGACCGGTTAGTGTGGGAGCAGGCCGTTCGCCTGCGCGCCGAGCACGTCGTGCGTCTTCCGGAGGGCGAGCGATGGCTCGCCGATGCTCTCGCGGACTGCGCCGAGGGCCCACCGCGCGACGGATCCGTGCTCGCTGTCATCGGGGGGTCGGGTGGCGTGGGTGCCTCCACGTTTGCGACCAATCTCGCGCTCACCGCTGCCCAGGAGGGGTGCAGGTCTCTCCTGATCGACGGTGATCCACTCGGCGGTGGCCTTGACCTCCTCCTCGGTGTGGAGGAAGCCTCGGGTGCACGGTGGTCCGCGATCGATCCGGGGCCTGGACGACTGTCGCCGGCCCAGTTGGACGCTGCTCTTCCGCATGTCGGAGCTGTGGCACTCCTGTCCGCAGACTCTGCGCGTCCCACGGATGCACCGGTCGCTGCGTCGGTGGTCGACGCGGGACGTCGGGGGTTCGACACGGTTGTCATCGACTGTCCACCACCGGGTGATGCGCACATCGCCACATGGGTGTCGGTCGCTGACCGCGTCATCGTCCTGGCGAGCGCGCACGTGCGTGGCGCTGCGGCCGCGGCGCGGGTCCTGCAGCGTCTCGCCGGACTGGGGGTGCACCCCGAAGTGGTGGTGGCCGAACGTGCCAAGGGAGTCCCGGCGGAGGAAGTCGCAGCCGCCCTCGGGATCACGGCTCGCGCCACGATCCCCTTCATCCCGTCCATGGCGGGCCGCGCCGATGAGGGTGACGTGCCGGTGATCACATCGGCCTATGCACGCGAATGCCGACTGGTGCTGTCGTGACACTTCTCGATCGCGTGCGCACGCGCTTGATCGCGGAGCAGCAGCAGGCCGGCGTCGTTGAGGTTGCGGCCGCGTTGCGCGCCGAAGGTGTGGTCCTGGCCGACCATGCGCTCGGTGTGCTCGTCGAAGACGTTCGCCGCGAACTGGCCGGTGCTGGGCCGCTTGAGGACCTGATCGCCGATCCGCGCGTCACCGATGTGCTGGTGAATTCCCCGTCCGAGGTCTACGTCGACCGCGGGACGGGGTTGGAGCGGGTGCACGTGGATTTCGGCAGCGAGGAACGGGTGCGCGCACTCGCGCAGCGTCTCGCCTCGCGCGCGGGTCGACGCCTTGATGACGCGTCGCCGCATGTTGATGCCCGGCTCCCTGATGGTGGACGTCTGCACTGTGTCCTTGCGCCGATTGCCACGGACGGCACCTGCATCTCCCTTCGACTTCCCCGCGCCCACGCGATGACCTTGGATTCCTTGGTCTCCTCGGGCTCGATCGACGTCGTCGGAGCGGATCTGCTGCGTGTGCTCGTGCACGAGCGGCGCGCGTGCCTGGTGACGGGCGGGACAGGATCAGGAAAGACGACAGTCTTGAACACGATCCTCGGCGAAGTCGATGCCGGTGAACGAATCGTCATCGCGGAGGACTCCGTCGAACTGGCCCCGCACCACCCCCATGTCGTGCGGCTGCAATCCCGGATGCCCAATGTGGAGGGGGCGGGGGCGATCACGTTGCGCGACCTCGTGCGGCAAACCCTGCGAATGCGTCCGGATCGGATCATCCTCGGCGAGGTGCGCGGTAACGAGATCATCGACCTGCTCACCGCGATGAACACCGGCCACGAGGGGAGTTGGGCGACCATCCACGCGAATGCGGCTGTGGATCTCCCGGCACGTATCGAAGCGCTGGGACTTCTCGCGGGAGTCCCTCGGGAGGCGATGCACGCTCTCCTGGCCTCGGCGGTCGATGCTGTCGTGCATGTGCAACGCCTTCGTGATGGACGGCGCATCGTCAGTGGCGTGCACGTGCTCGCCCTGCTCGATGACGGTCACGTGCGGGCTCTGCCTGCCTTCACCTACGACGGTCGGGGGTCCTCCCGCGAGGACGCGTGGGAGCGATTGTGCGCCTGATCATCGCGTCGGCGGGATTCGTCTTCCTCGCTGTCACGCTCTGGATGCAGCCGGAGGCCGTGCGGCGGCTGCATCGTGATCAGCGTGGCCTCGATACTCGGATGCTCCTCCGACGCTTCCTGCGTCAATCCCCGTCACCGGACCCACGCGTGGTAGCGATCACCGGATTGGCGGCGGAACTACGCGCCGGGCGCGCCCCCGATCGTGCACTCGAGGCGGTGGCGCAGGAGGTATGGCCGCGCACGTGCGCAGTGGCGTCCTGGGGTGGCGATGTCACCGGTGCCTTGCGTGCGGAGAACGACCGCGTTGCGGCTCATCTGGCCGCGTGTTGGCAGGTCGGTACCACCACGGGTGCACGTCTCGCCGACATCATCGAGAACCTGGCGCGCGCGGAGCGCGACGCGGCGGAGGCCCGTGTCGAACTCCGTGCCTCACTCGCCGGCCCGAAGGCCACGGCCCGCATGCTGGCGTTCCTCCCACTCCTTGGCGTCGGGCTCGGCTACCTCCTCGGCGCGGATCCGATCACCTGGTTCCTCAGTGATCCCCTCGGACTTCCGATGGTGATTGCCGGTGCAGTCTTCACCGGAGCGGGTGTGGCGTGGACCCGTCGGATCACCGGGCAGGTCGAGTCCGCCCTGTGATCGCACTGGCAGTGGTCGCTGCGGCGGCATCGGCCTGGCTGTGGTTCCCGGGGGATCCGGTGTCCCGGCTCCGGCGGACACTGGGAACTCCACCGCGCACCCGCCCACGACTCGACCACCTCTCGCCACGACAGATCATCGCGCTCGCTGTCACGGTGGGTGTTCTTCTGGCGGTCGTGTTCGGCGGAGTGAGGGGCGCTCTCGCCTGCGCCGGCGGCGCGGTGGTGATCTTCGTCGTGACGCGCCGCCACGGTCAACGTGACGAACGGGTCACCGACCTGGCCCTGACCCGTCAAGCGCCGGTCGTTGCTGAGCTGCTCGGCGCGATCGTGGGGGCGGGTGTGTCGATCGTGTATGCCGTGGACGCGGTGGCGTCTGCGGTGTCCTCGCCCGCGAATGAACACCTCGGTGCGGTACACGCTGCCCTGCAGTTGGGCGCGTCACCGCAGGAAGCGTGGTCACGGGTTCCGCCGCCGCTGCAGCCCATCGCACGGGCCATCCGTCGTTCGCAGGAATCAGGTGCACCTCTCAGTTACGTACTCGATGCCACGGTCGAGGATCTCCGCCGCGAGCATCGGTCGGCCGTCCAGGCGGCCGCTCGCGCCGCGGGAGTGCGCGTCGTGGCACCGCTCGCCCTGTGCTTCCTTCCGGCCTACCTCCTGATCGGAGTGGTCCCGATCGTCGCCTCCCTCGCCACCGGCATCTTCACGTGATCGTCCACAGGGTGCGTATTCATCCCGTGCGTGAAAACTCGATCCGGGTCGGTACCCCATTCGGGGAATCCTCAGTGCATCACTTCGACCAGGAGTGATCACCGTGAGGAGAGACCATGTCAGTACTGATTCATTCGACACTTCCCAGCTCGGCACACTCCATCGTGCGTCGGCTGCGCGACGATTCCGGTTTGACCACCGCGGAGTACGCGGTCGGCACCGTCGCTGTAGCCGGGCTTGGTGGCCTACTCATCAAGTTGCTCACCAGCGACGCCGCCCGGGACTTGATCTGGGGCATCGTCCGATCCGCGTTCAGTTCGATCTTCGGCTGACCGTGACCCACCGACTCATCGGCTGCCGCACCCGCCCCCGGTGCGGCAGCCGATGGCTGTCCAGGGATGACGGCTCCACCACGCTGGAGACCGCGATCGTCATTCCCCTGCTCACGGCGATCGCCGCCGCGTTCCTCGGCATCCTCGGTTGGGCGTGGGGAGGTTTCACCGCGGGAAACGCCGTGCAGGAAGCAGCCCGGGCGGTAGCCCGCGGCGACGACCAATGGATGGTCCACCAACACCTCCAGTCGACACTTCCGGACGCACGGATCTACTGGAGCGTCACGGACACCGAGGTGCGTATTCGGGTGGAGACGGTCGCCTGGGTGCGCAACCCGGTCCTCGGCGACCGGTGGCAGACCGTGGTGCAGGAGGCCACCGCACCGCGGGAGTGGTCAGGATGAGGATCCACGATGACCAGGGGAGCGCGACGATCTGGACGGTGGCACTCATCACCGTGCTGCTCATCACCGGCTGTCTGGCGATGACCGTGGCGCAGATCGCCCTGGCACGTCAGCGGCTTTCCTCCGCTGCCGACCTCGCTGCACTTGCGGCGGCGCAGAACCCCGCACGCGGATGCTCGCAGGCTGCCCACTTTGCCCACGCCAATGGCGTCGAAATGGGTTCCTGTCACTTCGATGGCGTGGATCACTGGGTCGAGGTGTGGTTACCGGCCCCGACGCTCGCGGTTCGTATGGCAACGCTCCTGGGCGAACGTGCTCCGGAGATCCGGGTCACATCACGTGCCGGGCCGGCTGCAGTGCCAGGAGTTCCGTGAGGACACGCACCGCACCGTGCTTGTCGAGCGGATCATTCCCATTGCCGCACTTCGGTGACTGGATGCATCCGGGGCAGCCGTCGTCGCACGCGCACTCCAGGATCGCCTCGCGGGTGGCCGCGAGCCAGGCGGTTGCGACGTCGAACCCATGCGCGGCGAAGCCCGCACCACCGGGGTGTCCGTCGTAGATGAAGATCGTCGCGGTCCCGGTGTCAGGGTGCGCTGCGGTGGAAACACCGCCGATGTCCCAGCGATCGCAGGTGGCGAATAACGGCAACATGCCGATGGCGGCATGTTCGGCTCCGTGCACCGAACCGGGGGTGACCGGATCGGTGATCCACTCCTGTGGGAGTGTCCACCACACCGCCTGCGTGCGCAGGATCCGCTCGGGGAGATCGAGCGACTCTTCACCGAGATTCTCACCACTGATACGTCGTCGCTGGAAGGAGACGACCTGATTGGTGACATCCACCCGTCCGAGGAACATGGTCACACCGGGACTGATCTCGTGTTCCCGCTGCACGTCCACGATGCGGATATCGCTGATGTCGCGGGCGATCGTGGTGTAGTCGACATCCTCGACCCGCGCGAATGCGACCGAATCCTCAAGATCCAATTCGGTGACGACGTGGGTCACACCCTGGTGCACGTAGACGGCCCCTGTGTGGACGGTGCTGTGCGCCGCACCGGAGTCCACCGTTCCCAGGAGACGTCCGGTTCCCACTTCGACCACACGCACCTCGGGTGCGCCCGTCCCACGCAATGTCGTGTCGCGGTGCGGTGCATGACGATGTGTCCAGAACCATCCTGTGGGTCGACGACGGAGTAACCCCTGCTCGACGAGGTCCTCAACGACCTTCGAACTCTCGGGAGGAAACACATCGGTGAGATCCGTGGTTGTCAGTGGGACCTCCGCGGCGGCGCAGCACAGGTGTGGCGCCAGGACGGCGGGATTCGCGGGGTCGAACACCGAGCTCTCCACCGGGGCATCGAGAAGTGTCTCCGGGTGGTGAACCACGTAACGGTCCAATGGGTCGTCGCGAGCAATGAAGTGGACGAGCGCCGGAGTGCTCGCCCGGCCAGCGCGACCGAACTGCTGCCACACCGACGCACGGGTCCCAGGCCAACCGGCGGTGATGACGGAGTCGAGCCCGGTGATGTCGATACCAAGTTCGAGTGCGGACGTCGCCGCCATCCCGACGATCGCGCCGCTGCGGAGTTGTCGCTCCAGTTCGCGCCGCTCCTCGGGAAGGTAGCCACCGCGGTAGGCGGCTATGCGGGGATCATCGGTGCGCTGCTGGGCCCGCATCGCCGCATACTCGACTCCTCGACGGCTGCGCACGAAGGCGACGGTGCTGACCCCGGCATCGACCTGGTGGGCCAGAAGATCCGCGGCGTAGGCGACGGCGGACATCTCCTCGCCATCGGGACCCTCAGGTGGTGTGCGCAACACGATGGTGCGCTCGGGTGCGGGCGAGGTGTCCTCGTCAATCACGACGGCGGGCAGACCGGTGAGGCGTTGGGCGAAGGATCCAGGGTCCCCCATGGTGGCCGAGGCGAGGATGAACGTGGGTGTGCTGCGATGGTGGGTGGCCACGCGGCGCACGCGGCGCAGCACCTGCGATACGTGGGCACCGAAGACACCTCTATATACGTGCGCCTCGTCGACCACGACGTAGGCGAGTCGCCGCCAGAACCGTGACCAGCCCGCGTGGTCGGGGAGCAGGGAGAAATGCAGCATGTCCGGGTTGGTCAGGATCAGTGACGCGTGGGCGCGCGCCCAGGCACGGTGCTCCCTCGGGGAGTCGCCGTCGACGGTGGCGGCCCGCACCTCATCGAGGGACCACGCTTCCCAGGCTGCGAGCTGGTCCGCGGCCAGAGCCTTCGTCGGGGAGAGGTAGAGGGCCGTCGCCCCGTCCGCGAGGGCGGCTGCGACGGGCATCGCGTAAGCGAGGGTCTTGCCCGACGCCGTCCCGGTGGCGATGACCGTGGTGCTCCCGGAGTGGGCGGCCTTCGCCGCGGCCACCTGGTGGGCCCAGGGCTCGTGCCCCCACGTCTGCCGGGCCTCCTCGGGCACCCACTCGGGCCACGGGGAGTGCTGCGCCGCCCGCGCGGGTTGGGTGATGCGCACCTCGGTCACGCCCCCATTGTCGAGTGCCCCTGTGACGGGGTCTCAACGCTTGCATCCGGGAGGGTCAGACCGGGACATAGATCACAGGAACCCCGGCCCCACACCCCCTCGGCCGTGAATAGACTCCACCGACCACGACACCGCGGGGGACTTCGCCTCTGCGTGCAAAAAGGAGACCCATGATCGAGTTGAGCGGTAGCAACGTGACCACCGTCGTCATCGTTGCCGTCATCGCACTCGCGGCCCTCATCGTCGCTGCCATCCTCGTCCGCGAAGTCCTCGCGGCCAGTGAGGGCACCGCCAAGATGAAGGAGATCGCCGCAGCGGTCCAAGAAGGCGCGTCGGCATACCTCAACCGGCAGTTCAAGACCCTGGCGATCTTCGCGGTCATCGTCTTCTTCGTCCTTTTCCTGCTTCCCGCGGAGACGAATTCCGAGCGCATCGGTCGCAGCATCTTCTTCCTCGTCGGTGCCGTCTTCTCCGCGATCACCGGATACATGGGTATGTGGCTTGCCGTGCGCGGCAATGTGCGCGTCGCCGCGGCCGCGAACGAGCAGGGAGAGAAGCCGGCCATGAAGCTGGCGTTCCGGACTGGCGGCGTCGCCGGCATGTTCACCGTGGGTCTCGGCCTGTTCGGTGCAGCAATCGTGGTCCTCGTCTACCAGGGTGAGGCGCCCAAGGTGCTGGAGGGCTTCGGCTTCGGCGCGGCGCTGCTCGCCATGTTCATGCGCGTGGGTGGCGGCATCTTCACCAAGGCAGCCGACGTCGGCGCGGATCTCGTCGGCAAGGTCGAGCAGGGCATTCCCGAGGACGACCCGCGCAACGCCGCGACCATCGCGGACAACGTCGGGGACAACGTCGGTGACTGCGCGGGTATGGCCGCGGACCTGTTCGAGTCCTACGCCGTGACCCTGGTTGCCGCCCTCATCCTTGGTAAGGCCGCCTTCGGCGAACTCGGCCTGGTCATCCCGCTGGTCATTCCGGCCATCGGCGTGATCACCGCCGTTATCGGCATCTTCGCGGTCTCCCCGCGTAGCTCCGACCGGTCGGGCATGAGTTCGATCAACCGTGGGTTCTTCATCTCCGCCGTGATCTCAGCGATCCTTGTCGTGGTTGCGGTGTTCTACTTCGTGCCGTCCACCTGGGAGGAGCTCGTCTCCCTGGGCGGTCTGGAAGAGATCCTCGGCGCCAGCACGGTGAACCCGCAGTGGTTCGTCATCATCGCGGTGGTCATCGGCATCGTCCTGGCCGCCCTGATCCAGCAACTCACCGCCTACTTCACCGAAACCAACCGTCGCCCGGTCGACGACGTCGCCAAGACGTCGCTCACAGGACCGGCCACCGTCATCCTTTCCGGTATCTCTTTGGGTCTGGAGTCCGCGGTCTACTCCGCCCTCCTCATCGGTGGAGCGGTCTACGCGGCATTCCTGCTCGGTGGTGGTGCGATCCTGCTGTCGCTGTTCGCGATCGCACTCGCCGGCACAGGTCTGCTCACCACGGTCGGCGTCATCGTGTCCATGGACACCTTCGGCCCGGTCTCCGATAACGCCCAGGGCATCGCGGAAATGTCCGGCGATGTTCACGGTGAGGGCGCGGTCGTTCTCACCCGCCTCGATGCGGTCGGTAACTCGACCAAGGCGATCACGAAGGGAATCGCGATTGCCACCGCGGTGCTCGCCGCAACTGCGCTCTTCGGTGCCTATCGGGATGCGATCGTCGGAGCATTCGCCGAGTTGGGTGTCAATAGTGAACTCGACACCATCGCGGATCCCTTCCAGTACGACGGCATCCTCAATGTCGCGAACCCGGCGAACCTCGTCGGCCTGATCATCGGTGCGGCGGTGGTGTTCCTCTTCTCCGGTCTCGCCATCAACGCTGTGTCGCGTGCGGCCGGAGCGGTGATCTTCGAAGTGAGGCGCCAGTTCCGCGAGCATCCGGGGATCATGGCCGGCACGGAGAAGCCCGAGTACGGCAAGGTCGTCGACATCGTCACCCGCGACTCGCTGCGCGAGCTCGTCACGCCGGGCATCCTCGCGGTGTTCACCCCGATCGCGGTCGGATTCGGTCTCGGCGTCGGAGCGCTGGGCGCCTACCTGGCGGGCACCATCGCCACTGGCGTGCTCATGGCCGTGTTCCTATCGAACTCCGGTGGAGCGTGGGACAACGCGAAGAAGTACGTCGAGGACGGGCACTTCGGTGGCAAGAAGTCCGAAGCCCATGCGGCCACGGTCATCGGCGACACCGTGGGCGATCCGTTCAAAGACACCGCGGGTCCGGCCATCAACCCATTGATCAAGGTGATGAACCTCGTCGCCCTGTTGATCGCACCGGCCGTCGTGGTCATGAGCGTCGGAGAGGGCGAGAACCCGGTGCTGCGTTGGGCGATCGCACTCGGTGCGACGCTCATCATCGTCGTCGCGGTGGTCATCTCCAAGCGTCGCCCGATCGCCGTCGGAGATCAGGACGCCGTCAACGCGTAGTCGGACATCACGTGGGGGCCCGGTCTTTTCGACCGGGCCTTCACTCATTGTGCGGTGTCAGTAACGACGACCCTCAGCGATCAAGTCGGAAACGGTCTCGGGCCCCGACTTTGCGTGCTTCCCTATGGCTCGTAACTCCGCGAGGATCCTGTCCACCCGGTCCGCACTCACGGACAGTGGTGGTGTCCCGAGCGGGACGAGTCCCGCTACGTGCTCGCGATCCCTCATGATGTGAATCGAGGCGCCTGCATGCGCCATATCGATGAGGATGTCGAGAGCGGCAGCTGCTTCTTCCACGTCGGCGAATACCTGCATGGCCTCACCGTAGGCGGAGGGTCTGACTGAGGGAATGATCCGAATATCGGACACTGCGCCGCGCCCTTCACCCCCTTCGGGGGTGGTGATGGGAACGCCGCCCGAGGACCCGCCGTCGGTTTGACAGGGACGGGTGGCCTACCGTCAGACTCCGCCGCGTCCATCAGCCGTAGAGGGGAATTCGAGTGTCGGGCACATTGGTGATCGTCGAGTCACCGGCGAAGGCCAAGAAGATCGCGGGCTATCTGGGGAACGGTTACACCGTCCTGGCCTCGGTCGGCCACGTGCGGGATCTGGCGGCCCGGGCATCGGACCTGCCGGCTGAGGATCGCAAGAAGCCCTGGGCCAAGCTCGCGGTGAACGTCGATGACGCCTACCAACCCCACTACGTCGTCCACGAGTCCAAGAAGCAGACCATCAAGGAACTCAAGGCCGCGCTCAAGGACGCCGACGCATTGCTGCTCGCCACGGACGAGGACCGCGAGGGTGAGGCCATCTCCTGGCACCTCCTCGAGGTACTGAAGCCCAAGGTCCCGGTCAAGCGCATGGTGTTCAACGAGATCACCCCCGAGGCCATCCGCGACGCCGTGTCGAACCCGCGTGAATTGGATATGCGGCTGGTCGAAGCGCAGGAGACCCGACGCGTGGTCGACCGGCTCTACGGCTACCCGGTGTCCGAGGTGCTGTGGAAGAAGATCGGCCGTGAGGCGCGCTCTGCTGGCCGCGTGCAGTCCGTTGCCGTCCGCCTTGTCGTCGATCGCGAGCGGGAGCGCATCGCATTCCGCTCGGCCGGCTACTGGGATATCGAGGGCGTCTTCGAGCCCGAGGCCTTCGATGCACGACTCACCGCGGTCGACGGGCAGCGGGTGGTGCGCGGCAACGACTTCGACCAGTCCGGAACCCTCACCGCGAAGAACGCGGTGCTTTTGGACGAGACCCGCGCTCGCGGACTCCAGTCGGCGCTCACCGGCCGCGAGTTCAC
>JBEIHR010000034.1:0-17753 GCA_040381195.1 Rubricoccaceae bacterium
ATCCGCATAGAAGCTCGCGTGACGCTGCCGATCCTTCTCTTTGACCCGTTCGACCGCATGCTCGAGGTCGAGTCCGCCCCGGAACGCCTCCGTGACCTGTTCCACCCAATAGTGCAACTCAGCTTCGGATTCGTCCAAGGTGTCCGCCACCGTGGTGACCGGACCGAAATGGCTGAAGAGCAGACGCGTCGGCTGCGTTGCGCGCATCGCGGCCAGGGAGGACAGTGCGAGATCCAAGTCGAAGTCGGGAGGAGGTGTGGCCGGACGCACGTCGGCGGTTTCCGGCACATAGACGCCAGCCGCGTCTCCTGTGTAGAGGTCACCGGTTGCGGAGTCCACGAGTCCGATGTGGTGCTTGTCATGCCCGGGATTGTGAAAAGCCTCGAGGAAACGACCGTCCCCGAGATCGATGCTGCCGCTTTCGCCGATGATGTCCAGGCGCGCGGCGTCCGTCGGGAGAAGTTCGCCGAAGAGTTCGTCCATCTTCGGGCCGAAGACTCGGCGGGCACTCGCGACCAGACGTGAGGGATCGACAAGATGCCGTGCACCGGACTCGTGAACGGCGATGCGGGCCCGGGGGAATGCCCGCGCGAGGTCTCCCACGCCGCCGGCGTGGTCGAGGTGGATGTGCGTCACCACGATCGTCGCCAGGTCCTCGGGTCCCACCCCCAGGCCGGAGAGCGCCCGCATGACCTCGGGTGCCGAGGTCGCGGTGCCGGTTTCGACGAGGCAGGGGCGCGACGAGGCGATCAGGTAACTCGATGTGATGCCGGTGTACCCACCCATGAGCGTGTCGATGGACCAGATATCGCTGCCGAGTGCCTCGGGAGACGTCGTCATGGGCGCATTGTCCACAGGTTGGGTGGTGGGTGGCGCGATGTCCCGGAGATTTCCCCTGCCCTGGCGCCACCGCGCACACCATCCGAACCTTGACCCATGAACCAGGTGGAGTTGGTGGGACGTCTCGGTGCGCGGGTCGGCGACCGGACCCTTCCCAGTGGGGATGTCATCACGACCTTCAGCGTGACCGTGGACCGTGCGCGCATGGTGGCTCTCGATCGCGGTAGCAGCGTGACGGTGGATGTCATCGCCTGTGTTGCGAACGGTCGCCGCATCGCGGCGAGGGCGCACAGGCTGGAGCCGGGGACGCCGATCCGGGTGCGAGGGGTGCTGCGGCGAAGGTTCTGGCGGGGCCCGGGTGGCCTGCAGAGCAGCACCGAGGTGCACGTTCTGGAACTGGATAAGGCCGGGTGACACCATGGAGCCATGGGAGTCGCGGGCGAACCAGGCGGCACGCCGTACGACTGGTACATGCGTGCGGCCGAGTTACTCGACTCGGGTAATCCTGATGCCGCGATCGTCTTGCTCGAATGGGTGCTCGCGGACGATGACTCGAGCGCGGTCCTCGAGGCCTACGGTCGCGCCCTGTTCGACACGCGTCGCTATCCGGAGGCGGTCGACGTGCTCACCCGATTGGTTAATCGCTGTCCCGACGCGGACTACGGGCATTACGCCCTGGGGCTGTCACTGTGGCGGTTGCAGAAGTTTCTCGGTGCCCGAGATCACCTGGCTATGGCCTTCGTGATGCGCCCTGAACGCGCCGACTACGGATCCGCGCTCTCCCAGGTGAAGGCGACCCTCCGTGCGCGCATCGAAGGTGGGTTGCCGCTGGAGGGTCCGGTGGAGACCGGCCGCGCATCGTGAAGATGGAGGGCACGGCGAGCACCGCATGTCTGGTCGACTCCTACGACACCGTCATGTTCGACCTGGATGGGGTCATCTACCGCGGACCACACGCACTTCCGGGTGTGCCGGAGGTCCTCGCCGACGTCGAGGGACGGGGTGTGAAGTGTGTCTACGTCACCAATAACGCGTCGCGCACGGCAGACGCCGTGGCCGAGCATCTCCGTCAGCTGGGCATCCCATGCACCGGTGAGCAGGTGGTCACCTCCCCGCAGGCGGCAGCCGAGATCCTGGTGCGCTCCTGCCCATCGCGTGCGCATGTGTTCGTCGTCGGGGGAGAAGGAGTCGAGCAGGCGCTTCGGGCTGCGGGTTTCACGCCCACGCGTAACCCCCAAGACCGACCCGTCGCGGTGGTGCAGGGCTTCGCCCCGGACGTGGGCTGGCGTGACCTCGCGGCCGCGTCCTACCTCATCGAGTCCGGTTGTCTCTGGGTAGCGACCAACCTCGATCTCACGTTTCCCACCGAGAGCGGGATCGCGCCGGGGAATGGGTCCCTCGTCGCCGCGGTCGCCAATGCCACTGGTCGGCAACCCGATCACGTGGCGGGAAAGCCTGAGCCCGCACTTCTGCTGACCGCGATGAATCGTGTGGGTGCGACTCGGGCGCTCATGGTGGGGGATCGGCTCGACACGGACATCGCCGGCGCCGAGCGCGCGGGCGTCGACTCGCTCTATGTCGCGACGGGTGTGCATTCCCTGGCGGACGTCTTCGCCGCAGCCCCAGGCATGCGCCCCACGTTCCTGGGACCGGACCTTGGCTCGCTGCTCCAGCCAGCGCCCACCCCCACCGGCGACGGCGCCTGGGATCTGGCGACGGCCCTCGCGCGGGAGTCCTGGGTGACCGCAGACGCATCCGGAGAGATCGAGGTGGGCGAGGTCGTGGCGCGCTGGCATCGACGCTTCCCAGGTGCCTTGCCGCACCCGGCGATCTCCCCTGTGGGGCACTAGGTTTATCGAATCGGGAGGTAATCGTGATCGATTCACTACGCACCTACGTCACCCTGGTGACCGGCGTCACCGAGGCCACGGCCGCCAAGGCGAAAGAGGTGGCCAGTCGCCTGTTGGATCAGGGCTTCGCACGGGTCTCCGGTACCGAGTCCGTGCAGGCGCTCGCGGATGACGTGCTCAGTGCCTCGGAGGCGAACCGCGCGATGCTGGTCGAGTTGATCCGTTCGGAGATCGATAAGGCTGCGGCGCGCGTGGGATTCGTGCGCGAAGACGAATTGGCCGCGCTGCGTGCGCGCGTGGAGCGCCTCGAGCGTGGTTCCGTCGCCGGTGCCGCGCAGTCCGCCGCGCCGGAGGCTGCCCCGAAGAAGCGCAAGGTCGTCGTCGAGGAGGGGTCATGACATCCGAAGGTTTCGACGTCGTGGCCGAGGACGAGGAGGTCCTCCTGCTCGAGGATGCCCCCGATCCCGATCTCGTTCTTCCCGTCTGGGAACCGACCGGCGTCACCGCGGTGGACAGTGCTCTCGAGCGCCTGAGTGTCATCGCGGAAGCGGGACTGAACGAACATCCGGAAGTCTTCGGCGCGATCCACGTCGATCTCCGTCACGTTCTCGGTGACCTGGACTCCGATAAGACGTGACGATCACCATGCGCCGCCGTCTCGATGCCGAACTCGTGCGGCGGGGACTTGCCAGGTCGCGTGATCATGCCCGCGATCTGATTGAGTCCGGCTCGGTGTGGGTGCAGGGAGCAGAGTCGACAAAGGTTGGTCGTCAAGTCGAGGAATCCGCTTCGATCACCCTTCGCGATCCCGACGAGCGCGTCTGGGTGTCGCGAGGGGCGCACAAACTCCTCGGTGCCCTGCATGCCTTCCCGGACTTGGATGTCCGGGGTCGACGTGCCCTGGATGCCGGTGCATCCACGGGTGGCTTCACGCAGGTCCTGCTGAGTGAGGGCGTGCGCGAGGTCGTGGCCGTCGATGTCGGATACGGACAGCTGGCGTGGGAAATGCGCACAGACCCTCGGGTGCACGTTCGCGAGCGCCTCAATGTCCGGACCATCGTGCACTCCGATCTTCCTTATTCCCCGGATCTCATCGTCGCGGACCTGTCCTTCA
Organism: Rubricoccaceae bacterium; assembly: GCA_040381195.1. Lineage (GTDB taxonomy): Bacteria > Actinomycetota > Actinomycetes > S36-B12 > S36-B12 > VGCC01. Next base: position 3,805 of record JBEIHR010000034.1, read on the forward strand.
TCTCCCTTCGCACAGTGATCGGACCACTCACGGCGGTCGCGGCAGCGCGATGTGACTTCCTGCTCATGGTCAAGCCGCAGTTTGAGGTCGGTCGCGACGCGGTCGGCCAGGGTGTCGTCAGTGATCCCGATCTGCATGCCTCTGCCGTGCGCGACGTCATCGGCGCCTGCCGGGAGTGCGGGCTCTCACTTCGTGGTGTCGCGGCGAGTGTGCTGCCGGGACCGAAGGGAAACATCGAGTACTTCGTGTGGCTCTCGCGCGGCACGGACGTCCCCGACGCTGACGTCGACTCCCTCGTCTCGAATGCCGTGGCCGGGAGGCCGGTATGAGCGGCGCACGAGTCCTCATCGTCGTCAACACCGCCAACCCTGCGGCGGTCGGTGTCGCGACGGATCTTGTCGATCGCCTCGCAGCGTCGGGTGCATCGTTGATGGTCACCGCCGACGATCAACCGGCCCTCTCGACGCTCCCCGTGGCTTCCGACGCGGATATCCGCGCGACCGATCTCGTCCTAGTCCTCGGTGGTGACGGCACGGTGCTGCGCGCCGCGGAGATCGCGCGGAACAGTGGTGCGCCGATCCTGGGCCTCAACCTTGGCCACGTGGGATTCCTCGCGGAATTGGAACCGGAGGCTGCCGATGCCGTCGTCCACGCGATCGCTCATCACGCGTGGACAACGGAGGAGCGCACGGCCCTTGATGTCCGTGTCACGCGCAGCGGACAGGTCGTGGAGTCCACCTGGGCCCTCAACGAGGTGAGCGTTGAGAAGATCACACGTCAACGCATGATTGACGTCCTCGTCGAGGTCGATAACCGGCCCCTGTCCCGCTGGGGCTGCGATGGGGTCGTATGCGCCACACCGACGGGCTCCACCGCGTACGCGTTCTCGGCAGGAGGCCCGGTGGTCTGGCCCGAGGTGGCGGCCCTGCTCGTCGTCCCGTTGAGTGCCCACGCCCTGTTCGCGCGACCCCTGGTGGTGGCACCCACCAGCGTGGTCGCCTTCGAGCTGGGCACGGATGCGCAGGCGGTCCTCTGGGCCGATGGTCGTCGCACAATCACCCTCGACCCCGGCGCCCGGGTCGAGGTGCGTGCTGCGGACGCCCCAGTGCGATTCGCACGGCTCGTTGCCTCCCCGTTCACCGACCGCCTCGTGGCCAAGTTTCACCTGCCGGTGGAGGGCTGGCGCGGGCGTAGGTCCGAAGCGCAGTAGCCATGCTCGAAGAGATTCGGATCGCGTCGCTGGGGGTCATTGAGGAGGCTGTCGCCCACTTCGGTCCCGGACTCACGGTCATCACCGGGGAGACCGGTGCCGGGAAGACCATGGTGTTGAACGGCGTTGGACTTCTCCTCGGTGGCCGCGCGGACACGTCGCTGGTGCGTCCTGGCGCCGATGCCCTCGACGTGGAGGCGTCCTTCCTTGTCGCAGGTGGATCACCCGTCCTCGCGGCACTGGAGGACGTGGATGCGCGCACTGACGGCGAGACAGACGGCTCTCAACTCCTGCACGTGAGTCGCTCGGTGTCTGCGCAGGGCCGCGGTCGCGCGGTCGTGGGGGGCCGCTCGGTGCCGGTGGCTGCGCTCGGGGAGATCTGCGCGCTCCTGATCCACGTCCATGGGCAGGCCGAGCAACAGCGCCTCCGCGAGGAGACCTGGCAGCGCACCCTGGTGGATCGTTTCGCGGGGTCCGAACTCGTGGCTGCACTGGAGGACTACCGGTCGATGCGTGCTGCGTGGCTCCACGCCCGGGACGCCCGGCAGACCTTCGAGGCCGCGATGCGCGCAACCGATATCGATCGCCTTACACGTGAGCTCGCCGACGTCGACGCGGTCGGTCCACGCGAGGGTGAGTGGGAGGACCTGGAGCGAGAGTCACGGATCCTGACCCATGCGACCGCGTTGCATGAATACGCGACGCGCGCATTGACCGCGCTGTTGGGGGACGAGGAGGAGCCGGGTGCGGCGGGAGCCATCGGGCGAGCGGCCAAGGAGATCGCGTCGGCAGCCACACTCGATCCCGGTCTCGCCGCCATCGCGGCCCGGATCGCGGGGCTGCTCGATGAGATTGTCGACGTGGGCGCGGACGTGCAGGTCTATGCCCGTACGAGCGAGGCTGACCCCGCGCGTCTCGACGCTGTCGAGTCACGCCGCCGCGACATCGCACGTCTGCTCAAGGCCCATGGTCCGGACCTGTCGGACCTGATCGCGTGGGCGGAGTCGGCGCGGACCACGATCGGACGCTTCGCCGACCTCGAGGCCGCGCGGGCCGACCTCGATGCCCAGGTGGCGGCCGCCGAGTCGGACCTGATCGACGCGGCTGCCCGTGTGACCGGGATCCGGACGAAGGCAGCCCCCCGTTTCGCCCGGGCCGTGGAGGCGGAGTTGGCTGCACTGGCCATGCCGGACGCGCGCGTCGGGGTCCGGATCGAGACCGCGGGGCTGCCCGCCGACTTCGGTGCCTCCGGAGCCGACTCCCTCACCCTGACCCTGGAGCCACACCCGGGCGCGCCTGAGCGGCCCCTTGCGAAAGCGGCGTCCGGTGGTGAGTTGTCCCGCATCGCCCTCGCGATCGAGGTCGTCCTCACCGCCGACGCGCCGACCCTGATCTTCGATGAGGTCGATGCAGGCATTGGTGGCTCCGTCGCCGTCGAGGTCGGACGCCGACTCGCGCGCCTGGCCGAGCACGCCCAGGTGATCGTGGTCACCCACCTGGCCCAGGTGGCCGCATTCGCGTCCACCCACCTCGTCGTGGAGAAGGTGACACGGGCGAAGAAGACCGTGACGGATGTGCGCGAGGTGACGGGGGAGGCGCGTGTCGCGGAACTCGTCCGCATGCTCTCCGGGATGGAGGGTTCGGCCTCGGGTGCCGACCATGCCCGGGAGTTGCTCACCGAAGCGAGCCGACTCGCCCTGTGAACGTCGCGCGCCTGACGGCACGCGGTTCACATCCTGATAGCCTGGTGCCCCGTGGATGATCCCCGGACAAAGCACATCTTCGTCACCGGTGGCGTCGCATCCTCACTCGGCAAAGGCCTGACGGCGTCGTCGCTCGGCAATCTCCTCAAAGCACGTGGCCTGCGCGTCACGATGCAGAAGTTGGACCCGTACCTCAACGTGGATCCCGGGACGATGAATCCCTTCCAACACGGCGAGGTGTTCGTGACCGACGATGGTGCCGAGACCGACCTCGACATCGGCCACTACGAGAGATTCCTCGACGTTGATTTGCACGGATCGGCAAACGTGACAACCGGCCAGGTGTATTCCACGGTGATCGCCAAGGAACGCCGGGGCGAGTACCTGGGTGACACCGTGCAGGTCATCCCGCACATCACAAATGAGATCAAGTCACGCATCCGCCGCATGGCCGGCCCCGAAGTCGATGTCGTGATCACGGAGGTCGGCGGCACGGTCGGCGATATCGAGTCCCTGCCCTTCCTCGAGGCCGTCCGTCAAGTACGCCATGAGGTGGGCCGGGACAACGTGTTCTTCGTCCACGTCTCCCTCCTTCCCTACATCGGCCCCTCGGGGGAGCTGAAGACCAAACCCACCCAGCACTCGGTGGCCTCCCTGCGCAATATCGGCATCCAGCCTGACGCCATCGTGTTGCGCGCGGACCGGCCCGTGCCCGCCAGCATCAAGCGCAAGATCTCATTGATGTGCGACGTCGACGTCGAGGCAGTCGTGGCGGCAGCCGATGCTCCGAGCATCTACGACATCCCCAAGGTGCTCCATCGGGAAGGCCTCGACGCCTACGTCGTGCGACGCCTCGATCTACCTTTCCGTGATGTGAATTGGTCCGATTGGGACGAGCTGCTGCGTCGCGTGCATCGTCCCGCCCATGACGTCACGATCGGCCTCGTCGGGAAATACATCGATCTCCCCGATGCCTATCTCTCCGTCACCGAGGCGATTCGCGCCGGCGGTTTCCATAACGACTGCCGCGTGACGATTCGGTGGATCTCGAGCGACGACTGCGCCACCCCCGAGGGTGCTGCGCGCAATCTGAGCGATCTCGATGGGATCTGTGTGCCCGGTGGCTTCGGGGTGCGCGGTATCGAGGGCAAGTTGGGTGCACTCACCTACGCCCGTGAGCACCGGATCCCCACCCTGGGCCTGTGTCTTGGATTGCAGTGCATGGTGATCGAGTACGCCCGGAGTGTTGCAGGGCTCGAGGGCGCGAACTCGCTCGAGTTCGACGAGTCCACCCCGCATCCGGTCGTGTCCACCATGGCGGATCAGCGCGATGTGGTCAGTGGCGAGCGGGACATGGGCGGAACGATGCGCCTGGGTCTCTATCCGGCCAAACTGACCGAGGGTTCCGTCGTAGCAAGCGCCTACGGTCAGCCGTACGTCGACGAACGGCATCGCCATCGCTACGAGGTCGCCAATGCGTACCGGCCGCAGCTGGAGGAGCACGGTCTGGTCTTCAGCGGAACGTCACCCGATGGTCGGCTGGTGGAATTCGTCGAGTTGCCCGCCGACGTCCACCCCTACTACGTGGGCACGCAGGCCCATCCGGAGTTCCGGTCCCGCCCGACCCGCGCGCATCCACTGTTCGCCGGACTGGTGGCCGCGGCGCTGGTCGGCGCGCAGTCGCGGGCCGGCGCCCTGGCCCAGGGCTAGCGGTGACCGATGACGAAGAGTGGTCGGGCCCGGTAGCGGACACCTTCGGATCCCTGCCGGCACGTAACCCGAGGGAGCAATTCACCGGCCGGATCTGGTCGGTGATCAGTGAGGACGTCGAATTCGACTCGGGATCCGCACGTCGCGATGTGCAGCGTCACCTCGGGGCGGTTGCCGTGATCGCCGTGGACGACACCGATCGGGTGTTGCTCATCCGCCAGTACCGGCATCCCGTGGGGGCGTGGCTTTTCGAACCACCGGCTGGACTGCTCGACGTTCCCGGGGAGGACCCGTGGCGTACCGCGCAGCGCGAACTGGCGGAAGAGGCCGGGTATCGCGCCGCCACGTGGCACACCCTCGTCGACCTGCTGAACTCACCCGGGGGTTCATCGGAGGCGATTCGCATCTACCTTGCACGCGACCTCGAACCCCTGCCGGAGGGCCGCCCGGCCACGGGGGAGCAGGAGGAGCATCATCTTCCCCGCGCATGGGTCCCGCTTCACGACGCCGTGGACTTGGTTCTGTCATCGTCGATTGGAAGTCCCTCTGCGGTGGCGGGGATCCTGGCTTTGGCCGCGGTCCACCCCGATGAACGTTCCCGGCTGCGTCCGGCCGATGCCCCATGGCCGATGCGGGACCATCTGCAGCAGAACGGTCGCGTGCACCCGATGACTAGTGTGGTGGGTACGGTCGAGACGAAGCGAGGCGAATCGTGAAGGTCGGCATTCCCAAAGAGATCAAGAACCACGAGTACCGGGTTGCGATCACCCCGGCGGGTGTCATGGAGTTGACCCAGCACGGGCACGAGGTCATCGTCGAGACACACGCGGGCGAGGGGTCCTCGATCCCCGATTCCGATTACGCGGCCGCGGGCGCAACGATCCTTCCTGGCCCGGATCCCGTGTGGGAGGCGGCCGATCTGATCTTGAAGGTGAAGGAGCCGATCGAACCCGAGTACCACCGGATGCGCGAGGGACAGGTGCTGTTTACGTACTTGCACCTGGCCGCGGATCGGGCGTTGACCGAGGAGTTGGTGGCGCGGAAGGTCACCGCCATCGCCTACGAGACGGTGGAGCTCCCTGACGGATCCCTTCCCCTGCTGGCACCGATGTCCGAGGTTGCCGGCCGCCTGGCTCCCCAGGTGGGAGCGCATGCGTTGATGCGGGCCAACGGCGGTCGCGGGGTACTCATGGGAGGTGTCTCCGGAGTGCACGCCGCCAAGGTCGTGGTCATCGGCGCCGGGGTGTCTGGGTTGAACGCCGCCGCCATCGCCCTGGGGATGCAAGCCGAAGTGCTTCTCCTCGATCGAAATGTGGCACGCCTGCGTCACGTCGACGCGATCTACCAGGGTCACATGCAGACGATCGCGTCGAATTCCTTCGAGATCGACCGAGCCGTTGTCGATGCCGACCTCGTCATCGGCGCGGTTCTCGTTCCCGGCGCGAAGGCCCCCACCTTGGTCTCGAATGAGTTGGTGTCCCGGATGAAGCGCGGATCGGTCCTCGTGGACATCGCCATCGACCAAGGTGGCTGCTTCGAGGATTCCCGACCGACGACACACGCAGATCCGACGTACCAGGTGCACGGATCGACCTTCTACTGCGTTGCCAACATGCCGGGTGCGGTGCCCAACACCTCCACCTACGCCCTGACGAACGTGACCCTGCCCTACGCCGTGGCCCTAGCGGACAAGGGCTGGCGCGAGGCACTGCGCGCCGACCCGGCGCTGTTGCTGGGCCTCAATGTTCAGGGTGGCCACGTGACGTACGCCGCCGTGGCGGAGTCGTTCGGGATGCCCTTCGTTCCGGCCTCCCACGTGGTCCAGGCCTAGGGCATCGCCTGCCCCTCGGCGGCCGCTACGAACAGTAGGCTCACGGGGTGGCCGACATACCGGAGCCGAAGCCGCTCACGACGCATGGGCCTGCCCGGATCATTTCGATGGTCAACCAAAAGGGTGGCGTCGGCAAGACCACCTCGACGGTGAGCCTGGGTGCAGCCCTCGCCGACTACGGCCGCAAGGTGCTGCTGGTGGACTTCGATCCGCAAGGGGCGCTGTCGATCGCACTCGGACTCAATCCGAATGAGATGGAGTTGACCGTCTACAACCTGCTGACGTCGCCGGACTGCCACGTGGGGGATGTGATCGTCGCAACGGACGTACCCGGTCTGGATCTCCTGCCCGCCAACATCGACCTCTCGGCGGCCGAGATCCAACTCGTGACCGAGGTGGGCCGCGAGTACGCACTCCAGCGGGCGTTGGCTCCGGTCATCCCGGAGTACGACGTGATCCTGATCGACTGTCAGCCGTCGCTGGGTCTGCTGACCGTGAACGCGCTGACGTCCAGCACGGACGTGATCATCCCGATGGAGACCGAGTACTTCGCCCTCCGCGGCGTGGCTCTTCTCAAGGACACCCTCGACAAGGTGATCTCCCGTCTCAACCCGAATCTGCGGATCCTCGGAGTCCTCCCCACCATGTACGACCCCCGCACCCTTCACAGTCGGGAGGTCATGGAGACGGTGACCAATGCGTTTGGAGACCTGGTCTTCACCACGTCGATCCAGCGCACGGTGAAGTTCCCCGACGCGGCGGTGGCGGGTGAACCGATCACCACTTTCGCGTCGGGTAGTTCCGGTGCCGAGGCATATCGGCGACTGGCGCGGGAGGTTCTCGCTCGGTGACGACGGTGTCCGAGGCGCCGGAGGAGACCAGCGGGTTCTCAGTTCGCGTAGGGGACTTCGAGGGTCCCTTCGATCTCCTCCTCTCGCTCATTTCGAAGCACAAGCTCGAAGTCACCGAACTCGCCCTGCACCTGGTCACCGATGAATTCATCACCTATCTCCGTGACCAGGGCAATGACTGGGAACTCGATGAAGCCAGCAGTTTCCTTGTCGTCGCTGCGACCCTGCTGGACCTCAAGGCGGCTCGACTGCTGCCCAGCGGCGAGGTCGAGGATGAAGAGGACCTTGCACTGCTGGAGGCACGGGATCTGCTCTTCGCGCGACTGCTGCAGTACCGCGCCTTCAAGGAGGTCGCTGCGCTCTTCGCGCAGGGCATGTCCCAGGCTGCTAAGCGTGTTCCCCGGACCGTTGCGATGGACCCACACCTGGCCGCTCTTCTCCCTGAGGTGTTGCTGGGCCTCGGACCGGATCAATTCGCAGCCCTGGCCGCTCGTGCGTTGGCACCCAAAACGGCCGAGCAGGTCTCCATCGCTCACCTGCATGCACCCAAGGTCAGCGTGCGCGAACAGGCCGCGATCATCGTCGAGCGGCTGAGGCGCCAGCGGACCAGTACCTTCCGTGCGCTTGTGCACGATTGTGACTCGACTCTGCTGGTGGTGGGCAGATTCCTCGCGCTTCTGGAGCTCTACCGAGAGCAGGTGGTGCTCTTCGAGCAGATCACCCCCCTCGGGGATCTGACTATTCGGTGGGTCGGGTCGGACACGGGTGACGTCGAGGTGACGGACGAGTTCGACGTGGAGCGGGACGTGGATCGCGCAGAGGAAGAGAGGCAGGGCTCCGATGGCTGACGAGGTAGTGGACGTGGAGGAGACCGAGGAGTTGGGGGCGCCGAGCCTGGCCGCCGCGCTCGAGGCGCTCCTGCTGCTCGCGGACGAACCGATGTCCGTCGTGGATCTGGCCCAGGCGACCCGTCATCCGGTGGACGAGGTGGGTGTGGTGTTGGCGAACCTGGCGAATGAGTACACCCAGGAGGGTCGCGGTTTCGACTTGCGGGAGGTGGCGGGCGGGTGGCGTTTCTACACCCGCGCGGAGTGCTCGCCCGTGGTGGAACGGTGGGTGGTGGACGGCCAGAACGCGCGCCTCACTCAAGCCAGCCTGGAAACCCTCGCGGTCATCGCGTATCGGCAGCCGGTCTCGCGCGGACGTGTGGCGGCCATCCGCGGTGTGAACGTCGACGGCGTGATCAAGACGCTTCTGACCAGAGGGCTCATTGAGGAGGCCGGGCACGAAGACGAGTCGCACGCGATCCTCTATCGCACCACGAGTTACTTCCTGGAGCGGCTCGGTATCGCATCACTCGAGGAACTGCCACCTATCGCGGAGCACCTCCCCGATCTCTCGGAGCTCGACGAAGTCCTGGACGCGGTCGCGCTCGGTGAGTGACGAGGGCGTCCGGCTGCAGAAAGTGCTTGCCTCCGCTGGCCTGGGATCACGCCGCGCGTGTGAAGAGTTGATCAGCATGGGGCGCGTCGAGGTCGACGGCCGGATCGTCACGGAACTCGGCACCCGTATCGATCCTGTGACCGCTGTCGTGCGCGTGGATGGCGAGCGCGTGGTGACCGCACCGGAAACGCGGGTGATGGTGCTGAACAAGCCACGCGGGATGGTGAGCAGCATGGGCGATGATCGTGGCCGGCCATGTGTGGGGGACCTTGTTGCGGAACTCCCCGAGCGCGTATTCCACGTGGGTCGGTTGGATGCCGACACCTCAGGGCTGCTGGTGCTGACCAATGACGGTGAACTTGCCAATCGCCTCGCCCACCCCCGACACGGTGTGGAGAAGACGTACGTCGCCACCGTCCAGGGGGAACTCACGCGTGAGGCTGAGCGCACCTTGCGTACGGGTGTGGAGTTGGACGATGGACCGGCCGCCTGTGATGCCGTTCGGGTGCGGGCCCGAGCCCAGGGGCGCACGCAGGTGGAGGTGGTTTTGCACGAGGGACGTAATCGGATCGTGCGGCGCATGTTCGATGCCGTCGGGTTTCCGGTGATCGACCTGGTTCGCACCGCCTTCGGTCCGCTCCACCTGGGTGGAATGAAGGTCGGGCACCTGCGCGATCTGCGACCTGAGGAAGTGCGCGCCCTCTACACCTCGGTGGGGCTCTAGCCGTCGCTAGGCTGCGCGCATGCGAGCCATCCGGGGGGCGACATGCCTCGAACGCGATGACGCCGAACTCATGCGCGAAGCGGTCGTGGAGTTATTGGGGGAGATGCTCGCCCGGAATTCGATCGATCAGCAGCAGCTTGTCAGCATCATCTTGACCGGCACCCCGGATCTCACCACCGCCTTCCCGGCCGCGGGTGCTCGTGACCTTGGGCTTGTGGACGTACCCCTGATCTGCGCTCAGGAGATGGACGTCGTGGGAGCCCTGGAGCGCGTTGTCCGCGTCATGATCCACGCAGACATCGACACCCCGCGTGCGGAGATCCGTCACGTCTATATGCGGGGCGCAGAGGTCCTCCGCCAGGACATCGCGCAATGACCGCGGCGGTCATCCCCGGGTCGGTGCACATCATCGGCGCGGGACTCCTCGGTACGTCCGTGGGTCTCGCGCTCCGTCGTGCCGGAGTCGATGTCACCCTCGAGGACTCGAACGCGGAGCACCTGCGCACCGCGGTGGAGAAGGGTGCGGGCCGGATTGCCGATGTCGGTGAGATTCCGGTTCTCGTGGTGGTCGCGGTTCCACCGCGGCGCACCGGCGATGTGATTGCGGAGGCGACCCGCAGATTCCCGGATGTGGCGGTCACAGACGTTGCGTCCATCAAGACCGTCGTCCTGGCCGATGCGAAGGCTGCTGACGCCGATCTTGCCCACGTGGTGGGTGGGCATCCGATGGCTGGGCGAGAGAGCTCCGGCCCGGAGGGCGCACGCGCAGACCTGCTGGACGACCGAATCTGGGTCATCACCCCGACATCCGAGGTGGACGTTGATGCGGTGCGCATGGTGCATCGGCTGATCACTGCCTGCGGCGCCTACCCGGTGGAGATGTCACCCGAGGAACACGACCGGGCTGTTGCACTCGTGTCGCACCTTCCTCAGGTCCTGTCATCCACCCTCGCGGCACAACTCGTCCGTGGCAGACCCGAGGACGTCCGCATCGCCGGACAGGGTCTCCGGGACATGACGCGTATCGCCGGCTCGAACATCCCGATGTGGTCGGACATCATCGCCGGGAACGCGGGGCCCATCGCAGAGGCACTGGGCGCACTCGTGGCCGACCTTCACTCCACGCAGGCAACGCTCGCCGATCTCGAACGGTCGCCCTCCGACCCCGACGCGCTGGACCGCATGGAGGGCCTGTTGGCGCAGGGTGGACGGGGGCGGGAGCTGATCCCGGGTAAGCATGGGGCCGCGGCCGCCGCGTACGCGGTCGTGACGGTGATGATCGAGGACAAGCCCGGCCGCCTCGGCCGGCTCTTCCTGATTGCCGGCGATGCCGGGGTCAATCTCGAGGACGTGCGAATCGAGCACGTCCTGGGTCGCCCGAGCGGCCTGGTGGAACTCTTCGTGCAGCCATCAGACGCCGAGGTGCTGATCGCTGCCTTCCGTGGCCAGGGCATCGACGTTCGCGCATGAGCGCCGCGTACCCTCGCGACGTGTCCCGAGTGATCGCCATCGATGGACCGGCGGGCTCCGGGAAGTCGAGTGTCAGCCGTGAGGTGGCGCGCCGGCTCGGTGTCCAGTATCTGGACACGGGAGCGATCTACCGGGCGCTGACCTGGGCGGTCCTTCAGCGTGGCGTGGATCCCGCGGATGGTGACGCGGTCCGGAACGTGGCCGCCGAGGTGACGCTCACAAGCGGCACCGACCCGGAGCACCCGACCATCACGGTGGATGGGATCGATGTGTCCGCGCCCATACGCGGGGATGACGTGACCGCGGCGGTGAGCGTGGTGAGCGCGGTGCCCGAAGTCCGGGCGCGTCTGGTCGCGCTGCAGCGGGACCGCGTGGCTGCTGCCCGTGACGGGATCGTGGTGGAGGGGCGCGACATCGGGACGGTGGTGCTGCCCGATGCACCGGTCAAGGTGTTCCTGACCGCGTCTGCTGCGGTGCGGGCCCAGCGCAGGGCCGCCCAAGATGAGCAGGAGCGGGATCAGGTGAGGGACGTGGAGCAGACGCAGTCCGCTTTGCTCGCGCGCGATGCATTCGATTCCTCGCGCCCGGTGTCACCGCTGGCCCCGGCTGAGGATGCGTTACTCCTCGACACCTCGGACATGGAGTTCGATGACGTCGTGGCGCGCATTCTCGATCTCGTGGCAGCAACACCGTGAGGACTACACCATGAAAGTGAACCTCGAGGCGACCCTTCGTAATGTCGCAGGACCGGTGGTGGCACGTGCGCTGCGTGTCGAGGTCCGGGGTGCGCACCGCCTTCCCACCTCGGGACCTGTCATCGTGGTGTGTGGCCAGGGTGATGAGCAGAGTCGATGGGTCATGCGAACGCTGCTGCGTCGACCCATTCACGTCCTCCCCAGCGCTGAAGGACAGGTGATCGATGTGCAGCTCGACGCCGTGGACCGTTTGTCGCGGGGTGAGGCAATCGGGTTCGCCGGGGGAGTGCCCGCACCTGGATTCGTGCTGCTCGCCAGTGGGGCGTCAGTGACCCCGATCGATCTCGTGGAGGACCCCGTGGTTGGAACGCGCACTCTTTTCGTGGGAGAGGCCACACCCGTGCCCGCATCGCTCCTGGGGGCGGATCCGGCGTCGATTGCCGAGACACGATCGGCATCGGAGTGGGTGCGTCAGCTTCTGACGGATTTCCGTGGCGAGGTGCGAAAGAGGGTGCCGGCATGAGCGAGGACGCAGACGTCGGAGCGTTCCCCGTCGACACTGACGACGATGATGCCGCGTACGACGCAGCCTTGGCCGCTGCTCGTGCCGAATTCGGAGATGTGGAGACCGAACTCGCCGAGCTCAGTTCCTCTGCTGGAGTGGGCCCCGGGTTGCCGGTACTCGCGATCGTAGGTCGGCCGAATGTCGGCAAGTCGACGTTGGTCAATCGGCTGATCGGTCGACGGGAGGCTGTCGTCGAGGACGTCCCCGGTGTCACGCGCGACCGGGTCACCTACGACGCGGAATGGAACGGCAAGCGATTCCACGTCATGGACACCGGCGGCTGGGACCGCAAGGCCACCGGTCTCGCGGGAAGCATCGCCACCCAGGCGGAACGTGCGGTGGCCGACGCAGATGCGGTGGCCTTCGTCGTCGATGCGACCGTGGGACCCACGAGTGCCGACGAGTCGGTCGTGGAAGTCTTGCGACGCTCCGGAAAACCCGTGCTCCTGATCGCGAACAAGGCCGATGACCAGGCGACGGAGATGGAGGCGGCATCCCTCTGGTCGCTCGGTCTCGGTGAGCCGATCGTTGTATCTGCCCTGCACGGGCGTCACTCGGGAGATCTGCTCGACCGCATCGTCGAGATGCTCCCTGAGCACGGTGCCGGTCAGGATCGCGGAATGGGCCCGCGCCGAGTGGCCTTGCTGGGCAAACCGAATGTCGGCAAGTCCTCGTTGCTGAATGCGCTCGCCGGCAGCGAGCGTGTCGTGGTCGATAACGTCGCGGGAACGACGGTGGATCCCGTCGACGAACTCGTCGAGATCCGTGGAGTGCCGTGGTGGTTCGTGGACACGGCCGGCATTCGTCGGCGCGCCAAGGAAGCCAGTGGGCATGAGTACTACGCGACCCTGCGCACCCAGGCTGCGCTGGAGCGCGCCGAGGTCGCCATTGTGCTGATCGACGCCAGCGAGCCCCTCGCGGAGCAGGATGTCCGGATCATCTCCATGGTCATCGAGTCCGGGCGTGCCCTTGTACTCGCATTCAATAAGTGGGACCTCACCGATGAGGACCGGCGCATCTACCTGGAGCGTGAGATCGAACGCGAACTGGTCCAGGTGCCCTGGGCCCCCCGGGTCAACGTCTCCGCCCGCACCGGACGTCACATCGACAAGCTCGCCACCGCGCTCGACGAAGCAATCGCCGGTTGGGAGACCCGGGTCTCCACGGGGCGTCTGAATCAGTTCCTCAACGAACTGGTCTCGGCGCATCCGCACCCGGTGCGGGGCGGCAAGCAGCCGAGGATCCTCTTCGGTGCCCAAGTGGGTGTCGCACCGCCAACCTTCGCCCTGTTCACGACGGGCTTCCTCGAGGCGGGTTACCGTCGTTTCATCGAACGCCGGCTCCGCGAGGACTTCGGTTTCGCGGGCAGCCCGATCCGCATCCTCATGCGCGTGCGCGAGAAGCGGCGGAGATAGGCCGCAGGCCCGCGTGTAATGTCCTCCTGCCCCACGAAAGTGAGGCAACGGGCTGTAGCGCAGTTTGGTAGCGCACTTGACTGGGGGTCAAGGGGTCGTGGGTTCAAATCCCGCCAGCCCGACCACTCGTGTGAAGGCACTCAGCATGAGGCGTACCTGCTGACCCTCGAGAGTCCCGCCAGAAACCTCAGCTGCGCCTACATGCCGGGTGGGGGCACGCCTCATATCTATTTCCAAGATGTTGCACCCGTCTACTAGGACTCCTGAGGTCACTGAGTACGACGACCGTGCAGCCCAGTCACCCTTCATGGGCAGCTCTGCCGTGTGCTCTG
>JBEIHR010000035.1:0-17729 GCA_040381195.1 Rubricoccaceae bacterium
TACGGCGGATAGTCTTGTGAATCATGAGTGAGCCGACGCCCACCTCCGGCCATCCACTGAAATCCCTGATCGGTGGACCACGTGGGGCGATCGAGGGGATGCTGCCCCCGGTCATCTTCGTCGTCGTCTACATCGCCTTCTCCGACAACCTGACCTATGCGGTCATCGCAGCGGTTGCCACCGGGGTGGTGCTCGCCATCCTGCGTTTGGTCCGCGGCGAGCGGCCCGTGCGCGTGGTCGGGGCACTGCTGGTGGTGGCCTTCGCCGCCTTCGTGGCCTACTACACCGGTAGCGCGGTCGCGTACTTCTGGCCGCTGGTGCTCGCGAACTTCGCCTCCGCATTGGCGTTTGCCTTTTCCATCCTCATCCGCTGGCCGCTTCTCGGCGTGATCGTCGGTCCGATCGTGGGTACCGGGATGCGGTGGCGCCAGGATCCAGATCTGCTGCGCGCCTACGCGCGCGCCTCGTGGCTGTGGGTGCTTCTCAACATCATCCGCGGCGTAGTGCAGATCCCACTCATCCAAGGCGAGGACCTATGGGCACTCGCAGCCATCCGCCCGGTCTTCTACGTCCTGGTCATTGTCACGGTGCTGCTGTCCTGGGTGATCATCAAGCGCGCGCTGCCCGCAGATCATCCAGGTATCCGCCACCCTCGCTCGGTGGACGGCACGCCGCTCTAGCCAGGCTGGCAGCCCGGGCACCAGTAGAGCTTGCGACCCTGCATGTCGGCCATCTCGACCACGGCTCCGCATAGGTAGCACTCGCGGCCATCGCGCCGATAGACGTAGACCTCACCGCCGTGCCGGTCCTCGCGCTTGGCGCGACCCATCACCTCGGGCATGTGCTCAGGACGCACCGTGTCGATGCGACCACGTGTGGTACCCGCGGACATGAGCAGTACCAGGTCCTCCCACATGCCGTCGAACTCCGATCGCGACACCTGGTTTCCCGGTCGGAACGGGGAGATGTTGTGCCGGAAGAGGACCTCGGCCCGGTAGATATTGCCCACCCCGGCGAACACCTGCTGGTTCATCAGCAGGGACCCGATCGGCGCACCGGATCGCTGCACCCGTATCCACGCCGGCTCCGGATCAGCCTTGCGGATCGGATCCGGTCCGATACGGCCGACGGCCGCCTTCTTGGCCTGCTGGTCGATGACTACGCACCGGGTCGGGCCGCGTAGCTCGGCGTACCCCTCGTCGTCCCAGATGCGCATGCGCAGTTCACCCCGGGGTTCCGGTAACTCCCCGCGCGCGATCCGCCACTTGCCGAACAGGCCCAAATGCACGTGGATCCACAGGCCGTTATCGAATCCGATGAAGAGGTGCTTGCCGTGCGCCTCGATCTTCGTGACCGCATGACCATCGACCAGCTCGGCGTCTGCCGCGAACCTGCCCTGCGGACTGTCGATCGAGACCGTGCGGCCCGCGAATAAGCGGCGCAGGCGACGTGCCTGGTTGTGGATGACATTGCCCTCAGGCACCGGCCGCGCTCATCTCCCCGGAAATCGCCGCCACGAAGGAGTCGACGTCTTCCTCCGTGGTGTCCCAGGAACACATCCACCGCACCTCACCGGTCATGTGGTTCCACACGTAGAAGTGGAACTGCTCCTGCAGGCGGCGCGTGACGTCGGCCGGCAGAATCGCGAACACGGCGTTCGCCTGCACCGTCGAGGTCAGCGTGACTCCTGGAATCGCAGCGACGCCCGCGGCGAGACGATCGGCCATCGCGTTCGCATGGTCGGCATTGCGGCGCCACAGATCATCGGTGAGGAGGGCCAACAACTGCGCGCTGATGAACCGCATCTTGCTGGACAACTGCATGGACGTCTTGCGGATGAATGGCACCGTGGCCGCGAGGTCGTCGGAGAAGGTCACCACCGCCTCACTGAGCATGGCGCCGTTCTTCGTGCCGCCAAAGGAGAGGGCATCGATCCCGATATCCGTGGTGAGCGCGCGCAGGGGGACCCCAAGGCGCGCGGCCGCATTCGCGATACGCGCACCGTCCATGTGGACTCTCAGGCCTTTGGCGTGCGCGTGGTCCACGAGGGCGCGCAGCTCGTCCACGGAGTAGACGGTGCCCATCTCGGTGCTCTGGGTAATCGACACCACGGTGGGCTGCGCTCGGTGGACGAACCCGATGTCGAACACCTGGGTGTCGACGAGCTCTGGGGTCAGCTTGCCCTGTACGCCGGGGACGGTCCACAACTTCAGACCGGCCATCTTCTCCGGCGCACCACCTTCGTCCACGTGAATATGCGCCGACTGCGCGCACACCACCGCTTCCCAGCGTTCGGTCATCGCCTGGAGGGCTACCACGTTCGCACCCGTTCCATTGAATACCGGGAAGACCCGAGCCGAGGGGCCGAAATGCTGTGTGATCGCTTCCTGCAACTGCGCGGTCACAACATCATCGCCGTACGCGGACTGGTGATCCACGTTGGCGGCGTTGATGGCGGACAGGATCTCCGGGTGGATACCCGCGTAGTTATCGCTGGCGAATCCACGCCAGGGGTCGGTGATCACGATCGGAGTATTCCTCAGTCGAACTGGGGCCCCACGGTGCGGCTGCGCTTGAGTTCGTAGAACCCTCGGGTACCCGCCAGCAGGACGAGCCCGTCCCAGAGTCGCGCCGCATCCTCACCCATCGGCGCGGGTGTGATCACCGGTCCGAAGTAGGCGACAGGCGCTCCCTCCGGACCCGGGAGGGCAATCACCGGGGTTCCGACGTCCGCACCCACCAGGTCGATGGCCCGCTGATGGCTTGCACGCAGCGCAGTGTCATAAGAGGAGTCGTACGCCGCCGCGGCCAACGACGGCTCCAGACCGGCGTCGGCGACCGATTCGGTGATGACCTTTTCGTAGTCGGTGCGGCCCTCGACGTGCAACCGAGTGCCGAATGCGGTGTAAAGCGGGGCAAGGACTGCCTCGCCGTGAGCCTCCTGCGCCGCGATGCACACCCGCACGGGACCCCACGCGATCTCCAGCATCTCGACATACTCGGGTGGCAGGTCACGACCTTCGTTGAGGACGGCGAGGCTCATCACACTCCAGGTGATGTCGACGTCTCGCATCCGGGAGACCTCGGTCATCCACCGTGAGGTGATCCAGGCCCACGGGCACATCGGGTCAAACCAGAACTCCACCTTGGTCGTCACGGTCTGAAACGTAGTGGAAGGATCGAGTGATGACCACCAGCGAGAACATCACCCGAGCCGAAGCCCAACAGCGCGCCGCGCTGATCGACGTCGACTCGTACCACGTCACGCTCGACCTCACAGGCACGGGAGCCACCTTCCGTTCGGTCACCACGTGTGAGGTCCGCTGCCGCACCCCAGGGGCCAGCACGTGGCTGGACCTCATCGCCCCCGAGGTCACGAGCGTGACGCTGAATGGCCGTGAGCTCCCGGACGCTGCGGACGGTGCCCGGATCACGCTGCCCGATCTGCAGGAGCACAACTCGGTCACGGTGGTAGCCAACTGCGCGTACATGAACACCGGTGAAGGCCTCCACCGATTCATCGACCCGGTCGATGACGAGACGTATCTGTACACGCAATTCGAGTCAGCCGACGCCCGGCGCATGTATGCCTGCTTCGAGCAACCAGACCTCAAGGGCACTTTCGCGCTCACTGTCACCGCACCCGCACATTGGCAGGTGGTGAGCAACTCCCCCACACCCACTCCGACTCCGGCGTCCGAAAAGACCGCTCGCTGGGAGTTCGAGGCCACGCCGCGCATGTCCACCTACATCACGGCACTGGTGGCCGGCCCCTACCACGTCGTGCGCGACGAGTACCGCGGTCCGCATGGCACGTACCCCTTAGGCGTGTTCTGCCGCACGTCCCTTGCCCCCTACCTCGATCCCGACGAGATCCTCACCGTGACCAAGCAGGGCTTCGCGTTCTTCGAGGATCAGTTCAAGGTCCCCTACCCCTTCGCCAAGTACGACCAACTCTTCGTCCCGGAGTTCAACGCCGGTGCAATGGAGAACGCCGGGTGCGTCACCATCCTCGAGGACTACGTTTTCCGCTCCCGAGTGACACTGGCCGCCTACGAGCAGCGCGCAAACACCATCCTCCACGAGTTGGCGCACATGTGGTTCGGCGATCTGGTCACCATGACCTGGTGGGATGATCTCTGGCTCAACGAATCCTTCGCCGAGTGGGCGGCGCACCATGCGAACGTGCACGCCACCCGATACAACGAGGCGTGGACCACCTTTTCGAACCTGCGCAAGGCGTGGGCATACCGCCAGGATCAGCTTCCCTCCACGCACCCCATTGCAGCGGACATGGTCGACCTCGATTCGGTCCGCGTGAACTTCGATGGAATCACGTACGCCAAGGGTGCATCCGCGCTGCGGCAATTGGTGGCATGGGTCGGTGAGGAGGAGTTCTTGGCCGGCCTGCACGCGTACTTCACCAAGCACGCCTGGAAGAACACAGAGTTGTCCGACCTCTTGACCGAATTGGAAAAGACAAGCGGGCGCGACCTGTCCACCTGGACCCAGGAGTGGTTGCAGACCAGCGGCGTGAACCTGCTTCGCCCACGAATCGAGATCACCGGCGATGACAGGTACGCGTCCGTCGTGATCGAGCAGGAGCCTCCTAGCGTCCCCGCCGGAATCGCGCCCACCCTGCGCTCCCACCGCGTGGGCATCGGCCTCTACGACCTCGTCGAGGGGCAACTCACCCTGCGCGAGCGGATCGAGGTCGACGTCGTGGGAGCGCGAACCGAGGTGTCCGCGCTCGCGAGAGCGCAGCGCGCCGATCTCCTTCTCGTCAATGACGGGGACCTCACTTTCGCGAAAGTACGCCTGGACGAACGTTCGTGGGCGACCGCAATGGCTTACCTGGGCACCGTGGATGACTCATTGGCCCGAGCACTCATCTGGGGTGCCGCGTGGGATATGACGCGGGATGCCGAGGTCTCGACCGGCGACTTCGTGAACTTGGTGACCTCGAGTATCGCTGCGGAGACGGATATCGGTGTCGTGCAGGGCGTGCTGCGCCAGGCCCGTCTCGCGATAGATCAGTTCGCAGCGGACGCGCACCGCGAGGAATACCTCATCCGTCTGTCCACGTGCCTGCGCGCGTTGGCCCAGGGAGCAGAGCCCGGAAGTGATCGGCAGCTCGCGTTCACCCGGGCGTTCGCGGGCTCCGCGGTGACGAATGCGGATCTCGAGCTCGTCAGCGACCTCCTCGACGGCCGGGTCACGTGGGACGGACTCGTCATCGACACGGATCTGCGCTGGTTCCTGCTGACGCAATTGGTCATCACCGGGGCTCGCGGTCCGGAGGACATCGATGCGGAGTTGGCCTCCGACGACACCGCAACGGGTCGTCGCCAGGCCGCCGCCGCCCGCGCCGCACGCCCGGCTGCGGATGCCAAGGCGCAGGCCTGGCATGACATCGTCAATCGCCCTGAGTTACCGAATGCGATCCTCGACGCGACGATCGCGGGCTTCCAGCAACGCGACCAACTGCACCTGATCACCCCGTACCGGGCGATGTTCTTCGATGCGCTCGAATCCGTCTGGGCATCGCGGACGATGGAGACGGCACAATCGATCACGATGGGCCTCTATCCGGCGCTCCTGGTGAACCAGGAGACCGTGGACCTGACCACCGCGTATCTGGAGCGTGACATGAACGCAGCCCTACGCCGGTTGCTCAGTGAGGGGCGAGACGGTGTCGAGCGCGCACTGCGTGCTCGCGCGAAGGACGCGTAGGTCGGCCCGCTCAGGCGGGTTCGTCGAGGTGGAGCACGCGCGGGGCACGTGCGTGCTCGGCGAGGAGAAGTGCAGCGTCCCGGATTCCAACGGGGAGATCATCGACATCCGCACCCGAGCGCAGGGCAAGCAGCGCGAATTGACAGGTTCGGTCATCGACATGGATCCGGGCATCCGGACCGGTGACAACCTCGGCTGACTTCGCGACGGAGTCGACAGCAAGCAACACCGCGGACCGAGGATCGCGCAACCTGCCGTGAATGGCCTCCGCGGATTCACGACCACCGTTCAACCTGCCGATGTGGATCGCAAACTCCAGACCGCAGATCTCGCGCGCCCGATCCACGACCTCCTGCAGGTTCTCGCGAACGCTCTCGGTGATACCGGTGAAGTCATCGCTCCCCCGCCACTCTCCCGAGGCTCCACCTCGTCGCAGGAGGGTCTCCTCGGCGGAGATACCGAGCGGTACGCGAGTCGGGTCCGGAAGGGCCGCACCGCTCACGATCGTGGTGTCCGTGTCCAGGCCCACAGGAGCCTCGGCCTTACCGCGCCAGCCGGGCAATGCCAGGAACAGCGCGATGACCGCCGCGAGGGCGGTGGGGATGCCGATGAAAACCAGGATGACGGTCAGTGGTTCCACGGCCCGAGCCTACTGACCGCGCACCAGCATCCGTACTACCTGCGGGTCGGCCATGAACTCCTCGAGCAGCACCGCGGTGCCGTCCTCCCGGCAGAGCGGCACGCGCCAATTCGGGTATTCCTGATCCGTGCCCGGCTGGTTCTGGGCGCGACGATCACGCACGGCATCGGTGACGGCGATACCGATCATTCTGGCCTTCGATGCCTCCAGCGCACGATGCAGTGCGAGCAACATCTCCTCAAGTCCTAGATCGGTCTCGAGGTCCACACTCGGATTCAGATATCCCTGGTCGATCAAGGACTTCGCCCACTCCTCCCGCTCGATGCGGGCCCGGGTGTACTCGGTCGATACATCTGTGGACAGGAGGCCGAGTTCGGCGCGGATGCGCACATGTTCATCGCGAAGATATCCCGCGGTGGGCGGGAGATCGTGCACGGCGACACTGGCGAGCACGTCGCGCCGCCAGAGCCGGGAGTCTCGATCGGGTTCGAACCACAGGATCGACGTGCCCAGGATCCCTCGGGAGGCGAGCTCGCGCTGCACCCAGTCCTCGACGGTGCCCAGGTCCTCACCGATCACCACGGCGCTGGCCAGGTGCGCCTCCAGGCAGAGGATCCCCAAGAGCGCGTCATGGTCGAAGCGGACGAACGTTCCGAGGTTGGCGGTGCATCCTTCGGGAATCCACCACATGCGGAACAGTCCCAGAACGTGGTCGACCCGCAGACCACCACTTGTGCGCAGGGCCGTGCGGAGCATGTCGCGGAACGGGCGGAAGCCGTGGTCGGCGAGTGCTTCGGGCTTCCACGGCGGCAGTTGCCAGTCCTGGCCCATCTGGTTGTACATGTCCGGCGGGGCACCGACCATGACCCCCGGTGCGATCACATCCTGCAGCGCCCAGGCGTCGGCACCGGCACGGTGGACACCGACGGCGAGGTCGTTGACCACTCCCACAGCCATACCGCTGTCGACCGCGGTGCGTTGCGCGGCGGCCAGTTGACGATGCGTCACCCACTGCGTCCAGAGATGGAAGTCCACGTCAGCCACGTGGGTCTGCGCGAAATCCGCCACGGCCGGGGAGCGCGGGTGGCGGTACTGCTCCGGCCAGTCATCCGTGATCGGTCCATAGTGGTCCGCGAGAACACACCACCGGGCGTAGTCGACCAGGCCGGAGCCCTCCTGTTCCACGTACGCATCGAACTCGCGCCGACGTTCCTCGTCGAGACCCACCGCGAAGGTCCGCTCCAGGGCCTCGCGCTTGACTTTCCAGACCGGGTCCCGCTCCAGGAGATCGGGGGTGGTGTTGGCCCTTCGGAGGGTGTCGACCGCATCTTCGATGCGATCACGATCAGGAACGCGACTCCATTCCGGGATGTCCTCGACTCGGACGTAGAACGGGCTTGCGAACCTACGTGTGACGGGTGAGTAGGGAGAAGGCGTCACGGGGGACACGGGCGAGCAGGCGTGTAGCGGGTTCACCAGGATGAAACCCGCACCGAGTTCACGTGCGCTCCACGCGGCGAGTTCACCGAGATCATGCAGATCACCCATCGCCCACGATCCACGTGAACGCAGTGAGTACAACTGAGTCATCAACCCCCACTGCCGCTCACCAAGGATCCGCTCCGGGTGCAGGCGTGCAGGAGCCACTGCAAGATCACATGTCTCGGCACGCTGGCCACTGACCGCGTGCAGAGTGTGGTAGCCGATGGGCAGTGAGTCGGGTACCCAGAAGGAAGCCTCGCCCGTGAGCACTCCGTCCACATCGATCGGATCGACCCACACATCCATCTGCGCGAGGTCGATCACGTATCCGTCAGCGAGTTCGACCCACATGCGCGCCGGGTCACCATGGGGCACGTGCATCCATGCCCGACGCCCCTCACCTTCGCGGGTGATGAAGAACGGCGGCAGGAATCGACGCCAGTGCCGCAACGGCAGCTCCGCGATTGCCGCGTCGATGGCCTCCGCATTGCTGGCGTCGACACCGAGAGAGTGCAAGATCGCGCGCACGGTCGCGTCGGAGACGTCGACACGCGCACCAGACTGGTCCCAGTACTCGGTGGCGACGCCGTATGCGTCGGCAAGTGTGCGCAGGTGCGCGTCGGAGGCGGGCACGGGCGCACAGTAACCGTTTTCAGACGACTTCATAAGGTTGGTGCATGAGCCCGAACACACGTCCTGTCTATCCCGATGCACCGAGGGATGATGTTGCAGAAACATTGCATGGTGTTCAGGTCGACGACCCCTATCGCTGGCTGGAAAACGGGGACGATCCCCGAACCCGCACCTGGCTGGGCCAGCAAGCGGAATTGATGGCCGCGGAGCGCACTCGCTGGACCACCCGGGATCGGTTCGCGTCTCGGGTCACCGAACTCCTGGGCTCGGGTTCCATCTCACCGGACTACTTCCGCGGAACGCGGCGGTTCTTCAGCCGCCGCAATCCCGACCAGCAGTTCGCCGTGCTCTATGTCGCCGAGGGCGATAACGAGCGGGTGTTGATCGACCCGATGGCACTCGATCCGGAGGGCACCACGACCCTGGACAGCTGGCAGCCATCCAAGGAGGGCAACCTGCTCGCCTACCAGGTGTCCGAGGGCGGGACCGAGGAATCCGTGCTCTATGTGATGGACGTCGCCACCGGTGCGGCGGTCGAGGGGCCGATCGACCGGTGTCGCTACTCCCCTGTCGCATGGATTCCCGGGGAGCACTCCTTCTACTACGTGCGCAGACTCCCACCCGAGGACCTCCCGGAGTCCGAGCGCAACTTCCATCGCCGCGTGTTCCTCCATCGCGTGGGGACGAGCCCCGACGAGGACGTATGCATTTTCGGTGTCGGCATGACCATGACGAACTACTACGGCGTCGAGGTCTCCAGGGACGGTCACTGGCTGCAGGTCAGTGCTTCCGAAGGAACCGAACCCCGCAACGATCTCTGGGTCGCGGATCTCACTTCCTCACCCATCGACTCGCCTGCGTTCACACTGGTGCAGGGCGATGTGGATGCGCAAACGTCGCTCACCTTCGGACGCGATGGACGCGTCTACATATTCACCGACCGCGATGCACCGCGGGGACGCATGCTGGTCACAGTTCCCGGCGCGTGGAAACCCGAGCAGTGGACCACCCTTCTCCCCGAAGCCGCCGACGCTGTCCTCGATGGTGCCGCGATCCTCGACGGACTTCCGGAGGATCTGCTCCTCGCGACGTGGACGAGTCACGGCGTGAGCCGCATGACTCTGCATCGTGCACGCGACGGCGCAACTCTGCAGGAGATCGAACTCCCCGGCGCCGGAACGGTGGGTGGCCCGGTCGAGCACATCGATGGGGGCCCTGTCGCGTGGATCGTCTATACGGATCACACATCGGTGCCACGGGTATTCGAATTCGATGGACACACGCGCGCCCTATCGCTCTACGCAAGTCCCCCGGGATCGGTGACACCGCCGTCGGTGCATTCGCGCCAGGTTACGTACACCTCGGCGGACGGAACCCACGTGCGGATGTTCGTGATCTCGCCCACGCAGACCCCGGATCGCCCACGACCGACCGTGCTCTATGGCTACGGCGGCTTCGGCATCCCCATGCAACCGGGTTACTCGGCCGCGATCCTCGCCTGGGTGGAGGCCGGCGGGGTATGGGCTGTCGCGAGCCTGCGTGGCGGCGGCGAGGAGGGTGAGGACTGGCACCGCGCCGGGATGCTCGGCAACAAGCAGAACGTGTTCGACGATTTCCACGCGGCCGCGGAGTACCTGATCGCCGAAGGCTGGACCACATCCGAGCAACTCGGCATCTATGGCGGGTCCAACGGCGGGTTGCTCGTTGGTGCAGCCATGACACAGCGCCCGGACTTGTTCAACGCCGTGGTGTGCGTGGCCCCTCTCTTGGACATGATCCGGTACACGACATCCGAACTCGGTCCCACGTGGACCGTCGAGTACGGGGACCCAGAGGATCCGGAGCACTTCGGCTGGCTACACGCATACTCGCCCTACCACCGGGTCTCGCCGGACACCGATTACCCGGCGACGATGTTCGTCGTCTTCGATAACGACACCCGCACCGATCCGATGCACGGTCGCAAGATGGCTGCTGCTGTTCAGGCTGCGACATCGGGAACACGACCGGTCCTCGTGCGCACGGAAGGTGATGTGGGGCACGGTGCACGCTCGCTGACGCGTGCGGTCGACGAGACAGCGGACATTCTCGCCTTCCTTGCCGCCTGGACCGGCCTGGAGAAGTTGTGAGGGGCGCGGCATGAGCGAAGACGTCACGTTCCATGACGAGTTCGGTGGGCACGACTTCTTCGAGCGACTCGTCGGCGCGTTCTATTCCCGCGTGGCAACGGACGACATCCTGCGCCCGATGTATCCCGACGAGGATCTCACCGACGCCCGATGGCGCTTGCAGATGTTCCTCGAGCAGTACTGGGGTGGTCCGAAGACCTACGGAGAGGTGCGTGGACACCCACGACTCCGCATGCGCCACATGCCCTTCACCATCGACGGACGAGCCCGGGATCGCTGGCTCACCCACATGCGGGCGGCCGTGGATGAACAGAACATGCCTCCCGAGCAGGAGGAAGTTCTGTGGAACTACCTGCTGTCCGCGGCATTCGCAATGCAGAACGTCCCCGATGGCCCGTCCGATGCCATCGCCGATATTCCGGAGGGTCGACCATGAGTGCACGTCCCTGGTGGCGGGATGCCGTCATCTACCAGGTGTATCCACGCTCCTTCGCTGACGCCAACGGTGACGGCCTCGGCGACCTACCGGGGATCATCAGCCGGCTGGATTACCTCGCCGCACTCGGGATCGACGCCATCTGGGTGTCCCCCTTCTACACGTCCCCGCAACACGACGCCGGATACGACGTCGCGGACTTCCGGGACGTGGACCCCCGGTTCGGAACCCTCGACGATGCCGATGCGCTGATCACGGGTGCCCATAAGCATGGTCTGAAGGTGCTATTCGACATCGTTCCCAACCACACGAGCAGCGAGCACCGCTGGTGGCAGGAGGTCCTCCGCGACGGCCCGGGATCGGCGGCGTGGGATCGCTACATCATCCGCCCCTCCGACGCCGGTCCGCCCAACAACTGGACCAGCATCTTCCACGGGCCTGCCTGGACGAAACTCATCACGGCGGACGGCACCGACACCGGCTACTGGTACCTGCACCTCTTCGACAGCACCCAACCCGACGTGAACTGGGAGAACGCCGAGGTCCGCGAGGAATTCGCCGACATCCTGCGCTTCTGGTTCGACCGCGGTGTCGACGGCTTCCGCATCGACGTGGCGCACGGCATGGTCAAGGATCCAGCACTCCCGGATGTGGACTACGCGAAGATGCGGCAGGCCGAACTCCTCGGCTCCTCTCCCGAGGCGCCGTACTGGGATCAGGACGGTGTGCACGACGTCTACCGCGAGTGGCGCCGCATCGCCGATTCCTACAATCCCCCGCGCATCTTCTGTGGCGAGACGTGGGCACCGAGTCCGGAACGACTGGCGCTCTACCAGCGACCGGATGAACTCCATACCTCGTTCAATTTCGACTACCTCAAGGCAGGCTGGGATCGGCTCGCGGTGCAGCGTTCGGTCGCGAACACGCTCACGCACCACGCCACGGTCGGGGCTCCGCCCACCTGGGTGCTGTCCAACCACGATGTGGTGCGCCACCGCACCCGCCTGGCCCCCGGCTTCTTCCCGCAGGATCGTCACTGCCGTCCCGACGAGACGCGGGGCCTGGCACGCGCCCGCGCCCTCACGCTGTTCACCCTCGCCCTGCCGGGGAGCACCTACCTCTACCAGGGCGAGGAGTTGGGGCTCGTCGAGGTGTTCGACATTCCGGACGATGCGCGGGAGGACCCTGCGTGGCACCGCAGTCACGGTGAGGACCTCGGCCGTGACGGGTGCCGGGTTCCGCTTCCGTGGTCCGGTGATGCGCCGAGCTACGGATTCAACTCGGGTGTTGCATCGTGGTTACCGCAGCCACCGACCTGGGCGTCGCTGAGTGCGCAGGCCCAGGAGGGACTCGGTGATTCGACACTGGAGTTCTACCGTGCGGCCCTCGCCCTGCGTCGGGCACGCGCCCTTGGGGAGGCACCCCTGGAGTGGTGGGACACCGACGGTGACCTCCTCGCCTTCCGGCGTGCGAGTGCCACGCCGCTCATGTGCGTGATCAACTTCGGGCAGACTCCCGCAATTCTCCCGAGTGGGACAGTTGAGATCGCATCGATGGCGGATGCTGTCGTGCCCGATCACAGGATCGCGGGTGAATCCTGCGTCTGGATGACGCCGAGCTGAATGCTCAGCTGACGGCGTGCAGGCTCAATTGGGCCTGAATTCCGGCCACGTAGCTGAAGACCTGCCCGCGTGGCGTCGACAACCGACGCCAGGGACCATTCGTGGCGGCCGCAATGCGCATCCGCTCGCGCGACAGGAAACGCAGCCGGTACCCGGCGTGCAGGACACGCAACGGAAGTCCGGCCCAGGCCGTGCGTGACCAGATCTCCTCGGCCACGGTCTGCTGCGCACGCGGACCGAGTCCCGCGGAGCGAGCGCGGAACTCCGTCATGGCCTCATCGACCGCGGGGAGGACATCGCTCGCGACGGCCGGAATCGGCATCTGCCACCCGTCGGCCGGCGGGAGGTGGGCCAAGGACACGCCCGATGTGAACGGGGCCTGCACCACGGGCAGCGAGGCGAGGTCGATGTCACTCGATGCTTCGGCTGCGGCCACGAGCGCAGCCATGGAGACGGTGACATCGAGTGGTTCCGTGACCTCCGCCGGCACCGCGAGGAAGGCGAGCACGTCCATCGGCGGGGCGGTGAAGATCCCGAGTGCGCCATCGCGGCTGACGATGCGCGCGGCGAGTCGGGCGTCCCATTCGACCTGCCGGCGGCCGAGGAGTGCGAGGACGCGGCGTTCGGCATCACCGAGGCGCACGTCCATGACGCCTCCTTACGTTGGTGGCTGCTCCGCGTAGTGCGAGGCGAGCCCGGCCCGGAAGTCCTCCGGGATCGGAACCGGCTTCTGCGAGCCAATATCGAAACACACCACCACGGTTTTCGCATCCGCAGCGAGGGCGCCCCCGTCCCAGATCTGGCACTCGATGGTGAAGGAGGTGGTGCCGATGTGGCTCACCCACGTGCGCAGGATCAGGGGTTCGGTCGAGAACTCGATCGGAGCGCGGTAGTTGATCTCCTGGCGGGCCACCACTTGGTTTCCGGAGCGCATGATTCCGGGATCGAGGGCGAGGTAGAAGCGAACGCGCGCTTCCATGATGTAGTCGAGGAAGGTCGCGTTACTGACGTGGTTCAGAGGGTCGAGATCCTTGAACCGACGCTCCACCGGGATGTCGACGGCCACGACTAGTCCCGGGTCAATTTGCGATACGTGGCGCGGTGCGGGCGCGCGGCGTCTGCACCGAGGCGCTCGATCTTGTTCTTCTCGTAGGACTCGAAGTTGCCTTCGAACCAGAACCACTGCGAATCGCCTTCGTAGGCGAGGATGTGCGTCGCGATGCGGTCTAGGAACCAGCGATCATGCGAGGTGATGACCGCGCACCCAGGGAACTCCAGGAGTGCGTTCTCGAGTGAGCCGAGTGTCTCCACATCAAGGTCGTTGGTGGGCTCGTCGAGGAGCAGCAGATTGCCGCCCATCTTGAGCGTCAGAGCCAGATTCAATCTGTTGCGCTCGCCACCGGAGAGCACCTTGGCCGGCTTCTGCTGGTCAGGACCCTTGAACCCGAAAGCGGAGACATATGCACGTGAGGGCATCTCGACGTTGCCGACCTTGATCCAGTCGAGGCCGTCGGAGACCACCTCCCACACATTCTTGCTCGGGTCGAGACCCGCGCGGCTCTGGTCGACGTAGGAGAGGGTGACGGTCTCGCCCACCTTGATATCTCCCGACGTGGGGAGTTCGTCCTTGTCATCGTCGCGGCCTTCCGCGGCCGCGACAAGCATGGTGAACAACGTGGTCTTTCCGACACCGTTGGGCCCGATGACTCCGACGATCCCATTCCGCGGAAGCGTGAAGGAGAGGTCGTCAATGAGGATGCGGTCACCGAAGGCCTTGGTGAGGTGACTGACCTCGACGACGACGTTGCCCAGGCGGGGGCCGGGTGGAATCTGGATCTCCTCCATATCGAGCTTGCGGGTCTTCTCCGCTGCCGTGGCCATTTCCTCGTATCGATCGAGACGGGCACGACTCTTGGTCTGACGCGCCTTGGCGTTCGAACGGACCCACTCGAGTTCCTCGGTGAGGCGCTTCTGCAGTTTCGCGTCCTTCTGACCCTCGACCTTCAGACGCGCTGCCTTGGTCTCCAGGTAGGTGGAGTAGTTGCCCTGGTACGGGTAGGCGCGACCACGGTCGAGTTCGAGGATCCACTGCGCGACGTTGTCGAGGAAGTAGCGGTCGTGGGTGATCGCGACGATGGTCCCGGGGTACTTCTCCAAGTGCTGCTCGAGCCACTGCACGCTCTCGGCGTCGAGGTGGTTGGTGGGCTCATCGAGAAGCAAGAGGTCGGGCTGACGCAGCAACAACTGACACAGCGCCACGCGGCGCTTCTCACCTCCGGAGAGCACGGAGACATCGGCATCCGGGGGCGGGCAGCGCAGGGCATCCATGGCCTGTTCGAGTTGGGCATCGAGATCCCATGCGTTGCGGTGGTCGATCGCCTCCTGCAATTGCCCCATCTCGGCCAGCAGTGCGTCGTAGTCCGCGTCCGGGTCGGCCAAGAGTCCGGAAATTTCGTTGAACCGATCGATCATTCCCTTGGTCTCGGCGACACCCTCCTGGACGTTCTCCAGGACAGTCTTCGATTCGTCGAGTTTGGGTTCCTGCATCAGGATCCCGACGGTGTACCCGTCCATGAGGCGGGCCTCGCCGTTGGAGACGTCGTCGATGCCGGCCATGATCTTCAGCAGGCTCGACTTGCCGGCTCCATTGGGGCCGACGACACCAATCTTGGCGCCGGGCAGGAAGGCGAGAGTGACATCGTCGAGGACGACCTTGTCGCCGTGTGCCTTGCGCGCCTTGGAGAGGGTGTAGATGAACTCGGCCATATAGGCAAGCCTATTCAGCAGGACGTGCGTGCTCGTGAGGGGCGACACTGGTCGCCCCTCACGCAGTTCTAGCCCACGGGTTCGAGGATCTCGCCCGTCTCCAGGTCCACCTCGACGGAGTCGTCCTCCCGGGTCGCGTCCTCGGCGACCATCCGCTCGACTTCCATGTCATCCGCGAGTTCGCGCTGCTCGCTCTCGGTCACGGCGGTGCGGCGGATGCGCTCGAAGTCGGCGATGCCACGCGACAGGTCCGGGCCCACGGCCGAGGCCTCAATGTCGTGGAAGGTGGTGATGTGCCGGGTGTCGCCGCATTCCCGCTCAACCTGCCGGCTGCGCAGGCGGCCGACCACGATCACGGGCATCCCCTTCTTGACTGACTGCACGACGTTATGTGCTAACCCACGCCAGCAGCTCACAGACAGGTAATGCGTGTCACCGTCCACCCATCGCTCGTGCACCCGGTCGTATCGGCGTGTGCTGGATGCAACGCGAAACTTGGCAACCGGCTCCCCCGACGGCGTGAAACGCATCTCCACGTCGTTCACCACGTTGCCGATAACGGTCATCGCAATATCGTTCATCGCTCCTCCTGAGCATCAATGTGATGCCAGAAGTCCACAACCTCACAGAGCGTGAATCCAGATCCGTCCGCGACCCCCGGGATGAAAGCGCGGCCTGTGGACAATCAGTCCTTCCCGAGCATCTTCCGGATCGTCATGCGGGGGATGTCGGTGACCGACGAGACCTTGTTCTCGGTGAGCAGGCCCTTCTTGACCGATTCCACAACGAGGGCGGCGAGCACGTTGCGCGCAGCGCGCTCCTTCTTCTTGGCGGCCTTCCAATCCTTGGCCGCCTTTTGGAGAGCCTTCTTCGCCGACGTGTCGTTGGACAGTCCCCCCACGGCGCTCACGCCGTGACCGGCAGTTGGTCTGCCAAGGGGGCGAGCCGCTCATGCATCTCGTGCCACTCCAACGCCTCATCGATGAACGGGGTGTCGAAGTGGGCACCGCATGTGCAGTCGAGGGTGAAGCGGCAAATCGCGTAGCAGAAGTCCGAGGTGACCCGATGCAGATCCACGGGACTCTCGGGAGTGCGGACGGATTCGGCCTTCGGGGAACGATGGAGCCAGCGGATATTCATGGGAAGCACCTCCATGTGTCGGCCTGTCTAGTCCAGAACTATACACCTGTCTTGTCCAGTACTAGACGTCTAGGTCTGGACAGTGTGAGGCCCGGTGATTCGTAGAATCCCGAGATGCGTCGGTTGACCACCTTTCTTGTGGCGCTCTGTGCCCTGATCTGGGCCCTGGCCCCGACTGCCCAGGCCTCCCCGAGTCTTGAACCGGCGACTTCCCAGGTGGAGCTCCACGTGCAGCCCAGCGATGGCTACCGCCCGATCATCGAGTTCATCCGCTCCGCGCGACAGACATTGGACTTCACGATTTACCAATTCAACGATGGACGCATCGCTCGCGAGCTCAAGGCGGCGAAACGACGGGGCGTGGACGTCAGGGTCATGTTCACCTGGCAGGTCTTCCCTGCCGGGAGCAACCTGTGGGATCCGTTCAGCCCCAACTACAACACCAACATGCCGACGTTCAACGCACTGCAGAAGGCCGGGATCGATGTTCGCCTGAGCCCGTTCTTCTATACCTACAGCCACGAGAAGACGATGATCGCCGACGGGCGCAGCAGTAACGGACGCGCGCTCATCATGGACTTCAACGCCCAACCCTCCTACCTCACCCCCACACCCGGTCTCCTCGGCACGCGTGGCTTCGCGGTCACGACGTCGAACATCGGCGATGTCCGGGAGATCCAGGAGGTGTTCGACGCGGACTGGGAGAGGCGCCCGCCCCGGGCCTTCACGAGTCCCAGCCTGGTGTGGTCGCCCAACGGCGTCGGGTACCTGCCGAAGTCCCAGGGCAAGGACAGGATTTTCGCGCTCATAGACAAGTCCACCAAGTCACTCGATCTCTATGTCCTCTTGCTGGACTACCTGCCCTTCCAGGACAGACTGATCGCCGCCGAGAAGCGGGGCGTGGACGTGCGCATCATCACGAACACGAACCCCAAGCCGATGTCCTTCGAACAACTAAGTCAACTTGTTGCTGCCGGTGTGGAGTTCCGGTTCGATCCCACCTACGCCGGTGGCCCGGTTTTCATCCACTCCAAAGCGATCATCCGCGACGCGGGAACCAGAAACGCCATGGCGTTCGTGGGCTCACAGAATTCCGGGGACAACGTGTCGATGAATTCCGAGCGCGAGCTTGGCATCCTCCTCGGCAA
>JBEIHR010000036.1:0-17352 GCA_040381195.1 Rubricoccaceae bacterium
ACGTCGTGCCGGTCGACGTCTACCTCCCCGGGTGCCCGCCGCGCCCGGAGCTGCTGATCGACGCGATCCTGAAGATCCACGACCAGATCCAGGACATGAAGCTCGGCCCCAACCGTCGGGCCGAGATCATCCAGGAGGAGCAGCTCGCCCTTGCCGCACCCGCGACCCTCGAGATGAAGGGTCTGCTGCGATGACCGACATCGTGCCCGAAGGCGTGCAGTCGATTGAACTGATCGCCGTGCGCCAGGGAGCATTCGGCGTCTCCGGTTCCGGTGACACCAGTGGATTCGGTGGTCTGGTCGCGCCGGTCCTCATGCCCGGGCCATCGTCCCGGCCCTACGGCGATGGATTCGATGCCCTCGCCGACGAACTCGAACTCTCACTCGCCGCCCGGGGCCTGCCCGCGCACAGTGCGATCGAGAAGGTCGTGGTGGATCGCGGCGAGATCACCTTCCATGTCCGGCGGGAACATCTCGTCGAATTCGTGCGCGCGCTGCGGGATGAACCGGGTCTGCGTTTCGAATTGTGCATGGGTGTGAGTGGCGTGCACTATCCGCTGGAGGAGGGCCGGGAGTTGCATGCGGTCTATCCCTTCCTGTCTGTGACACACAATCGCCGTGTGCGTGTCGAGGTGTCCGCACCCGACTCTGATCCGCACATCCCGTCGATCGTCGCGCTCTATCCGTCCAATGACTGGCACGAGCGCGAGACCTGGGACTTCTTCGGCATCGTGTTCGACGGCCATCCGGCACTGACGCGCATCGAGATGCCCGACGACTGGGTCGGCCACCCGCAGCGCAAGGACTACCCGCTCGGCGGTATCCCGGTGGAGTACAAGGGCGCCACGATTCCGCCGCCGGATCAGCGGAGGGCCTACAACTGATGGCCGACATCACCTTCACCTCCCAGGACGTCGACGATCCCTACGCCGGGGCGTACGAGACGACCGAGGGCATCGTCTACACCGTGACGGGCGGTGACTGGGACACGATCGAGGCCGCACCGGAGGGTGAGACCGAGCGGATCGTCGTCAACATGGGCCCGCAGCACCCGTCCACCCACGGCGTGCTGCGTCTGATCCTCGAGCTCGAGGGTGAATCGGTCACCGAGGCCACGTGCGGTATCGGCTACCTGCACACCGGGATCGAGAAGAACCTCGAGTACCGGTCCTGGGTGCAGGGAGTCACCTTCGTCACCCGCATGGACTACCTCAGTCCCTTCTACAACGAGACGGCCTACTGCCTCGCGGTGGAGAAGTTGCTCGGCATCACGGACCAGATTCCCGAGCGCGCGAACGTCATCCGCGTGATGATGATGGAACTCAATCGAATCTCCTCACACCTCGTCGCGCTGGCCACGGGTGGCATGGAACTCGGCGCCTTGACTGCCATGACCTTCGGATTCCGCGAGCGCGAACTGGTCCTCGACCTGTTCGAGATGGTCACCGGTCTCCGGATGAACAGCGCCTACGTGCGCCCCGGTGGTGTGGCGCAGGACCTCCCCGCAGGTGCCGAGGCGAAGATCCGCGAAACTCTGCCGCTGCTCAAGAAGCGGATGAAGGACACCGCGGATCTCCTCGTCGACAACAGCATCTGGATGGGACGCACGGTCAACGTCGGGTATCTCGACCTCACCGGGTGCATGGCGCTGGGCATCACGGGCCCGGTCCTGCGCTCCACCGGGTTGCCACACGACCTGCGCAAGTCCCAGCCCTACTGCGGCTACGAGACCTACGAGTTCGACGTCCCCACCACCGACACCTGCGACGCCTACGGCCGTTTCCTCATCCGCCTGGCCGAAATGCAGGAGTCGATGAAGATCGTCGAACAATGCCTCGATCGGTTGAAGCCCGGTCCGGTGATGGTCGCCGATAAGAAGATCGCGTGGCCGGCGCAGTTGTCGATCGGCGCCGATGGGCAGGGCAACTCCCTCGACCACATCCGCCAGATCATGAGCGAATCGATGGAAGCGCTGATCCACCACTTCAAGTTGGTCACGGAGGGCTTCCAGGTTCCGGCCGGCCAGGTCTACGTCGCGGTCGAGTCGCCACGCGGTGAACTCGGTGCGCATGTGGTCAGTTCCGGAGGTACCCGTCCCTACCGCGTGCACTTCCGTGATCCATCGTTCAACAACCTGCAGGCCACCGCGGCCATGTGCGTCGGGGGCATGGTCCCCGACGTGATCGCGGCTGTGGCCAGTCTCGATCCGGTCATGGGCGGGGTGGATCGCTGATGGCCATCTCGGAGACAACGCGCACCGGCCTGCGCGAGATCGCGGATAGGTACCCGTCTGCTCGGTCGGCACTGCTCCCGATGCTGCACCTGGTGCAGAGCGAGGAGAACGAGATCACCGTCGAGGGAATCAACGTATGTGCCGAAGTCCTCGGCATTACGCCGGCGGAGGTCACCGCGGTCGCCAGTTTCTACACGATGTACAAGCGTCGTCCCGTGGGCACGCATCACATCGGTGTCTGCACCAACACGCTGTGCGGTCTCCTCGGTGGCGATGCGGTATGGGATGCACTGAGTGCGGAGCTCGGTGTGGGTCACAACGAACCCACCGCGGATGGCGAGTTCTTCCTTGAGCGCATCGAATGTCAGGCGGCGTGCACCCACGCGCCCGTGATGACCGTGGACTGGGAGTTCATGGACGACGTCACGCCGCGTGGAGCCTGCGAGATCATCGAGAAGTTGCGGCGGGGTGAGACCGTGCAGTCCACCCGTGGTCCGGTCATCCGCACCTTCGACGCTACGGAGCACACCCTCGCCTTCCCGCTCGACGGTCTCGCGGATGCTCCGTCCGTGGACGCCAAGATGCTCGCGGGTCTCACGATCGCCAAAGAGCGGGGGATGAAGGCGCCATGATCACCACAGGTCTGACCCCGGTCATCACCGAACATTGGGACGCACCCGATCTCTACACACTTGAGGGCTACCGCCGTTTCGGCGGCTACGAGGCACTCGCCTCCGCGCTGAAGCAGGACCCGGACGCGATCATCAGTCAGGTCAAGGACTCGGGACTGCGCGGACGTGGGGGAGCGGGCTTCCCCACAGGATTGAAGTGGTCCTTCGTCCCGCAGAACGATGGCAAGCCCCATTACCTCGTGGTGAACGCGGATGAGTCCGAGCCGGGGGCGTGCAAGGACATCCCGATCATGATGGCCGATCCCCATGTGTTGGTCGAGGGTGTGATCATCGCCAGCTATGCGATCCGCGCCAACCACGCATTCATCTACATTCGCGGTGAAGTCCCGAACGCGATCCGCAAGGTCGCCCTTGCCGTGGAGCAGGCGAAGGCTGCGGGTCTCATCGGAAAGAACATCCTCGGCAGCGGATTCGACCTCGATGTCGTCGTGCACTCCGGCGCCGGCGCGTATATCTGCGGTGAGGAGACCGCGCTGCTGGACTCACTGGAGGGTTACCGCGGTCAGCCGCGGCTCAAGCCACCCTTCCCGGCAGTCGCCGGTCTCTATGCATCGCCCACGGTGATCAACAACGTCGAAACCATCGCCAACATCCCGTTCATCATCGGGCGCGGCGTCGAGTGGTTCCGGCAGTTCGGCACCGAGAAGTCACCGGGATTCAAGGTGTGGGCGGTCTCCGGCCACGTGAACAACCCGGGACTCTTCGAGGCACCCCTCGGCATCACGATGCGTGAGCTCCTCGGCTACGCCGGGGGAGTGCGCGGTGGTGGCGAGGTGAAGTTCTGGCTGCCGGGCGGCTCCTCCGTGCCCATGCTGACCGCCGAACACCTCGACCTTCCCCTCACCTACGAGGCCATGGCCGAAGCGGGCACCATGCTCGGCACCGGCACGCCGATGATCTTCGACTCCACCGTGAGCGTGGTGAAGGCCGTCACGCGCTGGCTGGAGTTTTACAAGCACGAGTCCTGCGGCAAGTGCACGCCGTGTCGCGAGGGGACCTACTGGATCACCGGAGTTCTCGAGAAGTTCGAGCACGGTCATGGTTCCGATGCCGAGATGGACACCCTGGTGAACCTCTGTGGTCAGATCGCGGGTCGCTCGTTCTGTGCGCTGGGCGATGCGGCGGCCACTCCGTATCCGGCAGCGCTGAAGTTCTTCCGCCAGGAGTTCACCGACGCCACGCACACGCCCGTCGATGAAACCTTCGACCCCGTCGCCTCCTACGTGTTCGCCCCGGCGGTGGCGCGATGACCATCACCGCCAACGATTCCCAGGTCGCGGTCCCTTCCGAGACCGTCACGGTGATCATCGATGGTGTGGCAGTGGCGGTGCCGAAGGGAACGTTGGTGATCCGCGCTGCCGAGCTTCTCGGCATCGAGATCCCCCGCTTCTGCGATCACCCGCTGCTCGACCCGGTCGCTGCCTGCCGCGCCTGCCTGATCGAGGTGGAGGGCATGCCCAAGCCGCAGCCGGCGTGCGCGCAGACGGTCTCCGATGGCATGGTCATCCGCACCCAGCAGTCGTCCGAGATGGCTCGTCTCGCCCAGGAGGGCGTGATGGAGTTCCTGCTTCTGAACCATCCCCTCGACTGCCCGGTGTGCGACAAGGGCGGTGAGTGCCCGTTGCAGAACCAGGCGATGAGCGTGGGTCGTCCGGAGTCGCGGTTCACCGAAGACAAGCGCACATTCCCCAAGCCGATCAACGTCAGTGCCCAGATCCTCCTCGACCGTGAGCGCTGCGTGTCGTGCGCGCGGTGTACGCGGTTCGCGGAGCAGATCGCGGGTGACCCGATGCTCGAACTGCTCGAGCGTGGTGCACAGCAGCAGGTGGGCACCGCCGAGGACGAGCCCTTCGACTCCTACTTCTCCGGGAACACGATCCAGATCTGCCCGGTCGGTGCGCTCACGTCGGCCGCCTACAGATTCCGGTCGCGCCCCTTCGATCTGGTGTCGGTTCCCACCACGTGCGAGCACTGCGCATCGGGATGCTCACTCCGGACGGATTACCGCCGTGAGGTGGTCACGCGTCGCCTCGCCTGGGATGACCCCGCTGTCAACGAAGAATGGAACTGCGACAAGGGTCGCTTCGCCTTCGTGTATCAGACCGAGGGTCGTATCGAGTACCCGCTGATTCGTGAGAACGGCGAATTGCGAGTCGCCTCGTGGCCCGAGGCCATCGACGTTGCTGCGCGTGGTCTTGCCGCAGCCTCGAGCCACGCGGTCCTGGTCGGCGGCCGCTCCACGGTCGAGGACGCCTACGCCTACGCGCGGTTCGCGCGCGTCGCGCTCCGCACCGACGACATCGACTTCCGAGCCCGCGGCGTCTCGGACGAGGAGCACGCATTCCTCGCGTCCCGCGTGGCGGGTTCACCGGTGTCCGCCAGTTACGAGAAGCTCGAGTCTGCGCCGATCGTGCTGCTGGTCTCCTTCGAACCTGAGGATGAGTCCCCGATCGTCTTCCTGCGCTTGCGCAAGGCCGCCCGGACTGGAACACGCGTGGTCAGCGTCGGTGCGGTGCGTTCGAAGGGCAGCGAGAAGGTCGCTGCGGAGATGGTGTGGTGTGCACCCGGCGACGAAGCCACCGCACTGGCATCGCTTCCCGCAGATGTCGTCGATGCACTCTCGACGCCTGGCGCCGTGATCATGGTGGGCGAGCGTGCGGCTCTGAGCACGGGAGCTCTCAGTGCGGTCGCAGCGCTTGCCGATCGCACCGGAGCCGCCCTCGCATGGGTTCCGCGTCGCGCGGGCGAGCGCGGGGCGCTCGATGCCGGTGCCCTCGCCGGTCTGCTCCCGGGTGGTCGTCCGCTCTCCGACCCGCAGGCCCGGACCGACGTGTCGACGCTGTGGGGTGTCGATTCCCTGCCGGATCCAGGAAGCGCCGGGGATGCGCTCATCGCGCGGCTCGGCTCCATCGACGCAGCGGTCATCGGCGGTGTCGAACTCTCCGATTACCCGCAGGATGTCCGCGCTGCCCTCGACCAGGTCGGCTTCATCGTCTCCCTGGAGAACCACCATTCGGCCGTGACCGAACGTGCGTCCGTCGTCCTGCCCGTCGCAGTCGTCACTGAGAAAGCCGGAACCTTCCTGGACTGGGAGGGTCGCCCACGGCCGTTCACCCGGGTGCTGCGCGATGCACTGACCATGCCGGACGCCCAGGTCCTCGGGATGATCGCCGATGCGATGGATCGACCCGTCGGTCCCAGTGACGTCAACGCCCTGCGCGCCGAACTCGGGACCCTCGGTCCCTGGCGGGGTGCCCGCGCGGATGCACCCCGTGTGCCTGCCGGTCCGCGTCCCGATGGTCTCGTGCTCGCGAGCTGGCGGCAGTTGCTCGACTCCGGCGTGATGCAGGAGGGCGAGCCCCATCTCGCGGCCACCGCACGTCCCACCGTCGTGAAGCTGTCGGAGGCCACCGCTCGCCGGCTCGGTCTCACGGAGACGGCGACGCTGCATGGGCCGACCGGGATGGTGACACTTCCGGTGGAGATCGCCGATGTTGCCGATTCCGTGGTGTGGGTTCCCATGAACTCACCGGGCTGTCACATCTATCGCGACCTGGGTGCGCGCCCCGGCGACACCATCCGCGTCACGGTGGGGGGTGCCCTGTGAGCCAATTCGGACTCTTCGGGACCGACCCGTGGTGGTTGGTGATCGTCAAGGTGCTGGGCATCTTCGTGATGTTGGTGCTGCTCACGCTGTTCACCATCTGGTGGGAACGGCGCGTGGTGTCGCGGATGCAGAACCGCATCGGTCCCAACCGGGTCGGCCCACAGGGCCTGCTGCAGTCGTTGATGGATGGCATCAAGCTCGCCTTGAAGGAGGAAATCCTCCCGAAGGCCGCCCATCGCGCGGTCTACTGGATCGCGCCGGTGATCTCAGCCACCGCGGCCTTCCTCGCATTCGCGGTGATCCCCTTCGGCCCGACCGTGTCGATCTTCGGCGTCGAGACACCGCTGCAGCTCACCGACTTCCCGGTGTCGGTGCTCTACGTGCTGGCCATCGCCTCCATCGGTGTCTACGGACTCGTGCTCGCCGGCTGGTCCTCGGGATCCACGTATCCGCTCCTCGGCGGTCTGCGCTCCACCGCGCAGGTGATCTCGTACGAGATCGCGATGGGGCTGTCCTTCGTCGCGGTGTTCCTCTACGCGGGGTCGATGTCGACCTCGCAGATCGTCATCGCCCAGGAGCCGATCTGGTTCGCGGTCATCCTGCTTCCGAGCTTCCTGATCTACGTGACCGCGATGGTGGGGGAGACCAACCGCGCGCCCTTCGACCTTCCCGAGGCCGAGGGGGAGCTCGTGGGCGGGTTCCACACGGAGTACTCGTCGCTGAAGTTCGCACTCTTCTTCCTCGCCGAGTACATCAACATGGTGACCGTCTCCGCGCTGGCGACGACCCTGTTCCTCGGCGGGTACCTCGCTCCGTGGCCGATCTCCCTCTGGGAGAGCGCCAATACGGGCTGGTGGCCGATGCTCTGGTGGCTGCTCAAGGTGCAGATCTTCATCTTCGTCTTCATTTGGCTCCGCGGGACACTGCCGCGTCTTCGGTACGACCAATTCATGAAGTTCGGCTGGAAGGTGCTCATTCCGGTCGCGTTGATCTGGACGATCGTCGTGGCGGCCGTGCGCGTGCTGCGGGATCAGGTTGCCTTCAGCAACACCGAACTCCTGATCGCCGGCGTGGTGCTCATCCTCCTCCTGCTCGTGGGTGCGTGGGTCCTCCAGGGCCGTTCCGATCGTCGTGCGCAGCGGCGCGATGCCGAGCGCACGGCCCGGGCCGAACGGCAACTCGACCTCACCGCCGGAGGCCATCCGGTACCGCCGATGCCCGGCCAGACGTTCGAGTACACACCGCGGCGTAGTGCTCTGCTCGCGACGCAGGCCACCCTGAAGGAGGCCGAGGATGCCTGAGCTACCCCAGGCCGTACGCGGCTTCGGTGTCACGTTCACCACCATGTTCAAGAAGGTGGTCACCGAGCAGTACCCGGAGCAGAAGGACAAGTACCCGCCCAAGCCCCGCTTCCATGGCCGGCACCAACTCAACCGCTGGCCCGATGGCCTGGAGAAGTGCGTGGGCTGCGAACTGTGCGCGTGGGCGTGCCCGGCGGATGCGATCTACGTGCAGGGTGCGGACAACTCCGACACCGAACGCTTCTCTCCCGGTGAGCGGTACGGACGGGTCTATCAGATCAACTACCTCCGCTGTATCTTCTGCGGCTTGTGCATCGAGGCCTGCCCCACACGCGCGCTGACCATGACGAATGAATTCGAGCTCGCCGATGACAACCGCGCGGACCTGATCTACGAGAAGCAGGACTTGTTGGCCCCCCTCCTTCCCGGGATGGCCCCACCCCCGCATCCGATGGTCCCCGGTACCACGGAGCAGGACTACTACGCCAATAAGGTCACGGGCGCGGTTCCCGAACAGTTCACCGTGGAGAAATCCGAGAGCGAAGGAGCACCTTCGTGACCGAAGCGGTCTCAGACTTCAATCTCGGGGAGACCATCGTCTTCTGGGTGTGTGGCGGCCTGGCGGTTCTCGGCGCCCTCGGCATGATCATCTCCCGCAAAGCCGTACACAGCGCGCTGTTCATCGCGTTGACCATGATCAATCTCGCGATCCTCTACGTCGCCAACGCCGCTCCATTCCTGGGAATGGTGCAGGTGATCGTCTACACCGGCGCGGTCATGATGCTGTTCCTCTTCGTGCTCATGGTTGTGGGCGTGGATTCCTCCGACTCCCTTGTGGAGACGATCAAGGGCCAGCGTCTCGCCGCACTCCTGCTCGGAATCGGCCTCGGGCTGCTGCTCACCGTGGGCATCGGTTCGGCATTGACCACCTCGACCGACGTCGGGCTCACCGCGGCCAACGATGCGGCGGGCGGCAACGTGCAGGGCCTCGCCCAGTTGATGTTCGATGACTACGTGGTCGCCTTCCAGGCGACCGCCGCCTTGCTCATCACCGCCGCCGTCGGTGCCATGGTGCTCGCGCACCGCGAACGCTGGACACCGCGCAAGAGCCAACCCGAACTCTCCGAAGAGCGGTTCCGCGATGGTGGCCACCCGGGTAATCGCCCAAGTCCCGGTGTCTACGCCCGTCACAACGCCGTCGACACCCCGGCTCTGTTGCCCGATGGCAGCACGAGCCTCGAGTCCGTGCCCGGTCCGCTGCGGGCCCGCGACGACGTCCGCGATGTCGATCCCGCCGATGTCGACGAGATCCGAGAGCTCACCAAGGGGGTCGACTCGTGAACCCCGCGAATTACGTGGTGTTGGCCGCGATCCTGTTCAGCCTCGGAGCCATCGGCGTTCTGGTGCGCCGCAACGCGATCATCGTGTTCATGTCCGTGGAGCTCATGCTCAATGCGGCGAATCTCGCCTTCGTGGCCTTCGCCCGGATGAATGGCAATCTCGACGGACAGGTGGTCGCTTTCTTTGTGATGGTCGTGGCAGCCGCGGAGGTCGTCGTGGGTCTCGCCATCATCGTGACGATCTTCCGAACCCGAAAATCCGCATCCGTGGATGAACCGAACCTGTTGAAGTACTAGAGCCGAAGGATCACCGTGACGTCTGACGTGTTCTCGCTGTTGTGGGTGCTGATTGCGCTCCCACTCGCGGGTGCGGCGATCCTCCTGTTCGGCGGCCGACGCACGAATTCCTGGGGACCGCTGCTCGCCGTGCTCACCGTGTCCGGGTCCGCCGTGCTCGGGGTGCTCATGCTCCTCGGACTCATGGAGCTCCCGGCGGAGGAGCGGTCGATTACCCAGACCGTGTACTCGTGGATTGCGGTCGGTTCCTTCCAGGTCGATTTCGCCCTGCAACTCGATCAGCTGTCGATGGTGTTCGTGCTCCTCATCACCGTCGTTGGCGCGCTGATCCACATCTACTCCCTGGGCTACATGGCGCACGATCCGGACCGCCGGAAGTTCTTCGGGTATCTCAACCTGTTCGTCGCGGCGATGCTGCTGCTCGTCCTTGCGAACAACTACCTCCTGCTCTACGTGGGCTGGGAGGGTGTGGGCCTCGCCAGCTATCTGCTCATCGGTTTCTGGCAGTACAAGCCGTCCGCGGCATCGGCGGCCAAGAAGGCCTTCATCATCAACCGCGTCGGTGACGTGGGTCTCTCCTTGGCGATCATGCTGATGTTCGTCACCTTCGGCTCGGTCACCTTCGACGAGGTGTTCGGTCAGGTGGGCGAGGCCAGCGAGGGCACACTCACCGCCATCGGCCTCCTGCTCCTGCTGGCGGCGGCGGGCAAGTCCGCGCAGTTCCCGCTGCAGGCGTGGCTGCTGGATGCCATGGAGGGTCCGACTCCCGTCTCGGCACTGATCCATGCGGCGACGATGGTCACCGCGGGTGTCTACCTGATCGTGCGCAGCAACGTGATCTTCGACGCGGCGGTGTGGGCGGCCACCGCTGTGGTGGTGGTGGGCCTCATCACCATCTTCATGGGCGCGATCATCGGATCGGCCAAGGACGACATCAAGAAGTCCCTGGCGGGCTCGACCATGAGTCAGATCGGGTACATGGTCTTCGCGGCGGGGCTCGGACCGATCGGCTACGTCTTCGCGATCTTCCACCTGCTCACCCACGGTGTCTACAAGGCGGGGCTCTTCCTCGGTGCGGGCTCGGTCATGCACGGCATGAACGACGACGTCAACATGCGTCGCTACGGTGCTCTGAAAGGCCTGATGGTGATCACTTTCGTGACCTTCATGGCCGGGTACCTCGCGATCATCGGTATCCCGCCGTTCGCCGGCTTCTGGTCGAAGGACGAGATCATCCACGCCGCCTTCGAGCGCAACGCCCTCATCGGTGTTGCCACGATCCTGGCTGCGGGCATCACCGGCTTCTACATGACCCGCATGATCGCCATGACCTTCTTCGGCAAGGCGAGGTGGGAGGAGGGCGTCCACCCGCACGAGTCACCACCGGTGATGACGATCCCGCTGATCATCCTCGCCATCGGTTCGACCTTCCTCGGTATGGCGTTGCTGTTCTGGGGCAACATCGAGACCTGGCTCGAGCCCGTCACCGGCTTCGCCTCCGAGCCCACACCACTCCCCACCTGGGTCTACATCGTCGTGACTCTCACCGTGGTGATCATCGGCGCGATCATCGGCTGGGTGATGTACGCCCGGCGCCCGGTGCCGATCGAGGCCCCGCGTGGATCGTGGCTCACCCGTGCCGCGCGTAAGGACCTGTACGGCGATGCGGTCAACGACGCACTCGTGGTCCGCCCGAGCTTCGCGCTCGCGAAGGCGCTCACCGTCTTCGATACACGCGGGGTCGACGGTTTCGTGAACGGCCTCGCCGGGTCGGTGGGTGCGATCTCCGGTCGACTCCGTCGAACCCAGACCGGTTTCGCCCGTTCCTACGCCCTGTCCATGGTCGGCGGCGCGCTGCTGGTGGCCCTCGCCCTGGTGTTGGTGCAGACATGACGTTTCCCTGGCTGACCGTCCTCGGTGTCGTGCCCCTCGTAGGCAGCATCGTGGTCGCGTTGTTGCCGAAATCCCGTGGGACATTGGCCAAGCAGGTGGCGCTGGTCTTCTCGTTGGTGACGTTGGCGGGCACCGTGGCGATGAGCCTGCAATTCGATGGCTCCTCGTCGCAGCCGTTCCAGTTCGTCGAGAACTACCCGTGGATCCCGGCCTTCGGCATCTCCTACGCCGTGGGTGTGGACGGCATCGGCCTGGTGCTCGTCGCCTTGGCCGCCACCCTGGTCCCGTTCGTGATCCTGGCCGGATGGAACGACGTGGACGACTCTCGTGGCTCGGTGAAGGGGTACTTCTCCCTGATCCTGGTGCTCGAGACCCTCATGATCGGGGTCTTCTCGGCGACCGACCTCTTCCTCTTCTATGTGTTCTTCGAGGCCATGCTGATCCCGGTCTACTTCATGATCGGTCGCTACGGGGGGCCGCAACGCTCCTACGCCGCGGTCAAGTTCCTGATCTACTCCCTCGTGGGTGGCCTGTTCATGTTGGCGGCGCTCGTCGGGCTCTACGTGGTGTCCGCGCAGGAGTACGGCCGTGGCACGTTCAACTACGCGGCCCTGGTCGGCCTGGACATAGACCCGAACGTGCAGAAGCTGCTGTTCCTCGGCTTCTTCTTCGCCTTCGCGATCAAGGCACCCCTGTGGCCCTTCCACACCTGGTTGCCGGACGCTGCTGGTGCGTCGAAGGCGGGGACGAGCGTTCTCCTCATCGGGGTCCTGGACAAGGTCGGCACCTTCGGCATGATCCGCTACCTGCTGCCCATCTTCCCGGCCGCCAGCGATTTCTACGCGCCCGTGGTGATCGGCATGGCTCTGATCGGCATCTTCTACGGCGCGTATCTCGCGCTCACGCAAAATGACATGCGGCGACTCTTCGCCTACTCATCGATGTCCCACTTCGG
Organism: Rubricoccaceae bacterium; assembly: GCA_040381195.1. GTDB lineage: Bacteria > Actinomycetota > Actinomycetes > S36-B12 > S36-B12 > VGCC01. The sequence continues at coordinate 12,318 of JBEIHR010000036.1, forward strand.
GTTCATCGCCCTGGGCATCTTCGTGTTCACCTCGCAGGGCATGACCGGATCCGTCGTCTACATGGTCGCGCACGGCCTGTCGACCGCCGCCCTATTCCTCACCGCCGGGTACCTGATGGCGCGCCGCAAGGGTTCCTCGCTCATCTCGGACTACGGCGGTGTCAACAAGGTCGCACCGGTGCTGGCCGGCTTCTTCCTGATCGCTGCGCTGTCCTCCCTGGCCCTGCCGGGCATGGTCTCCTTCATCGGCGAGTTCCTGGTGTTGCTGGGTGCTTTCGAATTCAACATCTGGGTCGGCGCCGTCGCGACCCTGGGGATCGTGATCACGGCCGCCTACGTCCTGCGCGTCTACCGGCGCACGATGACCGGTCCGACGAACCCGGATGTGGCCGGCATGCGCGATCTCAACGGCCGCGAGGTCACCGCGTTGGTACCTATCGCCGCGCTCATCATCGTGCTGGGTCTCTTCCCGTCCCCGTTGACGAACGTCATCACCCCGGCCGGTGACCTCATGCTGGCGATCAGCGACCAGATGCCCGACGTGGATATGGCACAGGGGGGTGGGCAGTGATGGAGTTCATCTCACCGGAGCTCGACTACGCCGCCCTGGCGCCGATGATCGTCGTCGGGGTCGCCGCGATCATCTCGGTCCTGGTCGAGGCATTCGCCCCGCGCTCGGTGCGGCGCTTCCTCCAGTTGGTGCTGGTCTTCGCTGCCCTGATCGGTGCTCTCGTCCTCGTCGTTCTCAACAGCGGCATGCGCGTCCTCACGGGCGGCCAGTCGATCGCGCTCGACGGTCCCGCGTGGATCATGCAGGGGACCATCCTGATCCTGGCCATCCTGGGCGGTTTGCTCATGGCCGAGCGGGGCATCGACCCGTCGGGTGACGCGTTCGCGCCGCGGGCGTCCGCCCTCCCCGGTTCCGAGGATGAGCGGCAGTTCACCATCCGCGGGTTCCTGCAAACCGAGGTGTGGCCGTTCCTGCTCTTCGCGGTGCTGGGCATGATGCTCTTCGTCGCATCGAACGACCTCCTGATGATGTTCATCGCCCTCGAGGTCATGTCCCTCCCGTTGTACCTGCTTGCGGGCATGGCGCGGCGACGCCGGTTGCTGTCCCAGGAAGCGGCGCTGAAGTACTTCCTGCTGGGCGCCTTCTCCTCGGCTTTCTTCCTGTTCGGTGCCGCCTTGGTCTACGGCTACAGCGGATCCATCGCATTCGGTCCGATCGCGTTCGCGATCACGACGAAGGCGGGGGAGAACACGCTGCTGATCATCGGCATCGCCATGCTCCTCGTCGGCCTGTTCTTCAAGATCGGCGCGGTGCCCTTCCATCAGTGGACCCCGGACGTCTACCAGGGTGCGCCCACCGCGGTGACCGGCATGATGGCCGCCACCGTCAAGGTCGCGGCCTTCGGTGCCTTGATGCGCCTGCTCTACGTCGCCTTCGGTGGTGTGCGCTGGGATTGGGAGATCCTGCTGTGGATCGTCGCGATCCTGTCGATGCTGGTGGGCTCGATCATCGCCATCAGTCAGTCCGACATCAAGCGCATGCTCGCCTACTCGTCGATCGCGCAGGCGGGTTTCATCCTGGTCGGCGTCACCGCCGCCAGCCCGGAGGGACTCGCGAGTGTGCTCTTCTACCTGATCGCCTATGGATTCACCACGATCGGCGCCTTCGCGGTCATCTCGCTGGTGCGCAACGCTTCGGGTGAAGCCACCTCGATCCGTGACTGGGCAGGTTTGGGCAAGAAGTCACCCCTGGTTGCGGCCATTTTCTCCGTGTTCATGCTCTCGTTGGCAGGGATTCCCTTGACCGGTGGATTCATCGGAAAGTGGGGGGTGTTCGCCGCCGGTGTGGCGGCGGGTGACACCTGGCTGGTCATCGTGGCGGTCGTTGCCAGCGTGATCGCGGCGTTCTTCTATGTGCGTGTGATCGTGCTCATGTACTTCGCCGATCCGACCCCGGACACCGCCTCCGTGGTGATCCCGTCCGGATTCACAACCGTGTCCCTTGCGGCGGGTGCCACCCTCACGGTCGCCCTGGGTGTGGTGCCCCAGCCGGTGCTGGACATCATCGCGAATGCCGGTGTCTTCATTCGGTAGTAGCGTGGCGTCATGCCTTCGGCCCACCTCCCCGATTTCGTGGTGGACCCCGCCCTCGAAGCAGATCTGACCACCGGTCTCGAACTGGTCGAGAAGGCGTTGCGCGATGCGGTGCGCAGCGACTACCCCTTCGTCACGGAGGCCTCCCGGCACCTGGTCGATGCCGGCGGCAAGCGATTCCGCCCGCTGCTCGTCTTGCTCGCCGCGCAGTTCGGGGACCCCGGGGCTCCGGGTGTTGTTCCGGCGGCCGTGGTCGTGGAGCTCACCCACCTCGCAACGCTGTATCACGACGACGTCATGGACGAGGCCACCTTGCGTCGAGGTGCGGCATCGGCGAATGCGCGCTGGGACAACACGGTCGCGATCCTCACAGGTGACTTCCTCTTCGCCCGCGCCTCCGACATCCTCGCCGACCTGGGTCCGGAGGCGGTGCGCATCCAGGCGCAGACCTTCGAGCGCCTGTGCACCGGTCAGATTCGGGAAACCGTCGGACCCGAGGGTGACGCGGGGGCCGTGGAGCATCACCTGCGCGTCCTGGCCGACAAGACTGGCTCACTCATCGCAACGTCCGGCAGGTTCGGAGCGATGATGGCCGGTGCCGACCCGCAGATCGTGCGGACGATGACCTCCTTCGGCGAAGCGATCGGAGTCGCATTCCAATTGGCCGATGACATCGTCGACATCACCTCCGATGCGAATGAGTCGGGCAAGACACCGGGAACGGACCTGCGCGAAGGGATTCCCACCCTGTCGATGCTCTACGCCCTCGACGGCACGGATGCGTCGAGTGCCCGGCTGCGCGAACTCCTCGGCCGGCCCCTCCCGGACGACACGGAACACGCCGAAGCCCTCGCCCTGCTCCGTGCCCATCCAGCCCTCGAATCCGCCCGCGATGAGGCACGACGCTGGTCGGGAATCGCCCGCAATGAACTCGACGCACTTCCGGACATCCCCGCGCGCAAGGCGCTCGAGGGCCTCTGCGACTACGTCGTCAATCGGACGGGCTAATCCGGCTCGATCACCGGGACACGCGATCGTCGCCATGCATCGACAGTGAAGACCACCAGCGCGATCCAGACCAGCCCGAATCCCACCCACCGGAGAGCGGGCATGCTCTCACCGAAGACGGTGATGCCGAGCAGGAAGATCACGGTGGGTGTCACGTATTGGATGATGCCCAGCGTTGACAGTGGGATCCGGATCGCGGCGGCACCGAAGGCCAGCAGCGGGATCGCGGTGATGGGCCCCAGCAAGATCAGGAGTACCGAGATGCCGAGCCCGTCCTGGATGAATGCGGCCTCCCCGTTGGCTTCCAGGAACCACAGGTAGGCGACGGCGATCGGGGTGACCACTGCTGTCTCGATAGCCAGGGACGGCAGGGCGTCGATATTCGCCCGCTTCTTGATCAGGCCGTAGAACCCGAAGCTGAAGGCCAGGGTGAGAGAGATCCAGGGCACCCCGCCGTAGCTGATGGTGAGGACAAGCACGGCGAGGGCTGCGATGCCGATGGCCAACCACTGGGTTCTTCCCAGTCGCTCGGACAGCAGGATCACGCCGAGGGCGACGGACACCAGGGGGTTGATGAAGTAGCCGAGCGCTCCCTGGACGACCTCGTTGATGTCGATGGCGTAGACGTAGACCAGCCAGTTGATGGACAGGAACATGATCGCGGCGGCCAGGAGTCCGATCGTGCGCGGCGTCAGTGCGCGACGCAGGGCCGCCCACTGGCGGAAGATCGCGATCAGGATCAGGACGAAGAGCAGGGACCAGACCGCCCGGTGAGCCACGATCTCCAGCGGGCTGACGGATGTGAGCAGGGCGAAGTAGAGGGGGAACATCCCCCAGAACACGTACGCGCCTATGGCGAAGACCAGCCCCGAGGTCTCCCGACTCCTAGGTGCTGTGGCCGCGCGACCGTCGTTGCTCAGCTGATGGTCCAGGTATCCGACCCGCGTAGCAATTGGCCGAGGTCACCGGTTCCGCTGGCCTGGGCTGCCTCCACCTGCTCGCGGACGAGTCGGTCGTACGAGGGCTTGTTGACATCCCGGAAGACCCCGATCGGGGTGTTGGACAGGGTGTGGGAATCGGACAGGCGCGAGAGGCCGAATGCTAGGCCCGGATCCCCGGCATGTGCGTCGTGGATCAGGATCTCCGCGGGATCGACATCCGCGACGAGAGCGACGTGGAGTTGGCCGTCGGGTGCGCGGACCACGCACTTCTCCTTCTCTGCCCCGAAGACGATCGGCTCGCCGTGCACGAGGCGCATGAGGTTCTCCTCGCGCACGTCGTTGGCCTTTAGGGGTTCCCATGCGTTGTCGTTGAAGATGTTGCAGTTCTGATAGATCTCGACCAGGGCTGTTCCCTCGTGCGCGGCCGCAGCCGCGAGCACGCTGGACAGGTGCTGGCGGTCGGAGTCGATGGTGCGGGCGACGAAGGTTGCCTCAGCCCCGAGTGCCACGGACACTGGATTGAACGAGTAGTCGAGCGACCCCTGAGGTGTGGACTTGGTGATCTTGCCCTGCTCGGACGTCGGGGAGTACTGGCCCTTCGTGAGGCCGTAGATGCGGTTGTTGAAGAGCAGGATCTTCAGATTCACGTTGCGCCGCAGGGCGTGGATCAGATGGTTTCCGCCGATGCTCAGGGCGTCACCATCGCCGGTGATCACCCAGACGGACAGATCCGGACGGGTGACCGCGAGGCCCGTGGCGATGGCCGGGGCCCGACCGTGGATCGTCTGCACGCCGTAGGTGTTCATGTAATACGGGAAGCGTGACGAGCACCCGATGCCGGAGACGAACACGATGTTCTCCCGACGCAGACCGAGTTCGGGCATGGAGGACTGGACGGTGGCAAGGATCGCGTAGTCACCGCAGCCCGGGCACCAGCGCACCTCCTGGTCGGTCTTGAAGTCCTTGGCCTTGAGTTCGATATC
>JBEIHR010000037.1:0-17201 GCA_040381195.1 Rubricoccaceae bacterium
ACCCCCGCCATACCTGCCCCACGCCACCACAGCCACGCGTTGTGTCGGGTGTTGCCATGCATGGTCGTCACGAGCACGCCTCCTGTCGCGGAGAGAATCACACCCGCGGCAGCGCCCATCGTGGCGCGGAGCACGAACAGGCCCAGGAGCGATTCTATGAGGGGCGCGATGAGACCAACGACCGAGAAGATGATGGCGGACCACAGGAACAGGCGTTTGCGGCCGGCGATGTCCGCGAGGCGACCTCCCGCCACGCAGACCAGGATCAGGGCCACCGCGTAGGAACTGAGTGCGAGTGAGACCTCGGTTCGCGTGGCATTGAGTGTGGTGGCAACTGATTGTCCGGACGACAGGAATGCAGTGCTACCGAGCCAGCAGACGAAGACCGAGATCGCGATTGAAGCGATAGCGCGCCGGTGCGCGATGGCTTTCGCCTTTTTGTGCTCCTGCGTCTCCCCCGGCGGCGCAGCCTCAGGGGAACTCACGTCGACGAATCCACATCCCCGTCGAGCAATCGCTGATCAACGGCCGTGAACGTGAATTCCGAATCGCCGGGATCACGCGTCAGGACCCAGATGAGGTCGAATCGGTCATCCGGCCAATGGTGGGGGACGTCGTCTGCATTGGCGATCGGGAACCCACGGACAAGGTGGCCCATGGTTCCGTGATGCCAGACCACGAGGGTCGCCCGGGAGTCGCTCAGGATGTTCTCTCGAACCTCCGCTTCACTCCCGTGTTCAAGGTCGCTGTCGACGACGACCTCGAGGCGCCGGGCGATCGGATCCGCGGTATCGAGCTCACGGCGACTCTTGGCGGTCTGCGAGGGCTTCGTCGCCACGATCCGTTGGGGTGGGTGGACCTCCGGGTGCGAGGGGAGGGGAGCGTGGGCCATCAGGCCCGCGAGGGCCCCGGCGCGCATCCAGCCGCGAACGGAAAGCGAGTGATTGTCGTGCTCGCCGTCATCATTGATGCCCCGGGGTGCGCCGTGGTCGCTGGGCTTCTCCCCGTGACGGATGAACATCACGATCGTGGGGGCAGTGGCGGGATCCAGGGGAGTCACGTGGGCCATCGTCGGACGGTAGCACCGGCGCGATGCCGCCTGGATCGGACTTCTGGGCGCCGGCCACCCAGGGCTGCTATACCTACATCATGAGCGATGGCACAGACGGCTCCAGGGTGATCCGACTCGACCCGCGAAACGTGTGGCGGATCGGGCTCGTGGTCATCGGTCTGGTCTTCCTCTTCCTCTTCATCCGCTTCGTGCTCGAGGATGGCGGAGGGGTTCTATTCACGATCATCATGGCCTGGTTCGCGGCCCTGGCAATGGCCCCGGTGGTCAACTATCTGTCACGGTGGATGCGGCGGGGTGCGGCCACCTTGCTCGTGATGCTGGCATTCATCCTCTCCATCGTTCTATTCATCCTGGCCTTCGGAAACCTCCTGGTCAGCCAACTGGTGCAACTCGCTCTCGCCATCCCGACGGTCGCGGAGCAAGCTCTGGCGTGGGCGAACACCCAGTTAGGCACCACGTACGAGGCCAACGATGTTCTCGCCATGTTGGATCTCGAGACAGCCGACCTGGCTCTCTATGCCGGCCAAGTGGCGCTGAATGTCGTGAACTTCCTCGTGTCCGTCGTCGGAAGCATCTTCGGGCTCTTCGTCTTCGGACTGTTCCTGTTCTACTTCTCGGCGGATTTGCCGCGCCTTCAGCGCTGGCTCGCCGGTCTCTTCCCGGCTCGCGGTCAGCAGTTCGCGATGGATGTGTGGCGGCTGACCTCACAGAAGACGGGAAACTACATCGGTGCGCGCGTCATCCTCGCCGCGATCAACTCGATTACGACGGCAATCGTCTTTGTCATCATCGACATGCCCTATTGGCTCCCCTTGGCCCTGTGGACCGGGATCGTTGCTCAGTTCGTGCCCACCATCGGCACGTACATCTCCATCATCCTGCCGGTGCTCGTGGGGCTTCTGAGCCCGAATCCGTGGGTGGGCGTCATGGCTCTCGGCTGGGCGATCATCTACCAGCAGGTGGAGAACTTGACGATCGAGCCACGCATCAGCGCCAAGGCGGTCGACGTGAACCCTGCTGTGGCATTCGGTGCGGTCCTGCTGGGTGCCGCGCTCTTCGGTGTGGCCGGAGCGTTTCTTGCGATTCCCGTTACCGCGATGCTTCTCGCCCTGCTCGAGATCTACGTCAAGCGGTACGACGTCATTAGCGAGGTCGACTAAGACGAGGGACTCGGCCGCTTCTTCCGGTCCCGCGGCTTCAACGACACGCGATAGCCCCTGCGCACGAGCCAGATGGTGCTACCGGCGAGGAGTGCGATGGGCAGCGCGACACCCAGGACGTAGTAGGCCACCTCACCCGTGATCAGATTGTCGATCCACTGGAAGTTCATCCCGAAGTAGCCGGTAAGGAACGTGATAGGCAGGAAGATGATCGTCACGACGGTCAATTGATTGATCCGCTGGCCCTGCCAGTTCGCAATCTGGCCTTGGAGATCCTGAACCGCGTTCCTGGTTGCTCCCACGAGAGTGTTGATCATCCCCTCGGTGCTGGAGGCGATCGCTGCGAAGCTCTGCAATTCCTTGACACCCGCCTGATCGGTGACGGTGATGGTGTCTGGGTCGAGCAATGCACTCGTCACGGTGATCAGATACGAGGGGAACCGCGTGACGAATGGCTGAAGCTGCTGCCGGTACTCCACGAGCGCTTGGGTCTGCGGGGGACTTGGATCGCTGGTCGTGATGATTTCCATGTCCAGTACCCCGACCTGGATCGTCAAGGCGGTCAGTGACTGCTGAAGTGTCGTTTGCATTGCTTGCAGCACGAAGCCGAGGAGCCTGCTCGGCTCGTGCAGTGCGAGGCCAGCACGCAGCGCGAGTTGGGCCTGAACCTGGGCGAAGGCCTTGTCTCCGCCAAGGCGGATCGTGACCAATCTACGCGGATCTGAGAGGAATCGGGCGTGCTCCGGTGTGGAATCGGTATCGCCTGCCAGCCAGGCTGAACCCGAGATCTCGGTCGCAGAGAGCGTGAAGTCGGTGCCCTGATTCGACGCCAGATCCGTGCGCGCGGCCGTGGCATCGACGCCGAGTGCCGCGAGGACGGCGTCGGCACTCGTGTCGTTTTCGGAATCGAGACGCACGTCGATCCACGACAGGTTGGTGTCCTTCATGGCCGCCTGGGCGTCCTGCACCGTGCAGGGTTTCCAGGTGCGACCGTCGTAGATGGTCGATTGCATAGCCGGAGTCTAGGTGGGGCGCCTTGTGAGACGAGTCACGATTCCGCGGTTGCATCCCGTGGGATGCACATGCGTCGGGATAGTGTGGAAGACGTGTTCTCCGGAGTGGTGACCCTGGGGCCCGAGTGGCTATCCCCGGAGAATTTGATCGGACTTTTCGGTGCCTTCGCCATCCTGGGTGTCTGCATCATCGTGTTCGTCGAGACCGGGCTTCTCGTCGGGTTCTTCCTCCCCGGAGACTCCCTGCTCTTCACGGCGGGACTGCTGATGGCCACGGGAGTCATCACAACACCCATTTGGATCGCTGCGCCTGCGATCGGTCTTGCGGCATTCATCGGGGATCAGGTGGGCTACCAGATTGGCAAGGCCTCAGGTCCGCGAATCTTCAATAAGCCGAACTCCCGCTTCTTCCGGCAGGAGTACGTGGACAAGACCCATGCTTATTTTGAACGGTTCGGGGGCCGCACGATCATCATCGCCCGTTTCATCCCCGTTGTTCGAACCTTCGCACCGGTTGTTGCCGGGGTTGCGAAGATGCCGTATCGGACTTTCGTCACATACAACATCATCGGGGCCCTGCTCTGGGGCGTCGGCGTGACTCTCCTCGGTTATTGGCTTGGAGGGTTCGAGTTCGTCCAGAACTACATCGAGATCATCCTCATCGCCATCGTTGTCCTCTCCGCGGTACCGATCTTCATCGAGCTCAGCCGCGCATTTCGCAACGGCCGTCGCAAGCGGTCGCAATCGTCGGTCACGGAGTCAGATCTGCCTTAGGCTCTGCCGGTGCTCCTGGACCCCGTCTACGACCCCGTGTCACCGGAGTCGCACGAGGATCCCTATCCCGCATATGAGCGCTTAAGGGACGAGTTTCCTCTCTACTTCATCGAGGCCCACGACGTCTGGGCCCTGTCGCGGTATGCCGACGTGAAGCAGGGGCTTCGCGATTGGGAACTCTTCTCCAGTGCCCACGGGGTCGAGTTGGGCACATACGTTCAATTCTTCGGCCCAGGCAGCATTCAGGAACTCGATCCACCCCATCACGACGTACTGCGCAAGGTTCTTGCGCCGAGATTCCTCAACCGACGAATCAAGGAGTACGAAGGAATGGTGCGCGCTTCGGCTCGTGAACTCATCGACGGATTCCGTGGCGAAAAGCAGGTGGATCTCGGTCAGGAGTTCACGCAGAAACTGCCGATACTGACCATCTTCCGCATTCTTGGAATCCCGGAATCGGATATCCCCTGGACCATGCAGACCGGGCTGGACATGCTCAACCGACCACCAGGTGAGTCCGGCCCATCGCCACGTGCACACGAACTTCGGGCAAGCCTCGTCGATTACATGGTCGACCAGGTGCAGGGGCGGCGCGGTGGTGACTACTCCGACGATGTCTTCGGTGACATCGCGCAGGCCATCGACGCGGAAGTCATGCAGGTCCGGGAGATTCAGGGTCTGACGTTGCTCCTGATCGCGGCGGGGATGGAGACCACGACGAGCCTCATGGGGACGATCGTCCATAGCCTCGCCACCGGGGAGGTCGCACGTGATGATCTCCGCGATTCCTCTGGGGAGTTTCCTGCGGGAGCAATCGACGAGTTCCTGCGTTTCGACTCCCCTGCTCAATGGCTGTCACGGGTCACAACCCGCGAAACGGAGATCCACGGGGTCACCCTCCCCGCGGGCTCCCGGGTGATGATGATCTTCGCCTCCGCTAATCGCGACCCGCGCGAGTTCCAGGAGGCGGACCTCCTGATCCTCACCCGCGATGGCAGCCGCAACCTGGCCTTCGGCGAGGGTGTGCACTTCTGTTTGGGAATGCCGCTCGCTCGGCTCGAGGCTCGAGCCGGTATGTCGGAGTTGATCTCGACAATGCCGGAATTCGACCTGGCTGGCCCGCCCCACCGTTATCCGTCGCATGTCATCCGTGGCTACGAGAACATTCCCGTGGCCGTGCGGTCGTGACGGTGCCTCAGTTTTCCTGATTCTGCGGCGTGGACGAACGTGCCTGCTTGCGCGCCTCGTTCATCACCGTGGCGCCACTCGTGAGGGCACGGCGCCAGGGCACCTCACCATTGATCTCGATCTCCAGGCTGAAACTCAGGAACGTGCGGATGAGGACGATGATTCCGAGGACGAGGACGTTCTCCAGGGTCGGTTCCACAGCGACCGTCCGAATGAGGTCGCCGGCAACCAGGATTTCCAGCCCGAGCAGGATTGCGCCCCCGAATGCCTGACGCATGATCTTGTAGCAGGCCGAGCCGCTCTTCGTGTTGAGGTATACCCGCAACGACAGGAGGACGGACCAGAAGAGTCCGACCAGGATCACCACGGCCGCCGTGACCTCGAAGAACTGAGCCACCGTGAGCATCGTTGTCTCGTAGGAGAGCGATCCCATGGCAGATGTCTAGCAGGTCAGTCGACCGTAATGAGCGAGGCGGCGTAGTCGGGCACATAGGAATCGAGGTCGCGCGGGGGACGTTGGTAGTGCGATGGCGATGGTCGGTGCGGGATCGTCAGATGCGGGGGCGGTGGCGGCGAGTAATCGATCGTCCCGAGCAGGTGGTGGATCATGTTCAGGCGCGCCTTGCGCTTGTCGTCGGCTTCGACGATGAACCATGGTGATTCCGGAACATCCGTGTGCGCGAGCATCTCGTCCTTCGCCTTGGAGTAGTCCTCCCACCGGGAGATGGACTCCAGGTCCATGGGAGACAACTTCCAGCGTCGCATCGGGTCTTCGAGTCGGGATCGGAAGCGACGCTCCTGCTCTTCGTCACTAATGCTGAACCAGTACTTGCGGAGCATGATCCCGTCGTCGATAAGCATGCGCTCAAAGGTGGGCGTCTGACTGAGGAACAACTGGTACTCGGCTTCGGTGCAGAACCCCATGACCCGCTCCACGCCTGCGCGGTTGTACCAGGAGCGATCAAAGAGGCGGACCTCTCCGCCTGCAGGCAGGTGCTCGACGTAGCGCTGGAAGTACCACTGCGTTCTCTCCCGCTCCGTCGGTGTCGGGAGTGCCACGATCCGTACCGAGCGTGGGTTGAGGTATTCGGCCACCCGCTTGATGGTCGAGCCCTTCCCGGCCGCGTCACGTCCCTCAAAGATCACGACGAGCCGCTTTTTCTCGAGCCGGATCCATTCCTGGAGATCGACGAGTTGCGCCTGGAGTCGGTAGAGCTCCTCGTCGTAGACCTTCTTCGGAAATCGGTTCCGGTTCACCACATCGTCAGGGTAATCGTCCCGTGAGTGAGTGTCAGCGGAGTGTGACGACTTCCAGCGTGGAGTCCTTCGCCACGACCGTGTCACCACTACTTACGCCGCGGAGTCGACGCATGACCCACGGTGCGAGGTGCTGCACGATCCAGGACGCGTCCGAGCCGGCTTTGCTCAGTGGACCCTGGGTATCGCGCGGCAGCGATTCGGTCCACCAGCCGGGTGAACCCCCGAGCACTGCGGGATCGTCGACGCCGAGGACCGCAAGGGTGGCTGCAGCGACACGACGATGACCCGCTTCGTTGAGGTGCAGCCGGTCTTGATGCCACATGCGTCGATCGGAGAGGACGGGAATGTGCTCCAGATCGACCAACAGTGTTCCGTGGTTCCGTGCGATCCCGCGGATCCCCTCGTTGTATCGACCGAAACGCTCGGCGAGTGCATTGGCCAGGCGCCCGGTGCCCCCCGCGCGACCGATGGAGGTGAACATCACCACGGTCCGCTGTGAGGTGGTCAGCGTCCCGACGGCGGAGTCGTAGCGAGTAACCAGAGAGTCGATGTCGGTCCCCGGACGCAAGACATCGTTGGCACCCGCGTGGATCGTCACGATGTCCGGATCCAGGGTCAGCGCAGCAGGAATCTGGGACTCGATGATCTGATCGAGAAGTTTGCCGCGCACCGCGAGGTTGGCATACGCGAAGGGCTCTGGAGAGGCGGCTTCGGCTAATCCATATGCGACCCGATCCGACCACCCGATGAATCGTCCATCGGGGCGGACATCGTCGTGGACTCCCTCCGTGAAGGAGTCTCCGAGGCAGACGAGGTTTCGCACCGTGCGCACTATTCCATGAGTGCTGTGACTGCGGTGACGATGAACCAGGCCGCCACGATGAGGAGGAGCACACCGGAGCCCAGGAGGAGCGAGCGGTACGCGTTTCGGGTCATCCGATGACGTGTGGCACCGACCAGGAGGACAAGGGCGATCTTGCTGCCGACGAGGGTGACGTAGAAGGCGACGAGAAAGACGACCGCATCGCGGGGTGATGATCGCCACGTGGTGACGAGCAGTGCGGATCCCGCAGTGATCCAAAAGATCCACGGAGCCGGATTCAGCAGGTTGGTGAGGAAGCCCTGGAGGACCAGGGGGACCGAAAACCTGAGTCGGTCCGACTCTGCGGTTCCGACGAGGGAATCGGGATCTGCCGAGCGCGCGGCGCGCAGGATTTCAACACCGAAGATGGCCACGACGATCCCACCGGCAAGTCCCAACCACGTGATGACACTGACGGGCAACCTGCTCACGACGGTGAACGCGGCGATGATGATGAGGGTGTCCGAGAGCAGTGGTGCGATTGCGATCTTGACGCCCGCGCCGCGTCCTCGTCGAAGTGTCGCGGCGATCGCCAGGATGGTGAGTGGCCCCGGTGCGATCCCTGACGCGAGTCCGATGCTCAATCCGGTGAGGACAGCATCCACGGCGGGATTCTGTCAGGCTGCGGCCTCCACGGAGGACACCTCTATCCGGGCGTCCTTGTTGTGCAGGGGCGGGTAGGGCCAGTAGGTGCGGTCTGCCCGATCGGTATCAACAATCGCCCACCCCCGGAGTTGCGCGATCCTTCGGACACGGGCGTTGCCGTTGACGACGATGGGGTACCTGACGCGGGAGAGCAGAGGGAGATCGTTGATCGAGTCGGAGTACGCGAAGCATTGTGACAGTCGGAGTCCTTCACGCGCGGCCAATTCGGCTACCTCGTCGGCCTTGCGCGCTCCATGCACCACGGGCCCAGCCAGGAGACCGGTGTATCGCCCGTTCTGTGCCTGCAGTCGGGTTGCAACGCAGCCGTCCATGTCTAGGAGTTCGGCGACGGCCTCGGCGATTTCTGCTGGACTGGCAGTCACCAGGTAGGTGCGTTCCCCTCGCACTTGATGCAGCTTCACCTGCTCCACCATCTGCGGAACCAGAACCTGGCTGATGGTGTTGAGAACTGCCTCGTGGCACTGGGCAGTGACCTGAAGGGTGGATTTGCCTTCGATGAGATGCAGGAGTCGATCAGCAAGGCCCTGGGCTCCTCCGGAGATTTCTGTTCGGGTCCGCACATAGCGAAACTCTGAGATCGCAAACCTGAGGAGGTCACGGCGCGCAACCAGGCCGGTACGCACCAGCGCGCGTCCCGTATGAAACAGCGACGATCCCTTGACGAGAGTGTTGTCCAAGTCGAAAAATGCCGCCTGCATGGAATCAGGGTGACCGAGTCTCCGCACGTGGTGTGTTACCACGACTCATGCTTTCCTGAATTCATCCACTGTTCGCGCTGACGTCGTGTTGCTGATTCCGGTGAACGAAGTCCTTCGGGCGTACTGGGCGAGTGAGGATCGCGATCGCAACCGAGTCCTTCTTTCCGCGCACGAACGGGGTCACGAATTCCGTCGCGAATATCTCTCGACGGCTTGCGGCGCAGGGTCACGAGGTCACGATCATCTGCCCCAGTTCCTACCCAGAATTGGAGTATTCGGGGATCCCAGTGATCACTGTCCCCTCAACAGTGTTCCCGGGTATTGCTGATTTCGATGTCGCCGTCTCATCCGTTCCACGACTAACACACATCATTCGGTCGATCCGTCCGGACATCGTCCACGTAGCGAGCCCTTTCGTTCTCGGGGCGTTAGCCCTTCGCGCAGCACGAAAGTTGAGTATTCCCTCTGTGGCTGTCTTCCAGACGGACGTGTCGGGCTTCGCTCGTCACTATGGGCTCGCGGTCATGGCCACCGCCGCTGATGCCCATGTTCGTCGAATGCATATCCAGGCGGATATCAACTTAGTGCCGTCTAGCGCGACTGAGGATTATTTGCGCGCCCTGGGTGTTCGCAACGTCCACACCTGGACGCGTGGCGTTGACCTTGAAATCTTTGATCCTGCATTCCGTGACGAAGCCCTCCATGATTCGTGGGGAGGACCACTTGTCGTCGGGTACTTGGGTCGCCTTGCACCAGAGAAGGGCCTGAGGGCGCTCACCGTTCTCCACGGGTTACCCGGAGTCTCCCTCGTGGTCATCGGTGAAGGTCCAGAGCGCGATCGATTACAGCCGAAGATTCCTGGAGCACACTTTGTTGGCAAGAGGTCCGGCGCTGAGCTGGGACGATACGTCGCATCACTGGATGTACTCGTCGCTCCGGGGGAACATGAGACCTTCTGTCAGGTCATCCAAGAGGGAATGGCAAGTGGGTTACCAGTACTCGCCCCGGCTGTTGGGGGACCGAGGGATCTCATCGAGACTGGCCGTGACGGGTTCCTCTACCGGCCCGGTGATCCCGAGGACATGATGGAACACGTCGCCCTTCTCGGCGACGACGTACGTCTTCGGCTATCCATGGGGATGAACGGGCGGGCCAAAGTGCGCACGCGCACGTGGGACCACTTGACGGACGAACTTCTTCAGTGGTACTCGAGCATGACGGGCGTCATGTCCGCGCGTTCTGCGTGAGCTACGGTCGCTGCATTCGCCCCGAGTAGTCCCAGGAGGTGAATGTCAAGGGAGCGATGCGAACCGCGACTTCGCGATCGAGGCGACTGAGAAGCCACTCGCTGAGGTGGGTTCGTTCCGCACCCTGGTAGCGCTCGATCAATGCGGGAAGTACACGCCCTGCGTCCTGGCGAAGGATCTCGGCGGTGCCTGTTCCGCGCACACCCCGATAGGGGGGTTGATCGCCGGCGATCTCGAACCCGACTCGTGCGTCCCGGGCGATCCGCTGGGCGAGCAGTGACGTCTCCTGAGTTGCGCACCAGAGGTTGCCCTCGTCCACCAGGAACCACAGCGATTGCACGAGTGGACCGGAAGATCCGTTCGACGCGAGGCGCATCGGTATCCGTGTCGACGTCAGGAAGTCCAGGATCGCGGCCACGTCCCAGGGACCGGAGGTGATGCGGGGCTCGTCCATATGTGCACGCTAACGGCCGCCGTCCGCTACCGTGCGTGGGCCACGAAGGAGGGGAGGGACATGGGGGCATTGCTCGCTCTCATCTCGAGCCTGTCGTGGGGAGTCGCGGATTTCATCGGTGGTTTGGCGGCGCGCCGCGCCGGGCCGGTCCAGGTCCTCGTGGTGGCGTATCCCGCCGGAGCCGTCGTGCTCACTGCGGTTGCACTCTTCGTGATCCCGGGCAACCTGACACCCGCGGTTCTGCCGTACGCAGTAGTGGCCGGCACGATCGGGGCCCTCGCCATCGGCTTGCTCTACGCCGCACTCACGCGCGGACCGATGGGCGTGGTCTCACCGATCACCGCGGTGATGTCCGGGGCGGTGCCGGTCGCGGCCGGTGTGCTGACCGGGGAAACTCTCAGCGGCCTCGCCATCGTGGGCATGGTGCTGGCGGTCTTCGCCGTGATCCTGGTGAGTCGGGAGAGTGGTCAGGCGCACGAGCGCACTCCGATGAGTGCCCTGCTGCTGGCGATCGCGAGTGGAACATCGATCGGTCTCTACCTCACCGCGATCGGTCTTGCTCCCGCTGACTCCGGAGTATGGGTAGCGACGTTAGGTCGTTGGGTGTCGACGATTGCGATGGTGCTCACCCTGCTGCTCGTGATTCGTACCTTCACTCGCGCCAAGTTTCCGTGGTTGCTGGCGATCGTGTCGGGGATCCTGGACGCCTCCGCCAACGGCATCTTCCAACTGGCAACGCAGCGGGGGCTCTTGGCGATCGTCGCGGTAATCGGCTCGCTCTATCCGGCAGCGACCGTGGTGCTCGCCCGCATCTTCATCAAGGAACGACTCAACCGCGTCCAGATCACGGGAGTCGTGGCAGCCCTCGCTGCCGCGGCATCACTGGCTCTCGCCTAGTCCTGCAGCCCTGAGCTCTCCCTGCGCCGCTGTCGACGCGCGTCAAACGAGTAGAGCCCAAATGCGCCGAGGCCGACCAGGATCTGCGGGAGGAACCAGACCAAGCGCCAGATGAGATCGGCCGCGACGGCTGTCGAATTGGGGATGCCGAATCCGGTGAGTAAGAGGACGAGAGCGGCATCAACGGTGCCGAGACCTCCCGGGGTGATCGGAAAGCTCGTGAGCAGAAGCGCCAAGGAGAACGCCGCGAAGGCTTCGATGGGCGTAATCGGCTTCGGGAATACCCCGAGGGCTGCCAGAGCCGCGATCAAGACGAAGAACGGCGTGATCTGCGCTGCGGCGTTCGTGACGGTCAAGGGCAGCCAGCGCGACTTCATGAGATCGCCTGCCTCGGTGCTGAAGTTCACAAGTGTCGGCGTGATATCCGGGGCTTGTTTGCGAATGAGCCGGTAGGCCCAGGTGACGAGGGGCTGGAGTCGTCTCCCCAGGTTCCGGGCGCTCTCCGTGCTGCGCAACATGAGCCAGATCCCGATGACCGAGACGACGACGATGACAGCGCCGACGATCGCCGCGGTCAGGAATCCTGCTGTCGAGCGTCCTTCCATGACGAGGAGGATCACCGCGAGCGCAGGTGTCCCCAACACCATCAGATACGTCCAGATTGCGTCGGCGCTGACCGCCGCAGCCGACTTCGTGGGTGGCACCCCGTACCTACTCAGGATCGCGTACTGCGTTCCGACCGCGATCGCTCCACCACCGGGGATGACATTGCTGACCAAGAATCCCGCTTGTCGATCCACGAATGCCGCCCGGTAGCCGAGGCCGGGAATCGCGGCCATCGCCGTAAGCGGGTAGACGAGGATGTTCAGGAGTCCAGCAGCAACCAGGATGAGTGCCCAGTACCAGGGCATGGCGAGAATGCTCTGAAACGCCTTCGCGTAGCTCCCGAAGGAGGGAAAGAGGAACGCGAAGACCGCCACCATGATGACGAGACCGACGAGCGCGGTGATGATCGTGCGCTTCCGGCTCCGGGGTTTCGGTGTGGTGGGAGTACTCATGCGTCGAGTTCCGGTTCCGTGTCCTGGACGACCGTGGCTTTCGAACCCGAGGCGGCGCCCACGAGGGCGAGGCCGTATCCGACGAACGGGCCGATGAGCAACGCGAAGAGGACCGTTCCAAGTCCCACCACGCCTCCGAGGAGCCAGCCGAGGGCGAGAACAGCAATCTCGATCCCCAGGCGGACGGCGGGAATCGGCCAACCGGTGCGCAGATGGATTCCGGTCATCCAGCCGTCACGTGGACCCGGGCCCAGATTGGTGGTCAGGTAGAGGCCGCTCCCGATCCCGATGGCGGCGATCCCAGCGAGCACCATGAGGAGCTGCCAGAGGAAACCGGTGGGCTTCGGCAGGATGGCCATCATCACTTGCAGCGCGGTGGCGATGACGACGGCATTCGCGAGCGTGCCGAGGCCCGGTCTCTCTCGCAGTGGAATCCAGAGAAGCAGCACGATGATGCTGATGATGAACGTCGTGATCCCGATGCTGAGTTCTGTGCGCACGGAGAGTCCCTGCGCGAGTACTGTCCACGGTCCATTACCCAAACCCGCGTCGACGATCAAGGCCTCGCCGGTGCCGAAGAGCCATAACCCGGCGATGAGCACCACGTAGGTCGTCGGTCGTGCGCGCCACCGGGAGTCCGCCCGCCATCGCGTCACGGGCACAGAACGTGAGGGCCGCAGCACCGCAGGGATGGGGAGTTTCATGGTGACCTCTCCAAAGCCCTGATCTCCCGTCGATGACTGGGTTACGGTAGCCGCATGCGCGTTTCCCCTGAACGTCGCGGTGTAGCTGTCCTCGTCTGCGCGGTGCTTCTCTCCGCATGCGGCGGAAGCGACGAGAGCACAACCGATGCAGCCGTCTCTCCCACTGCGGCAGCAGCGGGTCAGGGCCCGGTGCAGTTGCTCGATGCGCAGGAGATCACGATCCTCGATCAACGTATTGCCTACCCGACCAAGAAGCCGGCGCGCATCACGAGTGATATCACGGTGCTCGAACCGGGTCAGGAGACGGGATGGCGCCGGCATCGGGTACCGGTGTACGTCTACGTCCTCGAAGGGACGTACACCGTCGAGTACGAATCGGCCGTGACCCGGGATTTCTCGCCGGGAACCGCGTTCATCCAGGCGGTCAAGACCGATTACAACGGTATGAACAAAGGTACGGAACCCGTGCGCCTCCTGACGGTGTACCTGGGTGCCAAGGACATCCGAGACATCATCGAGCGGTGACACCATGACGCGCTTCCTCTCCGAGTCCTCGCCGGTGGGCATCGTGGCGCGCGTTGTCCCAGTGGGGACTGTGGCCGCTGCGTGGATCGCGATGCTGCTCGTGCCCACACTTCATCATTCGTTGATTCCCGGGTGGTTCGTGATGGTGATCGCGATGATGATTCCTACGGTGTTGCGCCCCATGCGGAAGGTCGCTGACGATCGTGTGTCACGTGCGACGGTGTTTCTCGCGGGTTACTCGATCGTCTGGGTGTTGGCGGCCGCACCACTCGTACTCCTCCCCATCACCAGCCTCGGCTCCTTCATGATCGGCGGCGTCTGGATGCTTGCGGGCGTTGTGCAGGTGCTCCCGAGCACGGCCCGAGCACTGCACGCCTGTCGCGGGCTGCGAAGGACGGATGGTCCATGGGGCGCGGGCGTGCGTCAGGGCATCTGGTGTGTGCGTTCCTGCTGGCTGCTCATGGTCGCCACCGTTGCGACCGCGAGCCTGATGCCGGCCCTCGCTTCCGTGGGTCTCATGATCATCGCCGCCGCAGTGATGCTGTGGGAGAAATCGCGGCTAGCGTCGGCGACAGCCATTCGAGGCCTGGGAATTGCCTTCATCGTCCTTGGTGCGGCGATCATGGTGCTTGCGCCTGGAACGCACCTTCACGGTTAAGTCGGACGGACGTCGAGATCGGTGTCGTCGCACACGTCGCTGACATCCACCAACACGCGCTCATGTGTGGCCAGGTAATCACGGGCACCGGAGTCGTCCACGACGGTGTCGATGAGTGGTTGCCAGTGCTCCTTGCCGATCCGCACCGGGTGGCCCGGCCGACCCCCATAGGCGGCTTGCACCAGTGATCCCGGAGTGTCGATCACCCGGCGTACTCCGTCGGGAGTGATCCCGGGCTGATCCACGAGAATCACCACCGCACTGTCGGCATCCGATGCTGCCCGTGCCCACTTAAGCCCGATGCGGAGGGATGAGCCCATTCCTTCTTCCCACCCGTGATTCACGATGACCAGGCAGTTCTCGACGGCTCCCTCCCAGGCACCGAGGATCGCGTACACGGGGTCACATCCGGCTTCGTGGAGGGTGCGCACCGCACGATCGACGAGTCTCTCCCCGTCCCATTCATACGGCGCCTTCGGGCCGCCGAATCGGGTGCCCGCACCGGCGGCGAGGACGATTCCGCACACCGTCATCGTGTGACTCCCGGATGGATGGGGCCCGAGGTTTGGGTCAGGTGACGTCCACTTCCACCCCAGCGGGACTGCACGATCTCCGCGGCGATGGAGATCGCCGTTTCCTCGGGCGTGCGAGCACCGAGGTCCAAACCGATGGGGGAGTGGATTCGTGCGATCTCGTCGTCGGTGAGACCGGCTTCCTTGAGTCGAATCACACGATTGTCATGTGTGCGCCGAGACCCCATCGCCCCGATGTATCCCGCGTCGGTTCCTACGGCGACCTTGAGCGCGGGAACATCGAACTTCGGGTCATGTGTGAGAACGGCGATGACCGTGCGCCGATCCACCATCTGCGTCTCAAGCCACCGGTGTGGCCAGTCGACCGCTACCTCGTCGGCGTCGGGGAACCGCTTCGTGGTTGCGAAGATCGGGCGGGCATCGCAGACCGTAACTCGGTAGCCGAGGAGCTTGCCCGCCTTCACGAGTGCCGCCGAGAAGTCGATCGCGCCGAAGATGAACATCTGTGCTGGGGGCGCGAAACTCGCGACGAAGACATCGAGGCCATCACCCATGCGCTCGCCCTCGGGTCCGTAATGCAGGAAGCCGGTCAGACCGCCGGCCAGCATGCCGCGCGCGTCCTCACGCACGGTGTCATCGAGACGCTGGGTGCCGAGGCTCCCCTCCGCGTCATCTGGACGCACGACGATATGACGACCAACATGATCAGAGCCCCGAACAACTGTGGCGACGGCCACGGGCTCCTCGGCCGCGATGCTGGCGGCGATACCCGGTAACTGCGGCCATGAATCCGCATCCACACGTTCGACGAAGACTTCGAGAATGCCTCTGCATGTCAGTCCCACCGCAAACGCGTCGTCGTCGCTGACCCCGAATTGCTGGAACTGATGGGTGCCGCTCGCCAACACCTCCTGGCCGACCTCGTAGAGGGCACCTTCGACGCAGCCACCGCTCACGGAGCCGACCGCTTCACCTGCGCCCGTGACCAGCATCGACGCCCCGGCGGGCCGCGGAGCGGACTTCCAGGTCCGCACGACCGTCGCCATGGCCACGGCCCTTCCAGCCTCGAACTCGGTGAGGAGCTCTGAGATGACCTCGCGCACGCCCCACCTCCTAATTCGCAGACCCGCGGGCAGCCAGCCTCAGCAGGCCCAATAATGGAACGATGTCACAGGTCCGGCACGTTGACGTGAACGAGGGGCGACTCGACCCCGAGATCCTGCGTGCCACGGTGGCGGACCCGGCGGCGGGGGCCACGGCCCTGTTCACCGGGGATGTCCGGGACAACGACCATGGGCGAGCGGTGAGGACCCTGTCCTATGAGGCCCACCCGAGTGCGAAGGATGTGCTGGCCGACGTGGCCACTGTGATCGCGGAGCGATTCGACGTCATCGCTGTCGCGGTCGCGCATCGTCACGGGCCGATTCCGATCGGTGATGCCGCCCTAGTTGCGGCCGTGAGCGCACGTCACCGTGAGGAGGCTTTCGCGGCATGCAGTGCCCTGGTCGATCTGACCAAGGAGCGCATCCCGATTTGGAAGCACCAAGTTTTCGCGGATGGCACGGATGAATGGGTGAATTGCGCATGAGCGCAGAACTCATCGACACATACGGTCGTGTGCACCGGGACATGCGGGTGTCCTTGACCGATCGATGCTCGCTGCGTTGTACGTACTGCATGCCGCCCGACTTCGCAGACTGGATCCCCGGCGATCACCTGCTCACTACGGATGAACTCATGCTCATCCTCGATGTCGCTACGGAGATGGGTATTGATCAGGTGCGACTGACCGGTGGGGAGCCGCTCTTGCGCCCCGACGCTGTCGACGTGGTGCGACGCATCTACGCGCTCCCGCATGCCCCGAAGATCTCCCTGACAACGAACGGATTGAAGCTCGCGCAGCTGGCCCAACCGCTGGCGGACGCGGGTTTGGAGCGAGTGAACATCAGTCTCGACACTCTGGATCGTGAGCGCTTCGCCGCCATGACGCACCGGGATCGGCTTGACGATGTCCTTGCGGGAATCGAAGCGGCTCAGAATGCGGGGTTGCTTCCCGTCAAGGTCAATGCTGTGCTCATGCGTGGAGTGAATGACGACGAAGCCGTTTCACTCCTGCGCCACGCCCTCGACCACGGATGGCGCCTTCGATTCATCGAGCAGATGCCCCTCGACGCGGGAGGGCTCTGGGCACGCCCGGCCATGGTCACCGCCGACGAGATCATGCAGATGCTCGCGGCCGAGTTCGATCTCACGCCCGTCCCGACTCGCGGCTCCGCTCCCGCGGAGGAGTTCTACGTCGACGGCGGCCCCGAGACGGTCGGCATCATCGCGAGCGTCTCGCGCCCTTTCTGCGCCGCATGTGATCGGCTTCGTCTCACTGCCGACGGTCAATTCCGAAACTGTCTCTTCGCGCGAGATGAGACCGATGCACG
>JBEIHR010000038.1:0-16645 GCA_040381195.1 Rubricoccaceae bacterium
GTCGAGAGCGAGGGGCAGTGATCGTCTCCACACTCACGGGCGAAGGAGTCGCTGAACTCGATATGCGCATCGAGGAGTTGCTCCCGCGAGGGTGGGCCGCCATCGACCTGGTGATCCCCTTCGACCGTGGAGAGCTCATCTCGCGGCTGCACAGATCGGGCCGCGTGGATTCGGTCGCCTATCGAAGCGATGGGACCCATGTGATCGGTCAGGCACCCGAGGACCTGGCGTCACTGTTGCGTGAAGCGAGCCGTGGCTGACGCGGCCGTCGAGGCACTTCGCAGTGTCGTGGACGATCTCGGTGGCGACGTCCGGCCTGGCCAGGAGGCCATGGCTGCGGCGATCGAGGAGGCCATCGACAATCGCAGCTCCCTGGTTGTGCAGGCCGGCACGGGAACGGGCAAGTCATTCGGCTATCTGGTGCCTGCGGTTCTCGCTGCCCGCGATGCGGGGGCTCGGGTTGTCATCGCCACGTCCACACTGGGGCTTCAGAGACAGTTATCGGAGAGGGATCTTCCGCGTGTCCTTGAGAGCTTGAAATCAACGGAGCAGGTCACCGCGGCAGTCCTGAAAGGGAGGCAGAACTACATCTGCCTCAACCGTTTACGCTCCGACGTCCCCGATGATGATGACGCCCTGTTCGGGGTCGAAACCGGACGCCTTGCCCAGCAAGTGCGGGATCTGCGCACGTGGGCGGAGGA
Organism: Rubricoccaceae bacterium; assembly: GCA_040381195.1. Taxonomy (GTDB): domain Bacteria; phylum Actinomycetota; class Actinomycetes; order S36-B12; family S36-B12; genus VGCC01. The sequence continues at coordinate 702 of JBEIHR010000038.1, forward strand.
GACGACTACGGGGGATCGTGATGACTTCCCTGGCGACATCGACTCACGTGTGTGGCGCTCCTTGTCGGTCACCTCGCGGGAATGCGTCGGTGAGAGCAAGTGCGTGTACGCATCGGAGTGCTTCTCGGCACGCAGGCGCATGGACGCGATGGGGGCCGACATCGTCATTACGAACCATGCACTCGTTGCCATCAACACCACGGGTGAATCTCAGGTCCTTCCGGCACATGATGTCCTGATCCTCGATGAGGCGCATGACTTCGTGGATCGAGTGACGTCCGCAGTTGCGGTGGAGCTGGACACTGCGGGAATTCGACGTGTCCTGGGTCGCCTTGGGAAACGTGTCGATGACGAGCTCCGGGTGCGGGCGGATGAAGCCCTGTCGGCGTTGACACAGTCGCTCTCCCACCAGCCGGCGGGGCGTCTTCGGAGTCTCCCTGGGGAACTCCTCCTCGCCCTTACCCTGGTGCGCGACGTCGGACATACGCTCATGTCGGCGTTCACCGCTTCGGAGTCCACAGACTCCGTGGCGGATTCCCGGATTCGCGCGGCGGTGGAGGAATTCCACACGGCTGCCGCCCGCGCACTTGCGCTCGGGAACGACGAGGTCATGTGGATCGAAGGATCCGGCAACGACTTTTCGTTGCACGTGGCGCCTTTGGACATCGGCGACGTCGTTCGTGAAGCCTTGCCTGACACCACGATCGCGACCAGCGCCACCCTGGTGGTGGCCGAAGACGATGAGCGCTCGGTGGCGAGCCTCGGGCTGCCGCAGGGGACCGCTGTGCTCGACGTCGGAAGTCCCTTCGATTTCACCCAGCAGGGGATGCTGTATGTCGCACGGCATCTACCTCCGCCGGACCGGGACGGCGTCGCGATGGAGGCCCTGGACGAACTTGCGGATCTCATCTCGGCCGCCGGTGGCCGGGCGTTGGGCCTGTTCTCGTCGTGGCGAGGGGTGGAGCGCGCACGTGACTACCTCCACGTGAGACTTCCCGGACTTCGACTCCTGGTGCAGCAGCGGGGGGAGTCACCCTCCCGACTGATCGAGGAGTTCGCGCGCGATGAGACGAGTGTCCTGCTCGGCACTGTCGCCCTCTGGCAGGGGATCGATGTGCCTGGCCGCTCGTGCATCCTCGTTGTCATCGACCGCCTGCCGTTCCCGAGGCCCGATGACCCGCTGATCGCCGCGCGCGCAGAACGGGCAGAGGAGAGCGGACGGTCGGGGTTCCTCGAGGTGAGCGTGCCCCGAGCGGCGTTGCTTCTGGCTCAGGGAGCTGGCCGACTGATTCGTGGCCACGAGGATCGAGGAGTGGTCGCAGTCCTGGACTCACGCCTCGCCACCGCCAGGTATGGCGCGGCGATCAAACGATCGATGCCTCCACTCTGGACCACCACGGATCGGGGTGTTGTCCTCGCGGCGCTCGAGCGGCTCGCGGCCCTAGAGGGAACGTAAGACCGAAACAACCTTGCCGAGGATGCGTGCCTCGTCCCCCAGGATCGGAGCGTAGGCCGGGTTGTGCGGCATCAGCCACACGTGCCCATCCCGTTCCTTGTACGTCTTGACCGTCGCCTCCTCGCCCAGGAGCGCGGCGACGATGTCTCCGTTGTGTGCCGTGGGCTGTTGCCGGATGACGACCCAATCACCATCGCAGATTGCGGCATCGACCATGGAGTCACCGACAACCCGGAGCATGAACAGATCTCCGTGACCCACGAGTTCGCGTGGGAGTGGCATCGTCAACTCGACGGACTGTTCGGCGAGGAGCGGGCCACCGGCGGCGATGCGACCGAGGAGAGGGATCTCAACGACATCATCGGCAGATACGACGGAGGTGTCCGGTGCGTCACTGACGACCAGAGCGCGAGGGCGATTCGGGTCACGGCGCAGGTACCCCAACTTCTCCAACGTCGTGAGCTGGTAGGCAACCGACGAGGACGAGGTCAGGCCGACACCGTCGGCGATCTCCCGAACGCTCGGTGGGTACCCACGCTCCTCGATGCTGGAGCGGATGGCCTCCAGGATGGCGCGCTGGCGGCGGGTCAGGCCGGCCGAGTCGGCGGGACCGTCGGGAAGCTCCCGGACATTCGAATCAGGACGGGTGATGCGCTGGGCCATGGGTCCTCCTTGTGATGACCCAAGGGTAGGGCGGCGACACGCCGAAATCAAACATATGTTCGATGAACGGCGTGTCGGAGGTGCCTGGGATGCTATAAATCGTCCACATGTTCGATCGAACATACGTTCGAAAGGATCTTCCTCATGAAAAGCAGAAATTCGACGACCGCATGCATTCGGCCCACCGCACGCCTTCGACTCACCCGCCGCGGGCGGTTGGCCCTCACACTCGGCTGCGTCGGGATCCTCGCCGGAGTCGCGACCGCGACCGGCCAGGGGGCTGGGGCCAGCGACGATCCCCTCGGGGCCGCGACCGCGGTGTACGTGGTCAAGCCCGGTCAGAGCTTGTGGGGCATCGCACACGATGTATCCCCGGGCGCCGACCCGCGGGAGACCGTTGCCCGAATCATGGACCTCAACGGAATGGGCAGCGCGTCGGTGACCGCGGGGCGCGCCCTGGTCGTTCCGGGGTGATACTCGACCTGTGATCCGAGTCTTCGCGGTGTTCCTGGTGTTCCTTTTGGGTGCGCCAGCGGCCATGGCGGCGGAGAGGGATCCCGGGTGGGAGACCGGCGGCGACCCCCGGGCGTGCAGCACCCCCGTCTGGCCAGCGCGCGTGGCCGAGGGGGATCCGGGGCAGGGGCGGCGCGTACTCGTCATCGGGGACTCCCTGGTGCGCGAATCGAAGGCCGACATCGTTCGAGGGCTGCGGGCTTCGGGGTGGACTCCGACTATCCGCTGTTTCGGTGGGAAGCGCCTGGACTGGGCGCTGAGCCAGATAGAGCGCGCCCGATCCTTGGGACAACTGCCCGCGATGGTGGTGATCGTCATGGGAACGAACGACATGCGTTGGATCGATCGGTCCACGACCCGGGCCCGCATGGACCGGGTGGCTCGGGAGCTGCGTGGGCGCACCGTGGTCTGGGTGGATACCTACGCCAGTGGTGGGGACAGGTTCACGAAACCGAAGCAGCGCTGGATCAACGGACAGATCCGGCGGCTCGATCGGGCCTTCCCACACGTGCACCGGGCCGCCTGGGGGTCCTTGGCGGAAGAGGCAGACGTTGGCTTCGCTACAGCGCTCCACTATGACCGCCAGGGGGAACGGCAGTTCGCACGAGCCCTCGTGGACGGGGTGAACCGGGCAGCCGGCTAGTGCGACACGCCGCGCGCCCTGCTTGCGTGGGGGTGGCTTACGGGTTTATCGTGCGGACCCCAAGATGTAGTGGCTATGGCCTGTGAAGACCTCAACAGGTTGTGGTAACTCGTCCACAGGTGTTCCACAGGATCTCCCCAATCCCAAAGAACCTGTGAGAACGACGCGGCTGATGTGACCAGAGTGACGGGAGGGAAAGCCATGCGGTGTCCGTTCTGCCGTGCTGAGGACTCCCGTGTCGTCGACTCGCGGACAGCGGAGGAAGGCGCCTCGATCCGGCGCCGCCGCGAGTGCGTGTCGTGTGGCCGCCGATTCACCACAGCGGAAACCACGACGTTGACGGTGGCCAAGCGAAGCGGCGTCAGTGAGGTGTTCTCGCGGTCAAAGGTGGTCGCCGGTGTCCGCAAGGCATGCCAGGGGCGGCCCGTGAGTGAGGACGATCTGGCCCTCCTGGCCCAACGGGTGGAGGACAACGTGCGTGCGTCGGGGAACGCGGAGATTCCGAGCCTTGAGGTGGGCTTGGCGATCCTCGGGCCCCTGCGCGAACTCGACGAAGTCGCCTATCTCCGGTTCGCGTCGGTCTACCGGTCCTTCGACTCACTGGAAGATTTCGAAGCCGAGATCGCGCTGCTGCGCGCAGAGGGTGATCCCACCGGAACAGAGCCCGAGCTTGTCAGTCCCGCAGCGCAGACTGGCGCGACCCCATGAGTGTGAAAATCGATCGAAACCAGCAGAAGGGCACGACATGTCACAGACGATGAGCAATCCCGTCTTCGTTCACAACACCCTGCACAAGCCGGGGCTTGTTATGGAGCGGCTCTACACGACCCCAGGGGTGCACCCCTATGACGATGTCGTGTGGGAGCGTCGTGATGTCGTCCAGACCAACTGGAAGACGGGGGAGACCGTCTTCGAGCAGAAGGGCGTCGAGTTCCCCGACTTCTGGAGCGTGAACGCGTCCACGATCGTGACGACGAAGTACTTCCGCGGGGCACTCGACACGGAGCAGCGCGAGTGGAGTCTCAAGCAGCTGATCGACCGCGTGGTTCTCACCTATGTGAAGGCGGGTCGGGACAACGGCTACTTCCGATCGGATGAGGACGCCGAGATCTTCGAGCACGAGTTGACCTACATGCTGCTGCATCAGGTCTTCAGCTTCAACTCGCCAGTCTGGTTCAACGTCGGCACGAGTGCTCCGCAGCAGGTGAGCGCCTGTTTCATCCTGTCCGTGGATGACACCATGGAGTCGATCCTCAACTGGTACAAGGAAGAAGGAATCATCTTCAAGGGTGGTTCCGGTGCAGGCTTGAACCTGTCGCGCATTCGCTCTAGCCGAGAGCTGCTGCGCTCGTCGGGCGGGACGGCGTCTGGTCCGGTGTCGTTCATGCGGGGAGCAGACGCGTCCGCGGGCACGATTAAGTCCGGAGGAGCCACACGGCGCGCCGCGAAGATGGTTGTCCTCGACGTCAACCATCCCGATATCGAGGAGTTCATTGAGACCAAGGTTCGCGAGGAGGACAAGATCCGGGTCCTGCGCGACGCCGGCTACGACATGGACCTGGGGGGCAAGGACATCACCTCGGTGCAGTATCAGAACGCCAACAACTCTGTGCGTGTCTCTGATGAGTTCATGCGTGCTGTGGAGTCCGGTGACACCTTCAACCTGACGGCACGGACCGATGGTCACACGGTGGAGACTCTCGACGCCGCGACGTTGTTCCGGACGATGTGTGAGGCGGCGTGGGCGTGTGCGGATCCCGGTATCCAGTACGACGACACCATCAATGACTGGCACACGAACCCTGAGACCGGCAGGATCAACGCATCCAATCCCTGCTCGGAGTACATGAGCCTGGACAACTCAAGCTGCAACCTTGCCAGCCTGAACCTGCTGACCTTCCTGAAGGAAGACGACACGTTCGATGCGGAGCGGTTCGCGAAGGCTGTTGAGTTCGTGATCACGGCGATGGATATCTCGATCTCTTTCGCTGATTTCCCCACCCAGGCGATCGGGGACACCACGCGTCGGTACCGCCAGCTCGGTATCGGCTACGCGAATCTTGGTGCTTTGTTGATGGCAACGGGGATCCCGTATGACTCGGATGCCGGTCGCTCCTTCGCCGCGGCGATTACGTCGTTGATGACCGGCACCGCCTACAAGCGCAGTGCCGAACTAGCGGGGATCGTCGGGCCGTATGACGGATACGCCCGCAACGCTGACGCTCACAAGCGCGTGATGCGCAAGCACGCTTCCGCGAATGACAACGTTCGCTCGGTGTCCACACTCGATTCGGATGTTTTGAAGTTGGCCATCAAGAACTGGCAGGAGTGCGTGGCGATCGGCGAGAAGAACGGCTGGCGCAATGCACAGGCGTCCGTACTCGCACCCACGGGGACCATCGGTTTCATGATGGACTGTGACACCACGGGTATCGAGCCAGATTTCTCGCTCGTGAAGTTCAAGAAGCTCGTGGGTGGTGGCTCGATGCAGATCGTTAATCAAACGATCCCGCGGGCCCTCCGTAAGCTGGGCTACACGGAGGAAACCGTCGAAGCGATCGTCGAGTACATCTCGGAAAACGGTCACGTGATCGATGCTCCCGGCCTCAAGCAGGAGCACTACGCCGTCTTCGATACAGCGATGGGTGCCCGTGCCATCACGCCGATGGGGCACGTGCGCATGATGGCCGCGGTGCAGCCCTTTATCTCGGGTGCCATCTCCAAGACGGTGAACATGCCGGAGACGGCCACCGTCGAGGAAGTCGAGGAGATCTACTTCCAGGGGTGGAAGCTGGGTATCAAGGCGCTCGCGATCTACCGCGATAACTGCAAGGTGGGTCAGCCGCTGTCCGATGCCAAGGCGAAGAAGGTCGATGAGACCGTCGAGGCCGTCGCTGAGGCCCTGGCCACTGGCCAACCCATCCGGCGCCGTTTGCCGAAGTCGCGTCCAAGCCGGACGACGTCCTTCGCCGTCGCGGGTGCTGAGGGCTACCTCACAGCGGGGTCGTATGAGGATGGTCAGTTGGGCGAGGTGTTCCTGAAGCTCGGTAAGCAGGGCTCGACGCTTGCGGGGGTCATGGATGCCTTCTCCATCGCCGTAAGCATCGCGCTTCAGTACGGCGTACCGCTGGAGGCGTTCGTGTCCAAGTTCGTGAACATGCGATTCGAGCCTGCGGGCCTCACGGACGACCCGGACATCCGGATGTCTCAGTCGATCATGGACTACATCTTCCGACGCTTGGCGCTCGACTACCTGCCGTACGAGAAGCGCGAGGCCCTCGGCATCTTCACGGCCGACGAGCGCGCTGCCACGGTGGCTGCGTCATATGCCCCCGCGGCCGACCTGGTCGTGGACGACGTCGCACCGACTCCGGAGGCCCCCAGGGTCAGTACGGCTCATTCCAGCGCCGAGTTGCTCGAGGAAATCACGGGAACGGCGTCGGACGCCCCACTGTGCATGACGTGCGGGATCAAGATGCGTCCTGCAGGAAGTTGTTACGTGTGTGAAGGATGCGGTAGCACCTCCGGATGCAGCTAGGGGTGGTGGGGGCGCAACAGTCTCGTTGCGCCCGCACTTCGGCCCTGGACGGTTAGCATGAAGGAGACCGCGGGAGGCCGCCCATGAAAATCCGGATTCTTATCCCCATCGCAGCGGGGCTGACGCTGGCCGTCGCTGCGTGCTCCGCAGGCACCGAGGAGGCCGCACCGACGGTTGTTGCGTCGCCGTCTGTCGCCCCCACCGAGGAGCTCGTCGTCGAGGAGGAGGTCATCCTCATCGACGGGTGCGGGGCGTACTACGAGTTCGACCTGGTCCGGAGCACGGTTGCGTCGGGGACGGAGGACCTGACGCGCAAGCAGAAGCGAGAACTCCTCCGCGAGTACCGCGCATTGGCCGACGGCATGGTGACCGACATGGAAGCCTCTGTCGCTGCTGGTGACCTCCCCGAGCGGGCCTTGGACAACGCCGTGCGCATTCAGACAAATCTGGACAAGGCCGCAACGAAGAAGGGCACCGACGGAATCAGCGCTGCACAGACCGAACGCATCGATAAGTCGTCCCAGCGCATTGAGGCGCAGTGCGAGGCCGCAGGTGATCTCGTTCCGCAGGAGAACCTCGACGCACGGACGCCCGCGCCGTAAAACTACGCCTCGTTGAACTGATCCGGGTCAGGTCCGGTCCGCTGACCCGAGGCCAGGGAGTCGATGTCCTGGAAGTCCTGGGCATCGAGTTCGAACCCGAAGACGTCGATGTTGGCGCGGATGCGCTCCGGGGTCACGGACTTGGGCAGAACTACGTTCCCCAACTGCAGCTGCCAGCGGATCATGACCTGAGCCGTCGTGACCCCGTGGCGCTCAGCCACGCGCGTGAGCGTCGGATCATCGATGAGGCGCCCGGACCCGAGTGGGCTCCAGCCCTCGGTCACGATGCCGAATTCCGCATCAACGGCGCGCACAGCGCGCTGCGGCAGCCAGGGGTGCAACTCCACCTGGTTGATCGCCGGCACTACGCCCGTCTCTGCGACTATCCGGCGAATGTGCGCCTCATGGAAGTTCGACACGCCAATGGACACCGAACGTCCGGAGTCACGCAGGTCTATGAGTGCTCGCCACGTATCTGCGTAGAGGTCCCGCGCGGGGGTGGGCCAGTGGATCAAATACAGGTCCACGTAGTCGACTCCCAGCTTGGACAGGCTGAGGTCGAAGGCGCGCATCGTGGCGTCATACCCCTGATCGGTATTCCACACTTTCGTGGTGATGAAGAGATCCGAACGCGGCAGGCCGGAGGAGGCAATCGCCCGTCCCACTCCGTCTTCGTTGTAGTAGAGGGCAGCGGTGTCGATATGCCGATACCCGCATTCCAGGGCGGTCAGGCAGGCATCCGTCGCGACGTCGTCGGGGACCTGCCACACGCCAAGGCCGATCTGGGGAATGGTGTGCCCGTCGTTCAGAGTGATGCTGGGTATCGGCATCTATGCTCCCGCGCTTGAGGTAAGGACCGGTGGGGGTCCGGGGAAGGGGTGATCGGGATCTCGACCGGTGAGGTACTTCGCCACGCTGTAGAGGGCTCCGGCGATGGGAACTGCGATGAGGGCGCCCACGATCCCGAGGGCGATTCCCCCCGCAGCGATGGCGAAGACGATCGCGAGTGGATGCAGGTTCACCGCCTTGCCCATGACAAGGGGTTGGAGGACGTCGCCATCGAAGGAACCCACGACGACGGTGAGACCGATGACGAGGAGGGCGATGAGGGGTCCTCGTTCGGCCAGGGCGACGACGGCCGCGAAGAAGGTCGCTACGGGCGCGCCGATCACCGGAATGAAGGCTCCGAGGAAGACAACCGCGGCCAAGGCGGGCGCGAGAGGGACCTGCATGATCGACAGACCGATGAAGACGAGGGTCGCGTCGGCAAGCGCGACGATCACGATCCCGCGGGTGTAGCCGGAAATTGAGTCCCACGCGAGGTATCCCGAGGTGTTGATCGGTGTTTGCAGGCCCTTAGGCATCCAACTGATCAACCAGTTCCAGATCTGCTTGGGGGTCAGGAGGAAGAAGATGACTCCGAAAATGAAAACGGAGCCGGCGATCACAAGTGTTCCCAACGAGCCCAACGCACCCATCGCGTCACCGAGGAGTCCCTTGGCCACACTCGTCCCGACGTTCTGAGCCTGTGAAAGGACACTGTTGAGAGCCGAGTCGGACAGCTTCAGAGGCCCCTCCTGCAACCATGTCGTGATCTCCTTGAATCCCGATTGGAGGCTACTGACGAACTTTGGTCCTTCGGCGATGGTTGATGTGACGACGATGTAGAGGATCGTCACGATCGCGGTGATGATCACCAGAAGGGCAAGCAACATCGAGACGATCTTGGGAAGAAAGCGCTGAAAGAACTTCATGACCGGCTGGGTCCAGGCGGTTACCAGCATGGCGAAGAAGAGTGCGAAGACGACGGGGAAGATCCGGCCCATCGCGATCACAAGGACCGCGAAGCCCGCAAGGAGCACGAGGATTCGCCAGGTATATCCGGCAAAGGTCTTCAGGGTCTGCGGGATGTCGTCGGAGGAGCTCATCGAACCTCTCTTCAGCGGTGGGGCGAGGCTAGTCGATCCCCACACGGCCGTGTGGCGTATCGAACCAGATGCATGTGATGCCCGGGTCATCTTCGACCCACTCCACGTCGACGTGGTCGGCCACGCCGAAGGGAAGGGTTCGAAGTTCCTCCGGATCACCTGCCATCACGAGGGTCGCAATCGACACTCGACCGCCACGTGCCGACGGGTGATCGCCCGCGGGAGACTCCCACTCCACGAAGAACGGCAGGACCGGGCTGTTCATGACGTCGAGGACCCCGATCTGCTTCCACCGCAGTTCCGAGCCATCTGGTCGGATCCGTCGCCCGGGTGTTGCCGCCCGGCCGAGATGGTCCTGAATGGAGCTCATGTCCGTGACAGCGACAACCCAACTGAGCCAGCCGCCACCGGATTCCGCGCGCGCGTGCACTGCCTGGCCGAATGGGGCCTTGAGTGCAGCCGGGTGATCAAGGGCACTGACGACCTCGATGTAGGAGCCCGAGGCGAGGGCGGCGGTGAAGTTACGCGTCCCAAACGCCGGGTGCCTCCCACCATCGACGAACGTGACTCCCAGGTCCGAGCCAATGCGTTGCACGACATCCGCAATCTCACTTGGTTCGCAGGCATATGAGACGTGGTCCACGTGCATGGGTCAGATACTGCCGAAAGGGTTTCGGCGGAATTGCAGCACCCCCCTGAGCGCATATGGCATCCTCGCGGCGTGGTAACCGAACCGGATCCCGTGCAGGCACCGACGGCGACCCTCGATAAGAAGAAGTCGATCATCCTCGGGGTGATCGGTCTCGCTTTCATCATCCTGATCTTCTGGAAGGTGATTCCGCAGATCGGCAGCTACTCCGACGCCGAAAGTGCTCTTCGTGGCATGAGCACCGTATCCATCATCCTGATCGGTGCGAGCGTCGTCCTGTATCTGCTCGCGTACGGCCTGCCATTCATGGCTGCGGCTCCCGGTCTCACGTTTTGGCGCTCTCAGCAGACCAATCAGGCTGCCTTCGCCATCAGCAATGGGATTCCCGGTGGTGGGGCAGTGGGCCTCGCGGTGCAGTTCGGGATGTTGACATCCTTCCGGATCACCCCCACGGCGGCGACCGCGGCGATTACCGCTGTGGGTCTGTGGAGCACCTTCGTCACCCTCGGCTTACCGATCCTCGGTGTCGTCGCTCTTGCGGCATCCGGGCAGGGGAGTGGGACCCACACCGGGGTAGGGGTACTGGGGCTCGTGATCCTGGTCGCCGCGGTGACGATGTTCGTCTTGGTCATGCGCTCCGAGCGGCTGGCAACTGCTGTGGGCAGGTTGGGGAACACCCTCATCAAGCCCCTGCGTCGGAGGATCAAGGCCCTGGCGACGGTGGACCTGGTTGGCCCCATCACCAAGTTCCGGGGGGATATGTACGGCCTTCTCAAGAGCCGCTGGGCCTGGATCACCGGCGCCCAGCTCGCCGTCTCGCTCACCCAGTTTCTGATCCTGTACGTCGCTCTTCGCGGTGTGGAGGCGCAGGATGGAAAGCAGACATCGATTCTGGTCGTCTTCGCCGCCTTCGCCATCAGTCAGTTGGGCCTCATGGTTCCGATCACACCGGGCGGCCTGGGAACCGTCGACGCGGCGATGATCGCTCTGATGGTGAGTTTCGGTGTCTCCAACGGGGACGCGACGGCGGCGGATCTCGTGTGGCGCGCCACGTCCTACATCCCCCAGATCATCATCGGCATCATCGCCATCGCGCTCTGGTACCGGAAGGCTGGCCAAGTCCTCGCCTCTGTCAGCGGGCGTGTCGGTGGAGACGGGTCCGCAGCCGCGCACTAGAGTCGGAAACGCCCGGTCGTCGCGGGAGGGGAAGCCTTCGGCGGCCGGGTCTTTCCATGTCGGGCGTCATCCACAGGTGCGCATCCATCCCGACACACAAAACCCCTTCGCGCAAGGCGTGCATGAGCGCGAAGCATTCGAGGATGAACACAATCACCATCGTCGGTCCGGAGAGTGCGGTGACCGCGGTGCCTCGCATCCTCGGGTTCGCGCCACGCCACTCCGTCGTGATCCTGTGGGTGTCACGCGGGACGGTCGCCCTCGCACAACGAGCAGATTTCCCGACCGGTGACGCGGACGAGTGGGCGCACCATCTCGTTGCGATCGCTGATCGGGTCGGGGCGGATGCCGCCCTGGACATCTGGGTCGACACCCAGCCACCCAACTCTGCGTTCGTGGACGCAGTCCATCACGCGTGCGGGCGGCGGGGGATTCCCCTGATGGCCACGATCGCCACGGATGGACAGTCGTGGATCGACGAAGGCGTTCCCTGGAATGACCGCAGGGTCCTCCCGGAGGCGTTGCGCTGGCGCGGACCTCTACGCGAGGACTTCACGGTGTCGCCGGATCCCGGAAGGACGTGGATTCGGAGAGCCCGACCCCTTGCGCCGGCCGAGGGGGCCGTGGCGATTGCGGAGTTGATGGAGCATGCGCAATCCGAAGTCGACAGGTGGACGCATGCGAAGGCGCGGCGCGCCGTGCGCGCGCTGCAAGAAGTCCGTGTTCGCGACTGCCTGCTGTGGCATGTGTGTGCCACGCCCCTGGTTGCCCGCAGCCTCGCGCTGCACCTCGCCAGGTTGCTGCGCCGAGTGGCTCCCCAGGCCACGGGGCAACTCGCAGTCACGGCGGCCATGGCCTTCTGGGTGGCCGGGGACGGATATCGAGCGTCCGTCGTGCTCGAACGCGCTCTCGCCGATCTTCCCGGTGAACCGCTGGGTCAGATGCTGGACGCCGCGCTACGGACAGGGCTGCCCCCTCACACGTGGGTCGAGGTCGTCCGTGCCACCCCCTTCGAGGACTGTCCCGTGGGCCGGGTTTGCGCGCGATGAGGCACTTTGTATATTCTCGAAGCAGGTTAAGAGTCTCAGCGTCAAGCCCCGGCTAGCTGAGCGGCAACCCTCCAACCGCGGTGGGGTGCTCCGGTGGAGACCAGGCCCCGTAGGGGCAAGCGCGGCCTTGCGCAGGGCAAGGCCCCGGAGGTTGCGAGGTCTTTATGTGCGATCGATGTAGCTAGTCGTATCCCGAACCAGTCCCCGTCTCAATGCACGTTTTCCGTACCTACACATACCTGAGGAGTCATCATGAGTAACGGTTGGTCCTTCGACACCAAGCAGATTCACGCGGGTCAGTCACCCGACGGCACCACTAATGCCCGCGCGCTGCCGATCTACCAGACAACGTCATACACCTTCAACGACACGAACCATGCGGCGAATCTCTTCGCCTTGAAGGAACTTGGCAACATCTACACACGCATCATGAACCCGACGCAAGCGGTCGTTGAGGAGCGGATCGCGGCACTCGAAGGCGGTGTCGGTGCCCTCCTGGTCTCCAGTGGCCAGGCAGCCGAAACCTTGGCGATCCTGAACGTTGCCGAGTCAGGCGATCACATCGTTTCCAGCCCCAGCCTGTATGGCGGCACCTACAACCTGTTCCACTACACACTGCCGAAGCTCGGGATCGAGGTGACGTTCGTTGACGACCCCGATGATCTCGACTCATGGCGTCGAGCGGTTCGTCCGAACACCAAGGCGTTCTTCGGTGAGACGATTGCCAACCCCAAGAACGACATCCTCGATATCGAGGGAGTGGCGGGCGTAGCTCACGAAGTCGGAGTCCCGCTGATCGTGGACAACACGGTCGCAACGCCGTACCTCATCCGTCCCCTGGAGTGGGGTGCCGACGTCGTGGTTCATTCCGCCACCAAGTACCTCGGGGGACACGGAACGGCGGTCGCCGGCGTCATCGTTGATGGCGGAAAGTTCGATTACGGCCAGTACCCGGAGCGCTTCCCGAACTACAACCAGCCGGACCCGAGCTACCACGGACTCGTGTACGCACGCGACCTCGGTGTCAACGGGGTCTTCGGCGTGAATCTTTCCTTCATCCTGAAGGCTCGCGTGCAGTTGCTCCGCGATCTCGGAGCAGCGGTGGCGCCCTTTAATGCGTTCCTGATCGCCCAGGGTCTGGAGACCCTGTCTCTGCGCGTCCAGCGCCACGTCGAGAACGCACTCGCGGTCGCGACCTGGTTGGAGGGGAGGGACGAGGTGTTGTCCGTGAACTACGCGGGTCTGCCGAGTAGCCCGTGGTACCAACTGGGCAAGAAGTACGCGCCATTGGGAACGGGCGGTGTGCTGGCTTTCGAAATCAAGGGTGGCGTCGAAGCCGGCCAGAAGTTCGTGGAGGCGTTGGAGTTGCACAGCCACGTCGCGAACATCGGTGACGTGCGGAGTTTGGTGATCCATCCCGCGTCCACGACACATTCGCAGCTCACTCCCGAGGAGCAGCTCGCAGCAGGTGTCACACCCGGCCTGGTGCGCCTGGCCGTGGGCATCGAGGGCATCGACGACATCCTCGCCGACCTCGATGCGGGATTCCGGGCGGCGAAGTCGGCCTGATATGGCGAAGGGGCCGCTGAACTACGACGGTCTCCCTCCTGCGACCTCAGCGTGGCAGGAGGGAGACCCCGTCGGCGAGCGCCTCTTTCACGATGCAGGTGCGCTCACGACGAGTTCTGGGGCCACGATCCCGAACGTACGCGTCGCCTACGAAACGTGGGGGACACTCAACGCGGAGCGTTCCAACGCCGTCTACGTCGCGCACGCTCTCACCGGCGACTCGCATGTCGTCGGTGAGCCAGGTCCCGGTCATCCCACGGGCGGGTGGTGGGAAGGCTTGGTGGGTCCGGGTGCCCCCGTCGACACCGATCGTTGGTTCGTCGTCTGCGCCAACATTCTCGGTGGGTGCATGGGTACGACGGGGCCCGCGAGCATCGCACCCGATGGCTCCCCCTGGGGGAGTCGCTTCCCCGTCATCACCGTTGCGGACATGGTGGAGATCGAGCGACGGCTTGCTGACCACCTGGGAATCGAGTCCTGGGCTGTGATGCTCGGTCCCTCCCTGGGGGGCATGCGGGTCCTGGAATGGATGGTTGCCTATCCGGGACGCGTGCGCAGCGGCCTTGTCCTTGGCTCGACCGCGGCAGTGACCGCTGACGAGATCGGCACTCACCATGCACAGATCGCCGCGATCGAGGCTGATCCCGCGTTTCGCGGCGGCGACTACTACGGTGTTGGCGACGGCGAGGGACCGCACCGGGGCATGGGCGTAGCCCGAATGATCGCGCACCTCACGTACCGAAGTGAGACAGAACTCGATATGCGATTCGGGCGAGATGTCCAAGAAACGGAAGACCCACTCGCCGGCGGTCGCTACGCCGTGCAGTCCTACCTCGACCACCACGCGGACAAACTGGCCCGCCGGTTCGACGCCAACACCTACATCGCCTTGACACGTGCGATGAGCCTGTTCGACGTGGGACATGACAGAGGGGGAGTGGCCCATGCCCTGTCCCGGATTCAGCAACCCTTGACCGTCGTGGGCATCGACAGCGACCGGCTGTTCCCGCTCCGGCTACAGGAAGAAATCGTCACCCTGACCCCGGGTGCGGATCGACTTCACATCGTGCGTTCCCCCTATGGGCATGACGGGTTCTTGGTCGAGAAGGAGCAGGTGGGTGAATTCGTCGCGCATGCGATCGCGCGAGTCGACGAGTCCGAGACTTTGAGCGCCTGAGTTATCCACAGGGGCTATCGCGGCCTCCCGCGCGAGGGTCGCACCGACGTACCGTGACCGGATGTCGCAGTGGGCAGCACGATGCGGGTCAGCGGCCGCACTGGTGGTCGCGATGGCCGTGGGTCAGAGCGCGTGGCCGGGGATGGCGGCCGCGGTGGATGTCGTGGTGGAAGAGGATCGATATGTCGGCTCCCACGCCATAGTCACCCCGGGGGCGGTGGATGACACGAGTCGACGGCAGCTCAGTGAGTGTGAGGACTGTGCCTGGCGATTCGCCGTGCCATGTCGTGTGGACTCAGGTGGGAACGGATGCACGAGCGTCGTCCGAGGGTGCCCGGCTGGTCGCGAGCTGCTGCGTCTGTGGTTTACGCAGCGGGGACAACCCTGGGAGGACCGGGGCCTCGTCTGTTTGCTGGAATCCGACATCGTGCCTGTTGCCCGGGTGGGGCGAGACGCGCGGGAGCGGTTCGAGCGTCGCGTTCCTGGTCAGGATCCCTCGTGCGAGCCGGCGAGTGGCGCTGTGACTCAGTTACCCGTGGTGTGCACGAGCGGTCAGGGAGGGCCTGCCCCGGCGTGGGATGAGTCACTCCTCGGGGTGGACGTGCGGATCCAGTCCGTCCCGGTGTGGAGTTGGGACTTCGACACGGGAGTCCGCCTGGACACCAGTTCGCCGGGGGGCGCCTACCCGGACATGTCCGTGTCCCACACCTACCGATCACCAGGGCTGCGCATCATCCGGGTGACGACCGAGTGGCGGGGGACCTATACCGCCGATGGTCTGGGACCCTTCCCCCTTCCGAGCATTCGGCAAACGTCCGAATTCCCCATCGTCATCGGTGAGGCCCGCGCCGTCCTGACCCGGCCCCCGACGCGACGGCCCTAGGTGGCACACTGGTGCCGCCCGGCAGGCCAGAAGGCTTGACACGGGCTTATGTCGTGGACAACCGATCGGAGCGCCGCATGCCACGTGCCGCCACATCA
>JBEIHR010000039.1:0-16348 GCA_040381195.1 Rubricoccaceae bacterium
AGGCGACTCCGGGGGTACGACTCCGCGTCGCGTACCTGCAACCGGCGGAGATGCGCTCCGGCCTTGTGGAGGTCATCGCGCGCCACCCGTCTGTCGCAACGTACTTCGACCTATCGTTCCAGCACGCGAGTCCCGACGTGTTGCGCCGGATGCGGCGCTTCGGGGGATCCGGGCCATTCCTGGAACTGCTGGACCAGATTCGCTCACTCGCGCCGGCGGCCGGTGTCCGGAGCAATGTGATCGTCGGGTTCCCCGGGGAGACCGCCGAGGACCTGAACACACTCATCGACTTCCTGGAACGGGCGAACCTTGATGCGATCGGAGTCTTCGGCTACAGCGACGAGGATGACACAGAGGCGCTGACCCTGCCGGGGAAGATCGAGCAACGTGAAATCGATCGACGGGTTGCGCTCGTCGCGTCACTCAGCGAGGAGCTCATGGCGCAGCGCGCCCTGGCGCGGATCGGTGAAGGTGTCGAGGTCCTCGTGGAATCTGTTGATCGCACGCCTGAGGGCTGGCGTGCGGAGGGGCGTGCAGCCCATCAAGGTCCCGATGACGGATCGGTTGTGTTGCGCGGTATCGGCGGGGCTCCGGTCGTCGGAGACATCGTCGCCGGGATCGTCGAAGACACCATCGGTGTCGACCTGGTCGCGAGGGTCGTGGAATGAGTTCGGGTGTCTGGAATCTTCCAAACGCCCTGACCTTGGTGCGCCTGGCGTGCGTGCCGGTCGTCGGTGTCCTCGTGCTCGGCTTCGACACGGCCGCGGCTCGATGGGCTGCGGCGGTCGTCTTCGTTGCGGCCTCGCTGACGGACATCGTGGACGGCGCGGTGGCGCGCTCACGGCAGCAAGTCACGGCACTGGGCACTCTGCTGGATCCCATCGTGGACAAGGCGCTCACCGGCATGGCACTCGTGGCCCTGTCGATCATCGGTGAGGTGGCGTGGTGGATCACGCTCGTCATCATGGCTCGTGAGGTCGCAGTGACGGCGCTCCGACTGTCGGTGGTGCGCAGCGTGGTCGTGCCCGCATCGCGCGGGGGAAAGGTCAAAACGATCACCCAGATCATCGCAATCACGATGCTCCTGGTTCCGCTGATGCAGGTGGGTGCGTGGGATGTTGCCGCGCACATTGCGCTGTGGATCGCGCTTGTGATCACCGTGGTGACGGGATTCGATTACGGGATCGCGATCTCGCGGGTTCGGGGCCGACGGTGAGCTCTGCGGCGGATCTCATTTCGATGCTCACACTGCGGGGATCGACACTTGCGGTGGCGGAGTCACTCACCGGTGGTTGGGTGTGTGGTGCGCTGGTGAGCATCCCGGGTAGTTCCGATGTGGTGCGCGGGGGAGTAGTGGCCTATACCGTCGATGCCAAGCGCACCCTGCTCGGCCTCGGCGAGGACGTGTTGTCCTTCGGTGTCGTCAGTGAGCAGGTGGCCGGAGCCATGGCCCAGGCCGTAGCCGGGATCCTGGGAGCGGACATCGGGATCGCGACCACGGGGGTCGCGGGCCCAACGGCCCACGAGGGTGCACCCGTCGGCCGGGTCTGCCTCGGCGTGTGGAGTGCCCGGGCGAGCCGTACCTGGACGGTGGACCTGGTAGGTGACCGGGATGCGATCCGGGCGGCAAGCGTGGACGCGGTCCTCGAGGGGGCTCGGGAACTTCTTGACTGATTGCGTCGTCCAAGGAACGGGAGTGATCTCGCGTTCCCCCAAGGGGCGCGGTACTGTGCCGGAGGGAGGCATGATGATCGTTCTACGCCAGGTCATTGGCGATGAGTTGCGCCGTCGACGTCAAGATCAGGGCCGGACCCTGCGCGACGTATCCGGTGCCGCTGCCGTCTCGCTCGGCTACCTCTCGGAAGTGGAGCGTGGTCATAAAGAGGCCTCTTCGGAGCTCCTGGCCGCAATCTGCTCTGCCCTCGACGTCTCCCTGGCCGATGTCCTCGCTTCCGTCAGCAGCCACGTGGCCGCCGAGGAGTCCAAGGCGCTCACCTGACGTGCGTCTCAGCGACTTCTGGGAACGTATGACGGCGGTGTTCGGCCCGGAATACGCATCGTCCTGGGCGCGGGACACGGTCCTCCCCGAACTGGGCGGCACGGTCGATCACGCCATCGCCCGGGGGGTCGAGACCAAGGAGATCTGGGCGGCCGTGTGCGCAAACGCCGAGGTGCCCTCCTTCCTCACATAGGTCCCTCTAGGGTCATCGCATGCGGCGACGTGACGCTCGGCGGGATCTCGAGTTTCTCACGATCGTCACCTTCGGTCGCTCGGGGAGCACCGCGTTGCAGGCGGCCCTGAACGCACATCTGGGCACCCTCATCCGAGGTGAGAACTATCTCGCCGCCCGAGGGCTGCAAATGTATGTGCAGTCCCTCGCTGCCGCCGCGGACCGGCATCATGCAGGTCGACCCGACCACCCGTGGTTTGGGACCGCGCGGCTGGACAGCGGAACAGTCCTCGAGTCTGCACGCAGAACGTTCGTCGATGACGTACTGCGACCGAAATCGGACACGCGCTGGGCCGGGTACAAGGAAGTGCGCTACGAGGTCGGCTACTTTCCTACAGCGGACGAACTGCTCGATCACCTGCTCTTCGTCCAGGGCCTCCTCCCGGGGGTGCGCTTCCTCGTGAATGTGCGGGGCGCCGATGCCTCGCTATCCAGCGGTTGGTGGCCCGACAATCCGCAGGCGCGCGCAGTGCTCACATCCACGATCGAGAACCTGCGCCAGGCTTCTGGCCAACTTGCCGAGGTTCTCGGGCCGGGCCGCGTGGCCTTAGTCGAGTACGAAGAGTGGGCCGACAACCCGGACGCACTCTGCGCGGCACTGGATGGTCTTGGCTTCCCGGTGGAGCGCAGGCGTGTAGCGGAAGTCCTCGGTACCCGACTCGTGCACGGTAAATCCAGTGGCTAGCCCCTCGCGCGTGGGTGCAACGCGCGCGACTCCGGACGTCGAGTCGATCCAGGGGCGGACCGTGCGCACCCTGGCGTCGAGTCAGGTGCTCAGCGGAATCGCGGTTGCTGGTTCGATCCCCGCGGGAGCTCTGATCGCTGCGGGGGTGTCGGGCTCGGAGGCAATCGCCGGCCTGGCGCAGACCTTCGGTGTGGTCGGTGCCGCGGTCTTCGCACTGCCGCTTGCGCGGCTTGCGCTGTCGCGAGGTCGACGAGCCGCACTGTCCGTGGGATATGCGCTGGGAGTCCTCGGCGCTGTCACTGTCGTGGCGGGTGCAGTCACACGATCGATCGCGGTCGTTCTTGTGGGGTGTCTCCTCGTGGGCGTTGCCTCGGCCTCCGGGTACCAGGCCCGGTATGCCGCGACGGACCTCGCCACTCCGGAGCGGCGTGCGCGATCGCTGTCCATAGTTGTCTGGGCGGCGACCATCGGAGCGGTGCTCGGTCCGAACCTGCTGAACGCGAGCGGGATCGTGGCGCTCGATCTGGGACTTCCGCAACTGAGTGGCCCATACGTCGTTGCAGCCGTTTGCCTGGGTGGTGCAGCAATTGTCCTGGTGCTCTTCCTGCGACCAGACCCCTACCTGGTGTCCCTACGCGTCCGCGAGGGCGGTGATGCGCCTCACCCGAAGCTGCGAAGCGGACTGGAACACATCAGGCGTCATCCGATGGCGATTCTGGGCATCACAACGATCGCGATCGGCCATGTGGCGATGGTGATGGTGATGGTGATGACGCCCGTGCACATGGCACACGTCGATGTCACCCTGCAGGTGATCGGTCTTGTGATCAGTGTGCACGTGGCGGGGATGTACGCGTTCTCGCCGGTGGTCGGGTGGGCAGTCGACCGCTTCGGGCGTATTCCGATCATCGGCGCAGGGATTGTGATCCTGGTCCTCGCGTGTCTTGTATCGGGGCTCGCACCCGCCGACAACGCACTCGTCTTGGGCGTCGGGCTGTTCCTGCTCGGGCTCGGGTGGTCCTGCACGCTGATCGCGGGGTCAACCCTGATCACCGATTCCGTTGGCCCCGAGGAACGTCCTTCAGTGCAAGGCCTCTCAGACCTGGTGATGAACACGGCGGGAGCGGTGGGTGGAGCGGTTGCCGGCGTGATCGTGTACTTCGGGTCCTACGGATTGCTCTGTGCTGCCGCCGCACTGCCCGTGCTGGGTCTGGCCGCACTCACCGTGGCGCTGCGGACCACGTCTCAGTCGGCGCCGTAGTCAAGCGCCGCGCGATCGAGAGTGGCCTCGTCGTCGACTCCACCGCGTGCGATCGAGCGGGCTCCACCGGCCTCCAGGTGGCCGACCAGATCGGTCTGGGCACCGAGTTGCCCCTGACGCGCATACATCTCGAGTTTCGCCCGGGTATCGGCGATATCAAGGTTGCGCATTGTGAGTTGACCGATTCGATCGGTGGGTCCGAAGGCGGCCTGCTCAACGCGTTCCATCGAGAGCTTGTCCGGGTGGTAGGACAACTCGGGTCCACGCGTATCGAGGATCGTGTAGTCATCGCCCCTGCGAAGGCGCACAG
Source organism: Rubricoccaceae bacterium (assembly GCA_040381195.1). GTDB lineage: Bacteria > Actinomycetota > Actinomycetes > S36-B12 > S36-B12 > VGCC01. The sequence goes on from JBEIHR010000039.1 coordinate 4,488, forward strand.
TGACCTCGCCGGTGACCGCGCTCGCAACCCACCGCTGGAGGGATTCGCGCAACATCAGGGCCTGCGGGTCAAGCCAACGTCCCTCGTAGAGGAGTCGACCCAGACGCCGCCCCTCAAGGTGGTAGTTGGCGATTGTGTCCTCGTTGTGGATCGCCGAGACGAGACGTTCGTATGCGATGAAGAGCAACGCCATGCCCGGCGCCTCGTAGATGCCTCTGCTCTTGGCTTCGATGATCCGATTCTCGATTTGGTCGGCCATTCCCAACCCGTGGCGGCCACCGATCGCATTCGCCTCGGTGACGAGCGCGATGGGGTCGGAGAAAGTTTTCCCGTTGATCCGCGCCGGCCGACCACGTTCGAATCCGATCGTGATGTCCTCGGTTGCAATGGGGACACCTGGATCCCAGAAGCGAACCCCCATGATCGGTTCGACGATCTCCAGTGAGGTGTCCAGGTGCTCCAGTGACTTGGCCTCGTGGGTCGCGCCCCATATGTTCGCGTCGGTCGAGTAGGCCTTCTCGCGGCTATCCCGGTAGGGGAGGCCCTGCTCACTGAGCCAGGCGCTCATCTCGGCGCGACCACCGAGCGTCGTCACGAACTCGGCGTCGAGCCAGGGCTTGTAGATCCGCAACTCCGGGTTCGCCAGAAGGCCGTACCGATAGAACCGCTCGATGTCATTGCCCTTGTAGGTCGAGCCGTCGCCCCAGATGGCGACATCGTCTTCTTGCATTGCCCGGACCAGGAGGGTGCCGGTCACCGCCCGTCCGAGAGGAGTGGTGTTGAAGTACTGCCGGCCGCCAGAGCGGATGTGGAATGCGCCGCAGGCGATCGCCCCCAGTCCCTCTTCCACAAGCGCGGCCCGACAGTCGATGACCCGCGCGATCTCGGCCCCGTACTGGGTGGCCCGGTTCGGCACAGAGGCGATATCGGGCTCGTCGTATTGCCCCAGGTCGGCGGTGTAGGCGCAGGGGATGGCTCCGCGGGCCCGCATCCAGGCGACAGCCACCGACGTATCGAGGCCACCGGAGAAGGCCAACCCCACCCGTTCGCCTACGGGGAGCGTGGAAAGCACCTTGGACACGGGCTAAACCTAGGACCCCGGGGAGCGGTCCACGGCCCCGGCGTGTCGCCGGTATTCGAACATGCGTTCGATATAGATTCACATCCAGCACAGCCCACGGCCCCGCGCATGAGGCCCTCGCGGGGGCGGAGGCAATGTCAGAGGCTCGCCCTAGCGTCACGTTTCGACCCGCGAACAAGGAGTGAATATGGCCAGCGCAGCAGCAGACCGTGAAAAGGCCCTCGAGGCCGCCCTCGCACAGATCGAGAGGTCCTTCGGCAAGGGCTCGGTGATGCGCCTGGGCGAGGAGGGCCGGGCACCGATCGAGGTCATCCCCACCGGATCGATCGCCCTAGATGTGGCGCTGGGAATCGGCGGACTCCCGCGTGGCCGGATCGTCGAGATCTACGGCCCGGAATCCTCGGGCAAGACCACCGTGGCGCTGCACGCCATCGCGAGCATCCAGGCAGCGGGAGGGCTCGCGGCCTTCATCGATGCCGAGCACGCGTTGGATCCCGATTACGCCTCATCCCTCGGCGTGGACCTGGACAACCTTTACGTCTCTCAGCCCGACACCGGCGAGCAGGCACTCGAGATCGCCGACACGCTCGTCCGCTCGGGTGCCATCGACCTGATCGTGATCGACTCGGTGGCCGCTCTCGTGCCGCGTGCTGAGATCGAGGGCGAGATGGGTGATTCCCACGTCGGTCTGCAGGCTCGGTTGATGAGCCAGGCTCTGCGGAAGATGGCGGGAGCCCTGAGCAACACGAACACCACGGCGATCTTCATCAACCAGTTGCGAGAGAAGATCGGTGTCATGTTCGGGTCACCGGAAACGACAACCGGTGGAAAGGCCCTCAAGTTCTACGCGTCCGTCCGTCTCGACGTCCGTCGGATCGAGACCCTCAAAGGTGGAACGGAAGCTGTGGGGAACCGCACCCGTGTCAAGGTTGTCAAGAACAAGGTCGCGCCTCCGTTCAAGCAGGCGGAGTTCGACATCATCTACGGCGAGGGAATTTCGCGCGAGGGGTCCCTTATCGACATCGGTGTCGATGTCGGCCTCGTGAAGAAGTCCGGTGCCTGGTACACCTACGAAGGCGACCAGTTGGGTCAGGGTAAGGAAAACGCCCGCGCCTTCCTGAAGGACAACCCCGACCTCGGCATCGAGATCGAGAAGCGGATCAAGGAGGTCCTCGGAATCGGAGCACGTGTGGATGCACCCGCAGCCGAGACCACAGTCGCCTCACCGGTCACCGATGGTCCACCGGAGGGATGACGAGGGGGACGTCTCCGAGTCCGCTGTTCGCGAGGTAGTCCTCAGGCGCCTGGCGCACGCCCCGCGGACGCGTGCGGAGCTCGCGAGGGACCTCGCTCGGCGAGGTGTTCCCGAGCCGGTCTCCGACTCCGTGCTGGACGGCCTGGAGGCGTGCGGACTGATCGACGATGTTCAGTTCGCTCGTCTGTGGGTGGAATCTCGCCATCGGGTTCGGGGACTGGCCCGCGGTGCCCTGCGTCGGGAGTTAACCGAGCGGGGTGTGTCGGCGGACACGGTTGCCGACGCCCTCGCGCACATCGACACGGAGTCCGAGGTCATGCGTGCCCGGGAACTGGCGAGACGCCGGCTGAAGACGATGGTCGATTGTGATCGCGCAACACAGCACCGTCGCCTCTCCGCGTATCTCGCACGCCGCGGCTACGGTGGCTCTGTTGTGTCGTCGGTGGTCCTCGAGGTTCTGCAGCGTGACACCGTCGACCACGGAGTGTGATCGGGCTCACGTCTCACCAGGCATTGCGTGACGGGTCGGCACGCCGGGGTGCTTCATGGGTCTCCGCTTGTTAGCGTTGTGTCCTTCCAAAGGAGTGTCATGCCTGGTCTTTCCGCATGGGCTGTTCGGCGACCGATTGTCGCCCTAGTCGCCTGGCTCGTTGCGCTCGCAGCCTTCGCAGGGTTGGGCCTTGGGCTCGGGGGTGCCTACAACGATTCCTTCGATCTGCCCGACACCGAGTCGAAGGTTGCAACGGACCTGCTGGTGGAGAGCGGCACCGACCTCGGGGGCGTGGATGGCGGTGCGACGATCGTCTGGTCCCCCGCGAACGGCGCAGCGGTGGATCCCGCCGTGGCGGGGGCCGTTCTCCCGACGCTGGAAGAGATCGCGTCCTTGGAGAGCGTCACCTGTGTGACGAATCCGTTCGATCCGCGCGGAACCAATCTGGGCCGGGCGTGCGCGACAGGCGGTGGCATCGATGCCGCGAGCGCCATTCAAGCTCTCACGCCGGCGGAACTCCAACAGCTTGCTGCGAGCTTCTCCCCGGTGAGCCCGGACGGGCGTGTCGCCTACGCCACCGTGAGCTTCGCAACCGATAGCGGGGGAGCGCCTGTCGTGTCGATCGAGGACGCGAAGGCCATTCTCGACGCCGTCGGCGCACTTCAGTCCGAATCCCTGCAGATCGGAGCACAGGGACAGCTGCTGGAGTTCGCCGGACAACAGCCGCCGAGTAGCGAGGGAATCGGCATCGCGGTGGCCATCGTGATCCTGCTCATTGCCTTTGGCTCGATCATCGCTGCAGGACTCCCGATTGTCACGGCACTCGTCGGACTCTTCGCCGGATTGATGTTCGTTGCATTCGTGGCGAACTTCCTCGATGTCGCTACCTTCGCGCCGACCCTTGCCGCGATGATCGGCCTCGGGGTCGGCATCGACTATGCGCTCTTCGTCGTCAACCGATTCCGTCAGGCTCTCCTGGCTGGTCACGATCCCAAGGTCGCGGCGATGGAGTCGGTTCACACGGCGGGGCGCGCCGTCGTTTTCGCCGGGTCTGCGGTGATCATCGGACTGCTGGGCCTGCTCGTCCTAGGCATCAACTTCTTCACCGGCCTGGCCATCGGTGCTGGCATGACCGTGGTGATGGTGATGCTGGCGGCGGTGTGGATGTTGCCGGCACTCCTAAGCCTGCTTGGCGCGAAGACCCTCGGATGGCGGCTTCCCTGGGGCAAGCGGCCCGGATCAGGTGGCGGGGAGGGTCGGGCTTGGGCGCACTACGGGCGCTTCCTCCAGCGCATGCCGTGGCTGACCTCCCTCCTGGCCTTGTCCTTCGTGGTCATCCTGGCGATCCCGGCACTGAGCCTTCGGCAGGGATTCGCCGACGACTCCGGGAAGCCCGAAGGTTCGACAGCGCGAGTCGCCTACGACCTCAGGTCGGCGGGGTTTGGTCCCGGCTCGAACGGGCCCTTCCTCGTGGTCGCGGACCTCGAGGGGGTAACGGATCCGCAGGCCTTCGGACGGATTGTCGCCGGCCTAGCCCAGGCGGAAGGGGTCGCAGGCACATCGCCGAGCCTGGAGACGTTGCCGATTCTGGCCAAATTGGCGAACCCGACGGAGCCTCCGCAGACCGTGCAGGCGATCGCGGTGTTCCCAACATCGGCGCCGCAGGAGGAGGCCACGGCTGATCTCTTGGACCGGTTGCGTTCGGAGGTCAATCCAGCCCTCGAGGAGGCAACGGGTGCGCAGTTGTACGTGGGTGGCACGCAGGCCATCACCCAGGACTTCACCTTGGTGCTTACCGATGCGCTCCCGCTGTTCCTCACCGTGGTCGTGGGTCTGGGGTTCCTCGCACTCGTGATTCTGTTCCGGTCCATCGTCGTGCCCCTCACGGGTGCTCTCACCTCGCTGCTGAGTCTCGCCGCCGCCATGGGAATCACGGTCGCGGTCTTCCAGTGGGGATGGTTCGCCGACGCACTCGGAGTCCCCGGCACTGGCCCGATCTTCCCGTTCGTACCGATCATGGTCTTCGCGATTCTGTTCGGTCTGTCGATGGACTATCAGGTCTTCCTGGTCTCACGCATGCAGGAGGAGTGGGCGCGCACGGGGGACAACCTCGCAAGTGTGCGCAGGGGCCTGGCCGGTTCGGGTCGCGTCGTGGTGATTGCCGCCGCGATCATGTCCAGCGTGTTCCTCGCTTTCGTGCCGAGCACGAACGCGACCATCAAACTTTTCGGAGTCGCCCTCGCGTCTGCCGTACTGGTAGACGCGTTCGTTGTGCGCCTGATCCTCGTGCCGAGCGTGATGTCCATGCTGGGTTCGGCGAACTGGTGGTTGCCGGCGTGGTTGGGCCGGATCCTTCCGAAGGTCACCATCGAAGCTGGTGAAGACGAGGTTGTCGATGACCAGCCGGAACCCGCAAGGCTCTAGCCGTCACTTCACATCATGATGGTGTTGGTTGCATTGTGTCGAGGGCATCGTCCGCATGCGCGGTGACCCGATAGTCCGCCCGATTGCAACGCCGGCCCCGCCCGGGTGTTGCTCGGCCCTCACTCAGGACGGCACTATCCCTGGTGAGCCTGCCTAGAATCCCTGGCAGGAAGGGGTGAGATGAGTTCTCTCGTCCAGGGCCATGTAACGCGCACGTTCCGAGTGCGCACGTACGGCTGTCAGATGAACGTCCACGACTCGGAGCGTCTTGCGGGCCTTCTCGAGTCCGCCGGTTACCGCGCCGTAGCGACTGATGAGGACGCGGACGTGATTGTCTTCAATACCTGTGCAGTGCGAGAGAACGCCGACAATCGACTGTACGGAAACCTGTCCCACCTCGTACCCCTCAAGGAGTCGCGCCCGGGGCTGCAGATCGCGGTAGGTGGCTGCCTCGCGCAGAAGGATCAGGGCGCGATCCTGGAGCGCGCCCCCTGGGTGGACGTCGTCTTCGGCACCCACAACGTGTCGTCCCTGCCGGTCCTTCTCGAGCGCGCACGAATCCAGAATGAGGCACAGGTCGAGATCCTGGAGTCGCTGGAGGTCTTCCCCTCCACGTTGCCCAGTCGTCGCGATTCCGACCACTCTGCCTGGGTCGCAATCAGTGTCGGATGCAACAACACGTGCACGTTCTGCATCGTTCCGACCCTGCGGGGCCGAGAGAAGGATCGACGGCCAGGCGAGATCCTCGCGGAGATTCGAGCCCTCGTTGCAGATGGAGTGGTCGAAGTGACCCTGCTGGGGCAGAATGTCAACGCCTACGGCGTTGAATTCGGAGATCCATCGGCCTTTGCTGATCTCCTGCGGGCATGTGGCTCCGTTGAGGGACTCGAGCGGGTTCGATTTACGAGTCCACATCCCCGTGATTTCACGGACGACGTCATTGCGGCAATGGCGGAGACGGCCTGCGTGATGCCGGGGCTGCATATGCCACTGCAGTCTGGGTCGGATCGGATTCTCCGCGAGATGCGTCGGTCGTACCGCGCGGAGCGCTTCCTCGGGATTGTGGACCGTGTGCGGGCCGCCATGCCGGAGGCGGCGATCACCACGGACATCATCGTCGGGTTTCCCGGCGAGACGGAGGCTGATTTCCAAGCCACCCTCGATGTTGTGCGCACCGCGCGCTTCGCGAGCGCATTCACCTTCCAGTACTCGAAGCGGCCAGGAACTCCCGCGGCTGATCTGCCGGATCACGTGGACCCAGACGTCGTCACTGATCGGTACACGCGGCTGGTCGAGACCGTCAACGACATTGCGTGGGCGGAGAACCGAGCGTTGATCGGTCGTACCGTCGAGGTGCTCGTCGCCAGTCATGAGGGACGTAAGGACGGAGCGACAGATCGTGTGTCCGGCCGTGCCGCTGACAACAGGCTCGTCCACGTTCGTGTCCCCGAAGGTGAGGAGCCGCCGGGCTCCGGGGATTTCGTCTCTGCTCGGGTCACGTATGCGGCACCCCATCACCTGATTGCCGACGATTGGCTTGGCATCCGGCGTCGGTCACGCACACCCGAGGTGCGCACTGGCGTCGCACTGGGGTTGCCCACCTTTCCCAGTCGCGCATGACACCTCGGGTTCTGGCCATCGTGGGGCCAACGGCGGCTGGCAAGACGCGGCTCGCCATCGAGGTGGCCATGCGCGTGGACGGCGAAGTAATCAGCCTTGACTCGATGCAGGCGTACCAGGGGATGGATATCGGAACCGCGACACCGACGATCCGGGAGCGTGCGGGTGTCCCGCACCACATGCTCGACGTCTGGCCGATCGACCATCCACTGACGGTCGTCGAGTATCGAGACGCCGCTCGTGCGGCAATCGAGCGCGTCTGGGAACGCGGAAGAGTCCCAATCGCGGTCGGGGGTAGCGGCCTTTATGTCCGGGCTGTTCTGGAGAACCTGGACCCGCCGGGCACCGACCCGACAGTGCGCGCTGCCCTCGAGGAGCGTCTGGCAGACGTTGGCCCGCGGGCGCTACACGACGAACTCACCCGGGTGGACCCCGTTGCCGCGGAGGCGATCCAGGCAACCAACGGGCGCCGTATCGTGCGCGCACTCGAAGTGAACGCCATCACCGGCGGACCATTCCAGGCGCACCTCCCTGAGCCGCAGGATCGCTATCGCACCCTTCGCGTCGGTATCGCTATCGATCGAGCCTCATTGGATGTACGGATCGAGACACGGGTCGACGAGATGTGGCGACGAGGCTTCGTAGACGAGGTTCGTGGGCTCATGAGCCAGGGACTCGCAGATGCTCCTACGTCCCGAGCTGCCCTGGGGTATGGACCTGTGATGGCATTCCTGTCAGGTGACATCAGCGAGGAGGATGCTCGCGCTCAGACCATTGCCGATACACGGAAGTTCGCGCGACGCCAGCAGCGGTGGTTCGCAGCCGATTCACGAACCTATTGGGTCGAGTTCGACGAGTCCTCCCTCGTCGATGACGTGGTGTCGGTGGTGACCCGGACGTAGTACTCCGTGCCCAGAAGGAGCCGCGCCACGGGCCGGGGGAGCTTGCCGAGGATGCCGAGGGTTCGCATTCCGGAATCCGCCACCGACTGCGAGGCGTGGGCTTTGAGCGCAGCGAGCTTCGCATCCAGGTACGGACGGACATCGACCCGATGACTGATCTCGGCCCGGGGTGTCCAGGCGGAGTCGAACTCGTGTGGATCGAAAGTGGCGGGCGTGAGGTGTAGTCGAGCCGCCGCATGGACAGCGCGCACGATGGGTTCACGCGGCAGCGTTGCTTCGAAAAGAAGCGGCTGCCTCGCACAGAGTTGCATTGCCGTGCGCACCGAGCGGTGGACGTGCACGTGATCAGGATGGCCATATCCGCCCGTCGGGTCGTACCCGACGACGACATCGGCCTCCTCGTCATCGATGATGCCAGCGAGGGAGCGTCCGATCGTGAAGCACCCGGTCGCCACGAAGGAACCGGGCACATCGCCCAGCAGGCCCGAGTCCGCATAACCCAGGTGGACAACCCGGGAAACCCCCAGTACATCCGCCGAGACCTGAAGCTCCGCCGCTCGATGCATCGCGAGATTCGGGGAGAGGCCCGAACTGGACAGCCCTGCGGCCCCGTCAGTAGCCATCACGAGAATCACCCGATGACCCTCCGCCACGGCCCGTGCCATCGTGCCCGCGGTGAGGAGCGCCTCGTCGTCGGGGTGGGCATGAACGAAGAGCAGGGTCCGCGAGGGCATTGCCACATTCTGTAGCAGTGTCCCGGGGTGCCGTACGGTCATCCTGTGCGAATCGTCCACATCAGCGACTGTTACGCACCGCGCACCGGTGGAATGGAGACACAGGTTCGAGCCCTCGCCTCTGAGCAAGTGAAGGCCGGTCACCGGGTCACGGTCCTCACCGCGACGCCCGGCGCGACGCAGAACAACCTCGATGACGGGATCGAGGTCGTGGGCATCACGGTGCGCGCCCCGGGGGACCTACCCATCCATCCGAGGACGCGCGTCCACGTCTCGGCGGTTTTGACCGAGATCGCACCCGATGTGGTGCACCTCCATGTCGGAGAAATCTCCCCATTCGCCTGGGGTGGAATGCGTGCGGTCTGCCGGATGGGTCTACCCCGTGTCATAACCGTCCACAGCGTGTGGAGCCCCATGTTCCGACAGGTGCTGGCTCCCCTCGGCCGGGGATGGGCCCAACCTCCGACGGTGATGTCTGCCGTCAGTGCGATGGCTGCGGCCCGCGTGGGCTCAGCCCTAGAGGTGAAGGTTCACCTTCTCCCCAATGGCATCGACACCGAAGCGTGGAGTCCTCGACCACCACTTCCACACGACGGGGTCCAATTCGTTGCGGTTCAGCGTCTAGCGCCGCGAAAGCGCACGGGAGCGTTGGTTCGTGCATTCTCCGCCGCGTCCGGAGGCGCACCGGACATGCGGCTTGTGATCGTCGGTGATGGGCCGGCTCGCCGGTCATTGGAGCGACGGGTGGCCGCGTGGGGACGAGGGGACTCGATCACCTTCCTCGGGCGCGTGGCACCCGACGTGATCCGGGAGGTATTTCGCTCCAGTGATGCGTTCGTCCAAGCGAGTCGCCGGGAGTCATTCGGAATCGCCGCATTGGAAGCGCGAGCGTCGGGGATCCCGGTTATCGCTTTCCGCGCGTCGGGTACGGCAGATTTCATCACCGACGGCGCGGATGGAATCTTGGTAGACGACGATGCAGATCTGTCGAGGGCGATCGGGTCCGTGGGACGCGATCGTGCACTCAGATCCCGCATCACGGCACATGCGCGAAGTGCGCCTGTCGCGCAGACCTGGAATCACATCATCCCCGCTGTGGACGATCTTTACCGACAAGCACGAAGCGCGGTTAGGCTTCCTCAGTGAGCGTGAGCCTTCCCTTCATGAAGGGTCATGGAACGCACAACGATTTCATCGTGCTCCTCGATCCGAGCAACACCACCGACCTCACTGTCGACCAGGTGCAGTGGCTGTGCGACAGGCGGTCGGGTCTCGGTGGCGACGGGGTGCTCAGAGTTGTCGAAACGCGTGCCTACGGCGTGGCTGCGAACGCATGCCCCGATGCCCGCTTCTTCATGGATTACCGCAACGCCGATGGCTCGACGGCCGAGATGTGCGGGAACGGGATCCGAGTGTTCGCTCACGCTCTCGTGATGCGTGAGTGGGAATCAGTCAGCACGTTCACGGTCGGTACCCGTGCGGGGTGCATGGAGGTCACGAACGTTGGGGCGGACAGATACGCGGTCCGGCTGCCCACCCCGGCCGAACCCCTGGAGGGCGATTTCGACGTGGCGGTGGGCGACTCGACATGGACGGGAGTCGGGGTGCGTGTCCCGAACCCCCACGTCGTCGCACTGGGCGTCGATCTCGACAATCTCGGTTCACTTCTGCATGCCCCGCGGGTGGTTCCGACGCCGTCCGAGGGGGCCAATGTGGAGTTCGTCGAAGTGCAGGAGCCGGGTCGGATCGCAATGCGGGTGCACGAACGCGGGGTGGGAGAGACCCAGTCCTGCGGTACGGGCGCATGCGCTGCGGCCTGGGTCGCCCGGCTGAAGGACCCGGGAAGGAACGAGTGGATCGTCGAACTCCCCGGTGGCGACCTCGACGTGATCATCCATGGCGATGATTCCTTCACCCTCGTCGGTCCCGCCGAGATCGTCGCGGAGGGGGTTGTGACGATTCCGTGACCACGGGTGAATTCGATCTTGAGGACCGCAGTGCACTGCGTCGCGTGTCGGGGTTGTCCACCGAGATCGAGGACGTACGGGAAGTCGAGTACCGACAGGTCCGGCTGGAACGCGTGGTGCTCGCGGGCGTCTGGACATCTGGAACCCTGGCGCAGGCGGAACGGGCGATGCGGGAGTTGGCCTCGCTCGCCGAGACTGCCGGCTCTGTCGTGGTCGATGGGGTGATTCAGCGTCGAGAGTCACCGGATCCGGCCACATACCTGGGATCGGGCAAGGCGGTCGAGTTACGTGATCTGGTGAGGGCGTGTGGCGCTGACACGGTGATCTGCGACGGTGAACTGAGTCCCGGTCAATTGCGTCAATTGGAAGACATCGTCAAGGTGAAGGTCGTCGATCGAACCTGGCTCATTCTGGATATCTTTGCCCAGCACGCGCGAAGCCGTGAAGGCAAGGCGCAGGTGTCCCTGGCGCAGATGCAGTACCTGCTCCCGCGGCTGCGCGGCTGGGGCGAGTCCCTTTCCCGGCAGGCGGGTGGACGCGCCGGTGGTGCATCGGGGGGAGTGGGCACCCGTGGGCCGGGCGAGACCAAGATCGAGACAGACCGCAGGCGCATCCGCGATCGCATGGTCAAACTGCGTGCGAGCCTTCGGGAAATGGACACAGCGCGACGCACGCAGCGGTCCGCACGTACCCGCTCGGGAATTCCGTCTGTTGCCGTCGCCGGGTACACCAATGCGGGTAAGTCAAGCCTTCTTAACTGCATGACGGGTGCGGGCGTTCTGGTGCAGGACGCGCTCTTTGCGACCCTCGAGCCCACGGTACGCAAAGCGCGGACTCCTGGTGGCCGTGACTACACGCTGACGGACACGGTCGGATTCATCCGTCACTTACCCCATGACCTCGTGGAGGCATTCAAGTCGACACTGGAAGAGGTACGCGATGCTGATCTCATCCTGCATGTCGTGGACGGATCGGACGAGGCCCCGTGGGAGCAGGTCGCGGCCGTGCGGACCGTGCTCGGTGATCTCGGCGCGGGGGATGTTCCGGAACTGGTGGTGATCAACAAGGCCGACGTCGCTGATCCTGACACTCTCGCGGAACTGGTGCGTCGAGAGCGAGGGGCAGTGATCGTCTCCGCACTCACGGGCGAAGGAGTCGCTGACCTCGATATGCGCATCGAGGAGTTGCTCCCGCGAGGGTGGGCAGACATCGACCTGGTGATCCCCTTCGAACGTGGAGAGCTCATCTCGCGGCTGCACAGATCGGGCCGCGTGGATTCGGTCGCGTATCGAAGCGATGGGACTCATGTGATCGGTCAGGCACCCGAGGACCTGGCGTCACTGTTGCGTGAAGCGAGCCGTGGCTGACGCGGCCGTCGAGGCACTTCG
>JBEIHR010000040.1:0-16140 GCA_040381195.1 Rubricoccaceae bacterium
CCCTGTGTGGGGCGGCGAACACCCGCCCCACACAACATCCGTAAGCAGCACATCGCAGAGTGAGGACATCAGCCACCATGGCGGGACAGAAGATCCGCATCCGGCTCAAGGCCTACGACCATGAGGTCATCGACTCATCCGCGAAGAAGATCGTGGAGACGGTGACCCGTACTGGCGCGCAGGTGGCTGGTCCCGTACCGCTGCCTACGGAGAAGAACGTGTACTGCGTCATCCGCTCTCCACACAAGTACAAGGACAGCCGCGAGCATTTCGAGATGCGCACCCACAAGCGCCTGATCGACATCCTGGATCCCACGCCCAAGACCGTGGACTCCCTGATGCGCCTCGATCTCCCCGCCGGCGTCGACATCGAGATCAAGCTGTAAGGACGAGCGATGACTACCACTGTGAAGGGCATCCTGGGCGAGAAGCTCGGCATGACCCAGGTCTGGGATGACAACAACCGTGTTATCCCCGTGACCGTGGTCAAGGCCGGCCCCTGCGTCGTCACCCAGGTGCGCACCCCGGAGATTGACGGCTACTCCGCCGTCCAGCTCGCCTTCGGTGCGATCGATCCCCGCAAGGTGAACAAGCCTGCGACGGGCCACTTCGCCAAGGCGGGCGTCACACCGCGCCGCCACCTCGTTGAACTCCGCACCGATGACGCCACCGAGTACACCCTCGGTCAGGAGCTCGGCGCAGATGTGTTCGAGGCCGGCCAACTCGTCGACGTCACCGGCACCTCCAAGGGCAAGGGATTCGCGGGCGTGATGAAGCGCCACGGGTTCTCCGGCCTCCGCGCCTCCCATGGCGTCGAGCGCAAGCACCGTTCACCGGGAGCCATCGGCGGCTGCGCCACCCCCGGTCGCGTGTTCAAGGGCATGAAGATGGCCGGTCGCATGGGCGGTGACCGGCAGACCATGCAGAACCTGCAGGTCGCCGGCGTCGACACCGAGCGCGGTCTTCTCCTGATCAAGGGTGCGGTGCCCGGCCCCAAGGGTGGCTTGGTTTTCGTCACCACCGCCGTGAAGGAGGGCAGCAAGTGAGCGCCGTCGACATCACGACACCTGCCGGAAAGAAGTCCGGGTCCGTCGAACTGCCCGCCGAGGTCTTCGACGTGCAGGTCAACGTGCCCTTGATCCACCAGGTCGTCGTTGCCCAGCTCGCGGCCGCGCGCCAGGGCACCCATGACACCAAGAGCCGCGGCGAAGTCCGTGGTGGTGGCCGCAAGCCCTACAAGCAGAAGGGCACCGGCCGCGCCCGCCAGGGATCCACACGTGCACCGCAGTTCGCCGGCGGTGGCGTCGTCCACGGACCCACGCCGCGCGACTACGCCCAGCGCACCCCCAAGAAGATGAAGGTCGCCGCCCTGCGCGGTGCCCTCTCGGATCGGGCGCGCGACGGACGCATCCACGTCGTCACCGAGCTCCTCGCCGGAGATGCGCCCTCGACCAAGTCTGCGGTCGCCACCCTCGACGCACTCGAACTCGATGGCGCACTCCTCGTCGTGATCAGCCGGGATGAGCGGGTCGCCTGGCTGAGCCTGCGCAACCTCCAGGAGGTGGCGCTGGTCGCTCCGGACCAGCTGAACACCTACGACGTCCTCATCGCGGACCACGTGGTCTTCACGAAGGCAGCCCTCGAGACCTTCCTCGCGGGACCGGCCACGGGCAAGTCGGTCAAGGCCGTGGCAGCAGAGAGTGAGGTCGAGGCATGAGCACCATCGCCGATCCCCGTGACATCTTGATCGCTCCCGTGGTCTCCGAGAAGAGCTACGGACTGCTCGACGAGAACAAGTACACCTTCATCGTCGCGCCCCATGCGAACAAGACCCAGATCAAGATCGCCGTGGAGCAGGTCTTCGGCGTCAAGGTCATCAGCGTCAACACGAACAACCGGGATGGGAAGCGCGTGCGCACCCGTTTCGGCACCGGCAAGCGCCCGTCCACCAAGCGGGCGATTGTGTCGGTGGCCCCCGGCGACCGCATCGACATCTTCGGAGGACCGGTCTCCTAGGGGGACCGGTACACGGCAGAGGGATAAGAGCAATGGGAATCCGCAAGTACAAGCCGACCACTCCGGGTCGTCGCGGCTCCAGCGTGGCCGACTTCGTCGAGATCACCCGCGACGAGCCCGAGAAGTCGCTCGTGCGCCCCTTGGCGAAGAAGGGCGGTCGCAACAACTCCGGCCGCATCACCACCCGGCACCAGGGCGGTGGCCACAAGCGCGCCTACCGTGTCGTCGACTTCCGTCGCGCCGACAAGGATGGCGTACCCGCCAAGGTCGCTCACATCGAGTACGACCCCAATCGCACCGCGCGCATCGCGCTGCTGCATTTCGCCGACGGCGAGAAGCGCTACATCATCGCGCCGAACCGCTTGAAGCAGGGCGACACGGTCGAGACCGGGCCCAGCTCGGACATCAAGCCCGGCAACAACCTTCCGTTGCGCAACATCCCGGTCGGCACCGTGATCCACGCCGTGGAGATCAAGCCCGGTGGGGGAGCGAAGATCGCACGTTCCGCGGGCTCGAGCGTGCAGCTCGTCGCCAAGGACGGCCCGTACGCCCAGCTGCGTATGCCGTCGGGTGAAATTCGCAACGTCGACCTTCGCTCGCGCGCAACCATCGGTGAGGTTGGCAACGCCGAGCAGTCCAACATCAACTGGGGCAAGGCCGGCCGAATGCGGTGGAAGGGCAAGCGCCCGACCGTCCGTGGCGTCGCCATGAACCCGGTTGATCACCCGCACGGTGGTGGCGAGGGCAAGACCTCCGGTGGCCGTCATCCGGTCAACCCGGCGGGCAAGCCCGAGGGTCGCACCCGCAAAGCCAAGAAGGAAAGCAACAAGTTCATCGTCCGTCGACGCAAGACCGGAAAGAAGCGGTAAGAGATGCCACGCAGCCTGAGCAAGGGTCCGTTCGTCGATGACCACCTGATGAAGAAGGTGGAGTCGGCCAATGAGACCGGATCGAAGAGCGTGATCAAGACGTGGTCACGTCGGTCGATGATCGTGCCCGCGATGCTCGGTCACACGATCGCTGTGCACGACGGCCGTAAGCATGTCCCGGTGTTCATTACCGAGAACATGGTCGGCCACAAGCTCGGGGAGTTCGCTCCGACCCGCACGTTCAAGGGTCACATCAAGGACGACCGTAAGGCCAAGCGCAAGTAAGCGCGCGGATACGAGAAGCAAGGGGATAGCGATGGAAGCCAGGGCCCAAGCGCGGTACGTCCGCGTCACGCCCATGAAGGCGCGCCGCGTCATCAACCTCATCCGTGGGATGCAGGCGGTGGACGCTCAGGCAGTGCTGCGGTTTGCTCCGCAGGCGGCCAGCGAGCCGGTGGGCAAGGTTCTCGCGAGTGCGATCGCGAATGCCGCGAACAACCACGGCATGGACACGCGCGAGCTCGTGGTGACCGAGGCTTTCGTCGACGAGGGCCCCACCATGAAGCGCATTCGTCCGCGGGCCCAGGGTCGTGCGTACCGGATCGGCAAGCGCTCGAGCCACATCACCGTCGTCGTGGGAGACGGCGTGAAGGCCGTGAAGCCGATGCCGACCAAGAAGGCGGTCGCCAAGGCCGTGTCGCCGGAGACCGCTGCTCCGGAGGCGAAGGCTCCCGCAAAGAAGGCGCCCGCGAAGAAGGCTGCGGCTCCGGCCACGAAGGCTCCCGCGAAGAAGGCCCCCGCGAAGAAGGCTGCGGCCACGAAGGCTCCCGCGAAGTCCACCACTGCGAAGAAGACGGCCGCGAAGAAGTCCGCGGCCCCGAAGAAAGAGGGCTGATCGTGGGCCAGAAAGTCAACCCGCACGGCTTCCGCCTGGGCGTGACCACGGACTTCACCTCACGGTGGTTCGCGGACGCGACCAAGTCGGGGCAGCGCTACCGCGACTACGTCGACGAGGACATCAAGATCCGCAAGCTCCTCACCGATGGCATGGAGCGAGCCGGTATCGCCCGGGTCGAGATCGAGCGCACGCGTGATCGCGTCCGCGTCGACATCCACACCGCACGTCCGGGCATCGTTATCGGCCGCCGCGGCATGGAGGCAGACCGCATCCGCGCCGACCTCGAGAAGCTCACGGGCAAGCAGGTCCAGCTCAACATCCTTGAGGTGAAGAACCCCGAGATCGAGGCCCAACTCGTGGCCCAGGGCATCGCCGAGCAGTTGTCGAGCCGTGTGTCCTTCCGTCGCGCCATGCGCAAGGGCATGCAGAGCGCGATGAAGGCGGGCGCCAAGGGCATCCGAGTCCAGGTCTCTGGCCGCCTCGGTGGCGAGGAGATGAGCCGCACCGAGTTCTACCGCGAGGGACGTGTCCCGCTGCACACCCTGCGTGCGGATATCGATTACGGCTTCTACGAGGCGCGCACCACCTTCGGCCGCATCGGTGTCAAGGTGTGGATCTACAAGGGCGAGGCCCTTGGGAGCCGCGCCGAGCGCGAGGCCGCGGCTGCAGCTGCACGCCTCAATGCACCGCGCACCAAGCCGGAGCGTCCCCGTCGCGACCGCGATGACAACGCCGAGGTCGCCGCCGAGGCCACTGCATCCGAAACCGTCCTCGAAGCCAATTCCGAGATCGCCGCTGCCGACGCGGCTGCAGAGGGGGTCTGACCATGTTGATTCCACGCAGGGTCAAGCACCGCAAGCAGCACCACCCCACACGTCGGGGGATGGCCAAGGGTGGCACCAAGGTCACCTTCGGTACCTATGGCCTGCAGGCTCTCGAGCCCGCATACGTGACCAACCGTCAGATCGAGTCCGCACGTATCGCCATCACGCGGCACATCCGCCGTGGCGGCAAGGTGTGGATCAACATCTATCCGGATCGTCCGTTGACCAAGAAGCCCGCGGAGACCCGCATGGGCTCCGGCAAGGGTTCGCCGGAGTGGTGGGTTGCCAACGTCAAGCCGGGCCGTGTCATGTTCGAGCTGTCCTACCCGGACGAGAAGGTCGCGCACGATGCGCTGACCCGCGCAATGCACAAACTCCCGATGAAGTGCCGCATCGTGCGGCGCGATGAGGCAGGTGAGGACTAATGGCAACCGGCACTGCGGCAGGAGAGTTCCGCAATCTCGATGATGCCGAATTGACCACGAAGCTGCAGGAGGCCAAGGAGGAGCTGTTCAACCTCCGGTTCCAGGGCGCCACCGGGCAGCTGGAGAGTCACGGTCGTCTGCGTGCAGTCCGTAAGGACATTGCTCGGATCTACACGATCCTGCGCGAGCGCGAGCTGGGCATCACGCCCATCGTCGAGGGTGAGGGTGCGGCATGAGCACAGAAGAGAAGCGCGGCTACCGCAAGGTACGCGAGGGCCTCGTGATCAGCGACAAGATGAACAAGACCGTCGTCGTCGCTGTCGAGGATCGCTTCAAGCACCCGCTGTACGGCAAGGTCGTCCGTCGTACGAGCAAGCTGAAGGCGCACGACGAGGCCAACAGCGCTGGCATCGGCGACCGCGTGCTCGTCATGGAGACACGTCCCATCTCGGCCACGAAGCGGTGGCGCGTGGTGGAAATCCTCGAGAAGGCCAAGTAGGGATCAGGAGAAGGCAGTGATTCAGCAAGAGTCGCGGCTGCGCGTCGCCGACAACACGGGTGCCAAGGAACTGCTGTGCATCCGCGTCCTCGGCGGCTCCGGGCGTCGCTACGCAGGCATCGGCGATGTCATCGTCGCCTCGGTCAAGGACGCCATCCCGGGTGGTGGCGTGAAGAAGGGCGAGGTCGTCAAGGCCGTCATCGTGCGCACCCGCAAGGAGAAGCGTCGCGCCGATGGCTCCTACATCCGCTTCGACGAGAACGCGGCCGTCATCCTCAAGGGTGATGGTGAGCCCCGTGGTACCCGCATCTTCGGACCGGTGGGTCGCGAGCTGCGCGAGAAGAAGTTCATGAAGATCATTTCGCTCGCTCCGGAGGTGCTGTGATGGCGAACCTCAACATCCGTAAAGGGGACCTGGTCCAGGTCATTTCGGGCAAGGACCGCGGAATCACCGGGAAGGTGATCGAGGTCTACCCGGAGTCCGATCGGGTCATCGTCGAGGGTGTGAACCGGATCAAGAAGCACACTCGCGTGGGCCAGAACAACCGTGGCGCCAAGACCGGCGGCATCGTCACCATGGAGGCGCCGATCCACGTGTCGAACGTGATGATCGTCGACCCGGAGGACGGTCGCCCCACGCGCATCGGATACCGCAAGGAGAAGGTGGAGAAGCGCCGTTCCGACGGTTCCACCTACGAAGCCGAGCGCAGTGTTCGCATCTCGCGTCGCACCGGGAAGGACATCTGACATGAGCACCGCAACCGCCACCACGCCCCGCCTCAAGACGCGTTACCGCGAGGAGATCCTCCCCGCGCTGCGCGAGGAGTTCGGGTTCGCGAATGTGATGCAGGTCCCCACGGTGACCAAGGTCGTGGTCAACATGGGTGTGGGCGAGGCTGCCCGCGACTCCAAGTTGATCGAGGGTGCCATCCGCGACCTGACCGAGATCACGGGTCAGAAGCCTCAGGTCACCAAGTCCCGCAAGTCGATCGCCCAGTTCAAGCTGCGCGAGGGTCAGCCGATCGGCGCCCACGTCACCCTGCGCGGCGATCGCATGTGGGAGTTCCTCGATCGCTTGCTGTCGATCGCGCTGCCTCGTATCCGTGACTTCCGCGGCCTCTCGCCACGGCAGTTCGATGGCAAGGGCAACTACACCTTCGGCCTCAATGAGCAGTCGATGTTCCACGAGATCGATCAAGACAAGATCGACCGTGTCCGCGGAATGGACATCACGGTCGTGACCACAGCCCAGAACGATGCGGAGGGACGTGCACTTCTGCGCCTCCTCGGATTCCCCTTCAAGGAGGCCTGATCTTCCATGGCGAAGAAGGCATTGATCCAAAAGCAGCGCAAGACGCCCAAGTTCAAGGTGCGGGCGTACACGCGGTGCAACAAGTGCGGGCGACCCCACTCGGTCTACCGCAAGTTCGGACTGTGCCGTGTGTGCCTTCGCGAGATGGCGCATGCGGGAGAACTCCCCGGAGTTACGAAGAGCAGCTGGTAAACCCACGACGCCGAAGGTCCACCCGGATACCACGGCGAGGAAGGCCACACGGCCATGACGATGACTGACCCGATCGCAGACATGCTGGCCCGTCTGCGCAATGCCAACTCGGCGTACCACGATTCCGTCGCCATGCCGCATTCCAAGATGAAGGTGAACATCGCCGAAATCTTGAAGGCGGAGGGCTACATCGCAGGATTCGAGGTAAGTGACGCCGAGGTGGGAAAGACGCTGACCCTGAACCTGAAGTACGGCCCCTCGCGTGAGCGCTCCATTGCCGGACTGCGCCGTGTGTCCAAGCCGGGTCTGCGCGTCTACGCCAAGAGCACCTCGCTGCCGCGCGTCCTCGGAGGACTCGGCATCGCGATCCTGTCCACCTCCTCCGGTCTCCTCACGGACCGGCAGGCTCAGAAGAAGGGCGTAGGTGGGGAAGTCCTCGCCTACGTCTGGTAAGGGGAGACATGTCACGCATTGGACGACTCCCCATCACCGTTCCGTCGGGAGTATCGACGAATCTCTCCGGCCGCGAACTGTCGGTGACTGGCCCCAAGGGCACCCTGTCCTTGACCATCGTCGAGCCGATCGAGGTCAACGTCGAGGGTGACACCATCGTGGTGACCCGCCCCAACGACGAGCGCGATGCCAAGTCCCGCCACGGCCTCACCCGCACACTGGTGGCCAACATGATCACCGGTGTCACCACGGGCTATGTCAAGAACTTGGAAATCGTCGGAACCGGCTACCGCGTTGCGGCCAAGGGCACTGATCTCGAGTTCAGCCTCGGGTTCAGTCACCCGGTCCTGGTGAAGGCGCCCGAGGGCATCTCCTTCGCGGTGGAGAGCCCGACGCGCTTCTCCGTGTCCGGCATCGACAAGCAGAAGGTCGGCGAAGTGGCCGCCAACATCCGCAAGATCCGCAAGCCGGAGCCGTACAAGGGCAAGGGAGTGCGGTACGAGAACGAGGTCGTCCGCCGCAAGGCTGGAAAGGCAGGTAAGTAGCCATGACCACCTACGGAACGAAACTCGGCTCCGGTAACAAGGTTGCGGTCGGCCGCAAGCGTCGTCACGTGCGTGTGCGCAAGAAGGTCTCGGGCACCGCGGAACGTCCGCGTCTGGTCGTCACCCGCTCGGCGCGCCACACGGTCGCCCAGGTCGTTGATGACACCGTCGGGCGCACCCTGGCGTCGGCCTCCACCATGGAGGTCGACCTGCGTGGCGCCACTGTCGACAAGACAGCTAAGGCGCGCAAGGTCGGTCAACTCGTCGCCGAGCGGGCCAAGACCGCCGGTGTGCAGGCCGTGGTCTTCGACCGCGGTGGCAACCGGTATCACGGACGTGTGGCCGCGCTCGCCGAGGGCGCGCGCGAAGGCGGGCTGGACTTCTGATGGCCAACGAGAGAGGTACATCCATGTCAGGCACCACACGGCGCGGCGGCGGCTCGGGCGAGCGTCGGGATCGCAAGGAGCGCACCCCGCGCGAGGAGAAGTCCGCATTCATTGAGCGCGTCGTCACGATCAATCGTGTCGCCAAGGTCGTGAAGGGTGGACGACGCTTCAGCTTCACTGCGCTCGTCATCGTCGGTGACGGCGAGGGCATGGTGGGTGTCGGGTACGGCAAGGCCAAAGAGGTTCCGGCCGCGATCGCCAAGGGCGTGGAGGAGGCGAAGAAGCATTTCTTCCGCGTTCCGCGTATCCAGGGCACGATCCCGCACCCGGTGACGGGTGAGGCTGCAGCCGGTGTCGTCCTGCTGCGTCCCGCTGCCCCGGGTACCGGTGTCATTGCCGGTGGTCCGGTGCGCGCCGTGCTCGAGTGCGCCGGAATCCATGACGTGCTCTCGAAGTCGATGGGCTCGGACAACGCGATCAACATCGTGCATGCGACCGTGGCCGCACTCAAGCTGCTCGAGCAGCCGGAAGCTGTGGCCGCGCGCCGTGGCCTCCCGCTCGAGGACGTTGCTCCCGCAGCCCTGCTGCGTGCGCGTGCGGCGGGAGGTGCGTGATGGGGCGACTCAAGGTGACCCAGAAGAAGTCCGAGATCGGCGGGACGAGCAGCCAGCGCAACACGCTGCGCTCGCTCGGCCTCAAGCGCATCGGTGACATCGTGGTGAAGGAAGATCGACCGGAGATCCGGGGCATGGTTGCGACCGTGTCCCACCTGGTCGTCGTCGAGGAGGTCGACTGACATGACACTGAAGGTCCACCACCTTCGCCCTGCCCCGGGTGCCAAGACCCAGAAGACCCGCAAGGGTCGTGGCGAGGCGTCCAAGGGCAAGACCGCTGGACGCGGCACGAAGGGCACCAAGGCGCGGTACCAGGTTCCGGCGCGCTTCGAGGGCGGTCAGATGCCCTTGCACATGCGTCTGCCCAAGTTGAAGGGCTTCACCAGCCCGAACAAGGTCGACTACCAGGTCGTCAACGTCGCGATGATCGCGAAGCTCTTCCCCAAGGGCGGCCAGGTGACCATCGCCGACCTCGTCACCAAGGGTGCCGTGCGCAAGGGCCAGCCGGTCAAGGTGCTCGGTCAAGGGGACATCGCAGTCGCCGTCCAGGTGAGTGCGGATAAGTTCTCGGGCGCGGCCCGTGACAAGATCGTGGCCGCGGGCGGAACAGCAACCGAGCTCTGATCGGGAGGCCTTTGTGCACATCAGTGCGTTCGGAGCCGCCCTGCGGACACCGGACCTTCGCAAGAAGATCCTGTTCACGCTCGGTCTGCTCGCCCTGTACCGGTTGGGTGCGGTTCTGCCCACCCCGGGTGTCGACTACGCCGCCATCCAGCGGTGTATCGACGTGGTGCAGGACAATTCCGTCTACGCGCTGATCAACCTCTTCAGCGGCGGCGCACTGCTGCAACTGAGCGTCTTCGCCCTCGGCATCATGCCGTACATCACCGCCAGCATCATCCTGCAACTGCTCACCGTCGTGATCCCGCGACTGGAGATGCTGAAGAAGGATGGCCAGGCCGGTCAGGCGAAGATCACGCAATTCACCCGGTACGTCACGATCGGGCTGGCGATCCTGCAGTCCACCGCGATCCTGTCGCTGGCCCGCACGCCCGGTGCCCTCTTCAGCGGTTGCAACGAGACCCTCATTCCCAACCAGGGCGTATGGCTGATCCTGGTCATGGTCATCGTGATGACCGCCGGCACGGCGATGGTGATGTGGTTCGGTGAGTTGATCACCGAGCGTGGTGTCGGCAATGGCATGTCCGTCTTGATCTTCGTGTCGATCATCGCCACGATCCCGTCCCAGTTCGCATCGATCTTCGGAAGCCGGGGTGCATTCACGTTCACCATCACCCTGCTCGTGGGCCTGGCGGTCATCGCGTTCGTGGTCTTCGTCGAGCAGGCCCAGCGCCGGGTGCCCGTCCAGTACGCGAAGCGCATGGTGGGACGCCGCATGTACGGCGGCACGTCCACCTACATCCCGCTGAAGGTGAACATGGCCGGCGTCATCCCGGTCATCTTCGCCTCGTCGCTGCTGTTCCTGCCCACCCTGTTCGTCCAGTTGACGGGTTCGCAGGCCGGCTGGGCGCAATGGGTGCAGCAGAACTTCGGCACGGGCACGGGTACCTGGTACCTGCTTACCTACTTCGTGCTGATCGTGTTCTTCTGCTACTTCTACGTGTCCATCACGTTCAACCCGACGGATGTCGCGGACAACATGAAGAAGTACGGCGGCTTCATTCCCGGTATCCGCGCCGGCAAGCCCACGGCGGACTACCTCGAGTACGTGCTCAGTCGCCTCACCGCGCCGGGATCTCTCTACCTCGGCCTGATCGCGATCCTGCCGGTCTTCGCCTTCGGCTTCCTCGGCGTAGCCAACGACTTCATCTTCGGTGGGACCAGCCTGCTGATCATGGTGGGCGTCGGCCTGGACACCGTGAAGCAGATCCAGTCCCAGTTGCAGCAGCGCAACTACGAAGGATTCCTGGGCTGACATGCGCCTGCTCATCATGGGACCCCCGGGAGCAGGTAAGGGCACGCAGGCTGCGGTGATCTCCCGCAGACTCGGCATCCCGCATATCTCCACTGGTGACATCTTCCGCGCCAACGTGTCCGAGGGCACACCCCTGGGAATCGAGGCCAAGCGCTATATGGATGCGGGGGAGTACGTGCCCGATGGCGTGACCAATGCCATGGTTCGCGATCGGCTCACGTGGGATGACTGCGTCCCCGGATTCCTTCTGGACGGCTATCCACGTACCGTCGAGCAGGTCGGGGAACTCGACGGAATGCTCAAGTCATCGGGAACGTCCCTCGACCGGGTTATCGAGCTCACCGTCGACACCGACGTGGTCGTCGGCAGGCTCGTGAAGCGTGCGGCTGAGCAAGGCCGCACCGATGACACCGAGGACGTCATCCGGCGGCGTCTCGAGGTGTACGCCGAGCAGACGGCCCCGCTGATCGCCGTCTACCAAACCCGTGGTCTCGTGGCGCGCGTCGACGGGATGGGCGATATCGCAGAGGTCACCTCCCGGGTGCTCGCTGCCATCGGGGTCGACGGCTGACGTGTTCGGCAAACGCCAGAAGATCGAGATCAAGACCCCCGAGCAAATCGCGCAGATGCGCAAGGCCGGGATCGTGGTCGCCACCACCCTCGAGACCCTCAGGCAGGCCGCGGTGCCCGGGGTGACCACGGTCGATCTCGATGCGATCGCCCGACGTGTGATCGCCGAGAACGGCGCCACCCCCTCGTTCCTCGGGTATCACGGATTCCCGGCGGTGATCTGCACGTCGGTGAACAGTGCCGTGGTGCACGGCATCCCCGATGGGACGGTGCTGCGCGAGGGCGATCTTCTGTCGATCGACTGCGGGGCGATCGTCGAGGGTTGGCACGGCGACGCCGCCATCTCGGTTCCGATCGGCAACGTGAGCGACGATGTCGCACGTCTTTCCGAGGTCACACGCGAGGCCATGTGGGCGGGGTTGCGTCAGGCACGCGCCGGCAACCGGATCTCCGACATCGGTCACGCGGTCGAGAACGTGATCCGCGGTGCCGGCTCCTACGGAGTCGTCGAGGAGTACGTCGGCCACGGCATCGGTTCGCAGATGCACATGTACCCGTCGGTTCCGAACTACGGCCGTCCGGGGGAGGGACCCACACTCGAGGTCGGCATGGCCCTGGCCATCGAACCGATGGCGACCCTCGGGTCGGCAACCGTGCGAGTCCTCGATGACGAGTGGACCGTCGTGACCGACGACGACTCCACTGCCGCGCACTGGGAGCACACCGTGGCCATCACCACGGAGGGGCCCTGGGTGCTGACCGCCCTCGAGGAGATCCGCCTCTAAGGAAATGGGACATTTCACCCCGACCCCCGATTTTGTGCGAAAGTGACCAGCCCGTAGACTTCCCAGGCTGATATCGGGCTTCCCCGTCCATCCGCGTCCTTCCGCCCCCGGCGGTGGGGTTCGCGTGTGCCGGGTGGCCCGCAGGGACGAGAGGCACCGCGTGGGCAAGAAGGACGGAGCGATCGAGCTCGAGGGCACGATCACCGAGTCGCTTCCCAATGCGATGTTCCGGGTGGAGCTGGACAACGGCCACCAGGTGCTCGCCCACATCAGCGGGAAGATGCGAATGCACTACATCCGCATCCTCCCCGACGATCGGGTCGTTGTGGAGCTGTCGCCCTATGACCTCACCCGTGGCCGGATCGTCTACCGCTACAAGTGACCGAACGAACGAGAGAGCCATCATGAAGGTGCAACCGAGCGTCAAGAAGATCTGCGATAAGTGCAAGGTCATCCGTCGCCACGGTGTCGTCATGGTCATCTGCGAGAACGTGCGGCACAAGCAGCGACAGGGCTAACCACCCTGGGTGCCCGGGAGAGACAACCTGACGCACCCGACCAATGGAAGACCCCGACCCCGCACATGTGCGGACGACACCCTCGGCCACGGGGCCGAGGACCGGTCTAGGCGGACCGGGCTGGGCTTCCACCCGAAACCCCGTGGAATGAGAGAAGAGAGAACGCCACATGGCACGTCTTATCGGCGTCGATCTGCCGCGCGACAAGCGCATGGCGATCGCGCTTACCTATATCTACGGTGTCGGCCGTTCGCAGGCTGCCCGTGCACTCGAGGCCACCGGCATCGACCCCAACCTGCGCGCCAAGGATCTGACGGATGATCAGACCGTTGCGCTTCGCGACTGGATCGATGCGAACCTCAAGGTCGAAGGCGACCTGCGTCGCGAGGTGGCTGCGGATATCCGCCGCAAGGTCGAGATCGGCTGCTACCAGGGCCTCCGGCACCGCAAGGGCCTTCCCGTCCGTGGGCAGCGCACCCACACCAACGCGCGCACCCGTAAGGGCCCGCGCAAGACCGTTGCCGGCAAGAAGAAGTAGGGCGGGACATGGCTACCAAGACCCCCGGCGCCAAGAAGGTGCGCCGCAAGGAGAAGAAGAACGTCGCCCACGGGCACGCTCACATCAAGAGCACGTTCAACAACACGATCGTGTCGATCACCGACCCCACCGGTGCTGTCATCGCCTGGGCGTCAGCCGGGCAGGTCGGCTTCAAGGGCAGCCGCAAGTCCACCCCGTTCGCTGCGCAGTTGGCCGCCGAAGCTGCCGCGCGTCGGGCGATGGAGCACGGCATGCGCAAGGTGGATGTCTTCGTGAAGGGTCCCGGCTCCGGCCGCGAGACCGCCATCCGCTCACTGCAGGCCACCGGGCTCGAGGTCGGCTCCATCGCCGACGTCACCCCGGTCCCGCACAACGGAACCCGTCCCCCCAAGCGTCGTCGCGTCTGATCGCGTAGAGAAGTAGGAGAGAGAACATGGCGCGTTATACAGACGCAGACTGCAAGCGGTGCCGCCGCGAGAAGGTCAAGTTGTACCTCAAGGGGTCCAAGTGCGATTCGCCGAAGTGTCCCTTCGAGAAGCGTCCCTACCCCCCGGGCCAGCACGGCCGAGGGCGGAGCAAGGACAGCGAGTACCTGTTGCAGCTGCGCGAGAAGCAGAAGGCCGTGCGCATGTACGGGGTTCTGGAGAAGCAGTTCAGCAACTACTTCGTCGAGGCGTCCCGCCAGGCGGGCAAGACCGGTGAGAACCTGCTGCGCATCCTCGAGTCCCGTCTGGACAACGTGGTGTTCCGTGCAGGCTTCGCCAAGTCCCGTGACATGGCCCGCCAACTGGTGACCCATGGTCACTTCACCGTCAACGGCAAGAAGGTGAACATCCCCTCCTATCGCGTCTCGCCCGGCGACATCGTCGAGGTGCGTCAGAAGTCCAAGGAGATGACCCCCTTCATCGTTGCGCATGCGGAGGTCGGCGAGCGTCCGGTTCCCGCGTGGCTCGAGGTCGTCCCCTCGCAGATGCGCGTGCTCGTGCACTCGCTTCCTGCTCGCGAGGTCATCGACACCCAGGTTCAAGAACAGCTCATCGTCGAGTTGTACTCCAAGT
Source organism: Rubricoccaceae bacterium (assembly GCA_040381195.1). Classification (GTDB taxonomy): domain Bacteria; phylum Actinomycetota; class Actinomycetes; order S36-B12; family S36-B12; genus VGCC01. The sequence goes on from JBEIHR010000040.1 coordinate 14,439, forward strand.
AGTAGCGCCCGGGCCTGCCGCGGCCCGGGTGTCCGTCAGACACGCGACGTCAAATAGCGGTCGTCGCGGGAAGGAAACGCAGTGCTCATCAGTCAGCGCCCCCTGTTGTCCGAGGAGCCCGTCTCGGAGTTCCGCTCCCGGTTCGTCCTGGAGCCACTCGAGCCCGGCTTCGGCTACACGCTCGGTAACTCACTCCGCCGCACCCTGCTGTCCTCGATCCCGGGGGCTGCCGTCACCAGCATCCGCGTCGATGGCGTCCTCCACGAGTTCAGCACCGTTGACGGCGTGAAGGAGGATGTCACCGAGCTGATCCTCAACATCAAGCAGCTCGTGGTGTCCTCCGAGCACGACGAGCCCGTGGTCATGTACCTGCGCAAGCAGGGTCCCGGCATGGTCACCGGTGCCGATATCCAGCCCCCGGCCGGTGTCGAGGTCCACAACCCGGGCCTGCACATCGCCGAGCTCAACGGCAAGGGCAAGCTCGAGATCGAGCTCGTGGTCGAGCGCGGTCGCGGATACGTCCCGGCCGTCATGAACAAGCAGCCCGGGCAGGAGATCGGCCGCATCCCGGTCGACTCGATCTACTCTCCGGTCCTCAAGGTCAGCTACAAGGTCGAGGCCACCCGTGTGGAGCAGCGCACCGACTTCGACAAGTTGATCATCGACGTCGAGACCAAGCCGTCCATGCTGCCCCGTGATGCCGTGGCGTCCGCGGGCAAGACCCTGGTCGAACTCTTCGGTCTCGCGCGCGAGCTCAATGTCGACGCCGAGGGCATCGACATCGGTCCATCCCCAACGGATGCATTCGTTGCCGAGCAGCTCTCGACCCCCATCGAGCAGTTGGATATGACCGTCCGCTCCTACAACTGCCTCAAGCGTGAGGGCATCCACACTGTGGGTGAACTCATCACGCGCTCCGAGGCAGACCTGTTGGACATCCGTAACTTCGGTTCGAAGTCGATCGACGAGGTCAAGGTCAAGCTGGCCGGTCTCGGCCTGGCACTGAAGGACAGCCCGCCCGGATTCGATCCCGGTGCGGCCGTCTACTTCGACGATGAGGACGAGGAAGTGGAGGGCGAGGACTTCGCCTTCCCCGAGGACGAGAAGCTCTAGGCCGAGCGCGACAAGAGGAGAACGACAATGCCTACGCCAACCAAGGGTCCCCGCCTCGGCGGTGGCCCGGCGCACGAGCGAATCATGCTCGCCAACCTCGCGACCGCGCTCTTCGAGCACGGCAAGATCACCACGACCGAGGCAAAGGCCAAGCGGCTGCGTCCGCTCGCCGAGCGCCTGATCACCTTCGCCAAGCGCGGAGATCTCTCCGCCCGTCGCCGGGTGATGACCGTGGTGCGCGACAAGACGGTGGTGCACCTGCTGTTCACGGAGATCGGTCCGCAATATGCGGGTCGCCCCGGCGGCTACACCCGCATCACGAAGATCGGTCCGCGCAAGGGTGACAACGCGCCCATGGCGGTGATCGAACTGGTCGAGCCGATGGCCGAGCAGGTCGTCGCCGAGGCCACCGGAGCCACTAAGCGCGCCGCCAAGGAGAGTGCAGCGAAGGCTGCTGCTCCTGCGGCAGCCGCAGCGCCGGCGGTCGAGGAGATCGTGACCGAGGAGGTCGTCCAGACTCCGGAGACCGTTGAGGCCGAGGTCACCAGCGAGGTCGTCGAAGGGGATGCCCCCGCGGAGACCGAGGACA
>JBEIHR010000041.1:0-15711 GCA_040381195.1 Rubricoccaceae bacterium
CTCGACAGCATGGGTCAAGTGTGCCCGATACCGGGCAATCGATCAGCGGCGCGGTTCCGAGACGAGAACCTGCTGCAATGCATCGAATTCCTCGACGCACTTGCCGGATCCGAGCGCGACACAGTCGAGCGGATTGTCTGCGACGAAGATCGGCATGCCCGTCTCATGACGAAGCCGCTCATCGAAACCACGCAGAAGCGCTCCACCACCGGTCAGCACGATGCCACGATCCATGATGTCGCCCGAGAGCTCCGGTGGAGTGCGATCGAGTGCCGCCTTGACCGCATCGACGATGGCGGCCACGGGCTCGTCCATGGCCCGACGGATCTCCTCCGCACTGACGACCACGGTGCGGGGCAAACCCGTGACGAGGTCGCGCCCCCGGATCTCGGCATGTGGCTCATCGGGCATCGGGAAGGCGGATCCGATCGCGACCTTGATCTCCTCCGCGGTGCGCTCGCCAAGCAAGAGCGAGTACTCCTTCTTGATGTACTGGATGATCGAGTTGTCCAGTTCGTCTCCACCGACGCGAACCGAGAGACTCACCACGATCCCGCCGAGGGAGATGACTGCCACCTCGGATGTTCCACCGCCGATGTCCACAACCATGTTGCCCGTGGGCTCATGCACAGGAAGGTTTGCGCCGATCGCCGCCGCCATCGGTTCCTCGATGATGAACACCTTCCGCGCGCCGGCGGCGTAACCCGCATCCTTGACGGCACGTTGCTCGACTCCCGTGATGCCCGAGGGAACACAGATGATGAGTCGGGGTTTGGCGAGGTGACGACGGCGATGCACCTTCTGGATGAAGTAGCGCAACATGCGTTCGGTTGTGTCGAAGTCCGCGATGACACCGTCCTTGAGCGGACGGATCGCGACGATGTTGCCGGGGGTGCGACCGATCATCCGCTTGGCTTCCGAACCCACGGCCAGGATTCCACCCGTCGTGCTGTTGATGGCAACCACAGACGGCTCGTTGAGCACGATGCCGGTGCCACGCACGTACACGAGGGTGTTGGCGGTGCCGAGATCGACGGCCATGTCGCGACCGACGAACGAGGAAGGGGCAGAGGCCATCACAACGCCTTTCCGTACGGATACGGATACGGGATCGCACCGTCCCCCTAGTGTAAACGCCTGCTCACAGTTCCCCGATCAGCCGTGCCCGCTCACGCTCACGCTCACGGAGTGACTCCTCGAGCTCTTCAGGCGATGGCGACGTATCCGCGAATCCATATGCCGCGGTGACGACCGCACCGAGATCGGCGCGATAGTCGTGACCCAGACTCTCGAACTCCCCCGGAGTGACATCGGTGGCGTACAAGGTATCGACGAGGACCTGCGCCCACGTGATGCCCGGAGACCACCGCATTCCCTCCGGCACATTGCGACCGCGGGGGCCCGCCAACCACTCGGGTCGCTTGCCGATCAATTCCCGACGGAGGCGTACAACCGGATCACCGTGATGCTCGAGGAACCACACTCGCTCGGGTGGAACAGGTTGCGGGATATCGCGCGGACTGTCGACGCATATGTACGAGGCGCATCGGGAGCGGAACTCATCCGTGCGCGCTCCACCCGGAGTGCCGACCCACAGTGCAGAATGCACACCGAATCGGTCGAGGTCCGTGGTGCCTGCGGACAGAGCCATCTGCTGGACGAGCGCACCGAGACTCTCCCCGTAGAGAACGAGCCGTGGATGAGCTCCGAGGGAGACGAGCCTCTCGAGCAGGTAGCGCTGAGTGCGTGCAGCACGGTCTGCGAATCCGAGGGACATGAAGCTCGGCAGGAGTCCGTAACCCACGACGATTGATGCGCAGTCTCCACCCGTACGAAACTCCACGACATCGATCGGGGTGGGGTTGGCGTATCCGGTTCCCGCAGGTGCCTGCACCACGATCGTGCCCCGCTCGAATGCACCGGTGCGCACCACTTCGGCTATGGCGAGTTCGACCCGCTCCTCGGGTGTGACCGCTGAGTCCACGCCGACGAAGATCCGGATTGCATCCTCGTGTGCGCGGGTGTGTATGAAGCGCGCACCCTCGCGGCCCAGGGACGCCATGGGAACGTGCGATTCCGGAGAACCGCTGACGCCCGGGGTCGACGGTGGTTCGGTGAACGCGGCGTCGAGCTCACGACTCGATGCCGTCAGCCGCTCGACGAGGCGACGGTGGGCGATGCGCCCGCTCCACCAGAGCCCGGCACCGGCACCCGCGAGGACTGCCATGCGTCGAGGGGACAGAAGACGTGGTGCGGCGGGTGCACCGGCCACCACGGCAACGGACGCGCCAGCAAGCAGCGGCGGAAACGCGATCCGCACAGGACGTGGCCATGGAACGAGCGTGGGTCGACGCGCAGCAACGGCAACGATCGCGCCGGCCGCGAGTGCGGTGAGTGCGCGGACCCTCACCCGAGGCCGGGGAAGAACAGTGCGATCTCGCGCGCAGCCGACTCAGGCGAATCAGAGCCGTGGGTCACGTTGTTCTGCGTCTCGGTTGCGAGATCACCGCGGATCGTGCCGGGCGTTGCGTTGACGGGGTTGGTGGCACCCATCATCGTGCGCCACGCAACGATGGCATCTGGGCCTTCGATGACCGCTGCCACCAAGGGGCCACCCGTGATGAAGGCCACGAGGGACTCGAAGAAGGGCTTACCGGCGTGCTCGCCGTAATGCGTCTCTGCGATCGAGCGACTCAGTGTGCGCATCTCCAGGGCAACGATGCGGAATCCCTTGCGCTCGATGCGTCCGAGCACCTCACCGACGAGACCACGTGCAACGCCGTCGGGCTTGATCAGAACCAGGGTTCGCTCGGACACGTTCTCTCCACTCATGTGCTCGATGTTGCCCGGAGCCTACTGACCGGCACGTGCACGATCGATGCGACCGCCGACGCGCACTGCTACAAACCACAGGATCGCGAAGATGCCCCCGAGGATCCACATCGTCGGGATCCAGAAACCAAGAGCAAGGACCACCACCTGCATGATCCATCCCCACCACACGCCGCCGGGGCGAGTGATCACCGCGATGCCGAGGATCAGGCCGAATGCGATGGCTCCGCCTATGGCGAAAGCCACCCCCATCGAATCGACGTAGCCGTTGACCGCAAGGAGCGGCATCGCCAACAACACGACGATCGCTTCGAAGGCCAGCACGGATGACCCGAGGACTCTCATGGTGCGTCCTTCCATGGGGCGGCGTCCAGGACCCGCATAGCGTCACCGGCGAGAACGACGGAGCCCGCGATGATGACGGCGGATACCCCGGGGCGGGACTCAGCGATTCCGATCGCCGCATCGATCGCCTCGGGAACTGACGCCACCACGCTGATCGGCAGCACACCGGACACCGACTCCGCGACGGCGGCGAGCTCGTCCGCTGCGAGCGCTCGGGGGGACTGCGGCGAAGTGATCACGAGTTCGTCGATGACAGGCATCAGGATTTCGAGGAAGCCCAGGGCGTCCTTCCCCTGAAGCATTCCGACCACGGCGATGATCGAATCGAAGGAGTAGTACTGCTGGACGGCGGTTGCCAGGGCGGCCGCGCCGTGCGGGTTGTGGGCCGCATCGATGATCACCGCGGGTCCCTGACGCACCGTCTGGAGGCGTCCCGGGATCACCACCTGTGCCAGGCCCTCGCGCACCACGTCGACATCCAGTGACTGATGCAGGAAGGACTCCACGCCGGCGATGGCGCACGCCGCGTTATGCGACTGGTGGTCACCCAGCAGGGGAAGGAAGAGGTCCGGATAGACGCCACGCGTTCCACGCACACCGATCATCTGCCCCCCCACCGCCACGATGCGATCGGTGACGGCGAACTCGATGCCCTCGCGTTGCGGGCTCAGCCCGAAGGATTCGCAGCGCGACTGCAATACCTCGGCCGCCTCGCGGGGTTGTTCGGCGAGCACGACGTCGGCATCACCTGTGATGATCCCTGCCTTCTCCCCCGCGATCGCCGCGATGGTCTCGCCGAGGTACTCCATGTGGTCCAGTCCGATCGGGGTGACGATGCACACCTGGGCGTCGACCACGTTGGTTGCGTCCCAGGTGCCCCCCATGCCCACTTCGATGATGGCGACGTCGACCGGGGCATCGGCGAAGATGACGAAAGCCAGCGCTGTCAGCACTTCGAAGAAGGACATGCGCGGACCGCCGTCGGCCTGGGACCGGGCATCCACTACCCGCACGTAGGGCTCGGCCTCCTGCCAGGCGGCCAGCAACCGTGCATCGCTGACGGGGACCCCATCGAGGCAGATGCGCTCGCCAATGCGCACGAGGTGCGGTGATGTGAACAGGCCGGTGCGTAGACCGTAGGCGCGCAGGATCGACTCGGTCATGCGCGCGGTCGAACTCTTGCCGTTGGTGCCCGCGACCTGGATGACCGGGACAACCCGATGCGGATCCCCCATCAACTCGACGACGGAGGCGATGCGCGCAAGCGAGGGCTCGAGTTGCGATTCCGGCCAACGGGACTGCAACTCATCCCAGAGGGCATCCGCGGTCACCATCGCAGTCTAGGAACCTAGGATTGCCGACCATGGTCCCGGACAAGCCCACGCTCGACGGCATCGAGCAGCGCTGGTCTGGATGGTGGGAGGAGAACGGGACCTACCGATTCGACCGGACGAAGACCCGACCCGAGGTCTACTCCATCGATACGCCCCCACCGACCGTCAGTGGAAGCCTGCACGTGGGCCATGTCTTCAGCTACACCCACACGGACTGCATGGCGCGCTACAAGCGCATGCGCGGATTCGAGGTCTTCTACCCGATGGGGTGGGATGACAACGGGCTGCCCACGGAGCGTCGCGTACAGAACTACTTCGGCGTCCGGTGCGACCCGTCGTTGCCCTACGACCCGGATTTCACTCCCCCGGAGCATCCGGACCCCAAGGACCAGATCCCCGTCTCGCGCCGAAACTTCGTCGAACTGTGCGAGAAGCTGACGGTTGAGGATGAGGTCGCCTTCGAGGACTTGTGGAAGCGCATGGGTCTCTCCGTCGATTGGACGCAGACGTATCAGACCATCGATCGCAACGCCCAACGCACGAGCCAGCTCGCGTTCCTCCGCAACCTCGCCCGCGGCGAGGCCTACCAATCCGAGGCGCCCACCCTCTGGGATGTCACGTTCCGCACCGCGGTGGCACAGGCGGAACTCGAGGATCGGGAACGTCCCGGTGCCTATCACCGCATCGGCTTCCACCGCGCCGATGCCGAACCTGTGTACATCGAGACCACTCGACCGGAACTCATCGCCGCATGTGTCGGCCTCGTCGCACATCCCGACGATGCGCGCTACCAACCCCTCTTCGGCAGCACGGTGACCACGCCGGTGTTCGGAGTGGAAGTCCCCGTCGTCGCGCACCCGCTCGCCGATCCCGACAAGGGCTCGGGCATCGCGATGATCTGTACCTTCGGTGACCTCATGGACGTGACCTGGTGGCGTGAGTTGCAACTCCCCACCCGCCCGATCATCGGCTGGGACGGTCGCATCCTGAAGGAGGTTCCCGCCTGGATCACCTCGGGTTCGGGAATCGATGCGTACACGCGCATCGCGGGGTCCACGAGTCACACCGCCCGCGAACGCATGGTGGAGATCCTGACCGAGACAGGCGACCTGGTCGGCGAGCCACGGGAGATCACTCACCCGGTCAAGTTCTTCGAGAAGGGTGACAAGCCACTCGAGATCGTCACCACGCGCCAGTGGTACATCACCAACGGGGGGCGGGAGCCGGGACTGCGTGCGCAACTCCTCGAACGCGGACGGGAACTCGCCTGGCACCCGGAGCACATGCGCGTGCGGTACGAGAACTGGGTGGAAGGCCTCAACGGTGACTGGCTCATCTCACGACAGCGGTTCTTCGGGGTTCCGATTCCGCTCTGGTACCGACTCGACGCGGACGGCAACCCGGACTACACCAGTCCGATCGTCCCCGCCGAGCATGACCTGCCGATCGACCCGAGCAGCGATGCCCCGTCCGGGTTCACGGAGGAACAGCGCGGTGCAGCGAACGGCTTCATGGGTGATCCCGACGTCATGGACACCTGGGCCACCAGTTCGCTGAGCCCGCACATCGCGGGCGGCTGGGAGCGGGACCCGGATCTGTGGAGTCGGGTGTTCCCCATGGATGTGCGTCCCCAGGCACACGAGATCATCCGCACCTGGTTGTTCTCCTCCGTGGTGCGCTCGCATCTCGAGGACGGCTGCCTGCCGTGGAGTGACGCCGCGATCTCGGGCTGGATCCTCGATCCGGATCGCAAGAAGATGAGTAAGTCCAAGGGCAACGTGGTCACGCCGATGGCGCTCCTGGACGAGTACAGCTCCGATGCCGTGCGCTACTGGGCTGCCTCCGGACGCCCTGGGACGGACACCGCCTTCGACGTCGGACAGATGAAGATCGGTCGACGTCTCGCGATCAAGATCCTCAACGCCAGCAAGTTCACCCTGAGCATGGGGCCGATCGACGACATCACCGCCATCACGAATCCTCTCGATCTGTCGATGCTCGCCCGACTTCGTTCCGTGGCCCAGGAAGCCACCGCGGCATTCGAGGCCTACAACTATGCGCGCGCACTCGAAGTGACGGAGAGTTTCTTCTGGACCTTCACCGACGACTACGTCGAGCTCGTGAAGGAACGGGCCTACGCCACCGGCTCCGACTCTGAGAGCGCTCGCGCTGCCCTCACCCTCGCGATCTCGATCCAGTTACGCCTGTTCGCGCCGTTCCTTCCCTTCACCACGGAGGAGGTGTGGTCGTGGACGCGGAGTGGCTCGATCCATCGATCGACATGGCCGAGTGACAGCGAATTCCCGGCGGCGGGTGATCCGCTCATCCTTGAGCGAGTGTCCGAGGCACTCAGCGGGCTGCGCAAGACGAAGTCGGATGCGAAGGTGTCCATGAAGGCACGGCTCAGTGAGGCGACGATCGAAGGAACCCCGGGGGTCATCCATTCCATCAGCGAGGCGCGGGACGATCTCCGCGCCGCCGGTGGTGTCGACGAACTCATCCTCGTACCGGCCTCGGATGATGCACCCCTCTCGGTGCGGGCGATCGTGGCAGAGGCTTAGGCCGACTTCTCCTTGCGCTCACGACGCGGAGCGCTGCGGGGCACCAGAGTGGGATTGACGTGGTCGCGGACCACCTCGCCGGTGATCACGACCTTGGCGACGTCGTCGCGGCTTGGAATGTCGTACATCACGTGAAGCAGGACCTCTTCGAGGATGGCACGCAGACCACGAGCACCGGTGCCGCGCTTGAGGGCCTGCTCGGCGACCTCTGTGAGTGCGTCCGCGTCGAATTCCAGCTCGACGTTATCCAGGTCGAACAGGCGCTGGTACTGCTTGACAAGCGCATTCTTCGGTTCGGTCAGGACGGCGATGAGGGCCTCCTGATCCAACTTCGTGACCGAGGTGAAGACGGGTAGGCGACCGATGAATTCGGGGATCATCCCGTACTTCAACAGATCCTCGGGGAGCACGTGCTCGAAAGCGTCATCGATGTTCTGCGGGCCGGCCTCGCGCTCACCGTCGACGAGGTCGAATGTGAAGCCGAGGTTCTTCTTGCCTAGACGCTGTTCGACGATCTGCTCGAGTCCGGAGAAAGCACCCCCGACGATGAACAGAACGTTTGTGGTGTCGATTTGGATGAACTCCTGATGCGGGTGCTTGCGACCACCCTGGGGAGGAACCGATGCCGTGGTGCCTTCGAGGATCTTCAGGAGTGCCTGCTGCACACCCTCGCCTGACACATCGCGGGTGATGGAGGGGTTCTCGCTCTTCCGGGCGACCTTGTCGATCTCGTCGATGTAGATGATGCCGGTCTCGGCGCGCTTGACGTCGTAGTCGGCCGCCTGGATCAACTTGAGGAGGATGTTCTCGACGTCTTCACCCACGTACCCGGCTTCGGTCAAGGCGGTGGCATCGGCGATCGCGAATGGGACGTTCAACATCCGGGCCAGCGTCTGCGCAAGCAAGGTCTTTCCAGATCCCGTGGGCCCGAGGAGCAGGATGTTGGACTTGGCCAGTTCCACGACATCATCGCGGGTGGACTCGCCGGCCTGGACGCGCTTGTAGTGGTTGTAGACAGCGACGGACAGGGCCTTCTTCGCGGTCTCCTGACCGATGACGTACTGGTCGAGGAAGTCGTAGATCTCGCGGGGCTTCGGAAGTTCGCCGAGGGAGGCACCGGTGGCCTCGGTCAACTCCTCTTCGATGATCTCGTTGCAGAGATCGATGCACTCGTCGCAGATGTAGACACCCGGACCGGCGATGAGCTTCTTGACCTGCTTCTGGCTCTTGCCGCAGAAGGAACACTTGAGCAGATCGCCCGTTTCGCCGATGCGCGCCACAGCCGTCCCTCCTCACCGCCCGATATGTCAGCCATGACCGTACAGGGGAAATGTGACGAATGCCGGCTAAGGGCACGCGTGGATGTCTCGACCCCTGGTTGAGGGTCCCGTGAGGAGGATCTCGGGCGAACTAGGCCTTGCGAGACGAGATCACCGCGTCGATGATCCCGTACTCCTTGGCCATATCCGCGGTCAGGATCTTGTCCCGCTCGATGTCCGACTCGATCTGATCCAGGGTGCGCCCGGTGTGCTTGGAGAGGATCCCCTCCATCTCCTTGCGCATTCGGATGATCTCGTTGGCCTGGATCTCGATGTCCGAGCCCTGTCCCCCGCCCTCGGTGTAGGGCTGGTGGATAAGTACCCGCGCATGTGGCAGAGCGAATCGCTTGCCCGGGGTGCCGGCGGCGAGGAGCACCGCGGCAGCCGACGCGGCCTGGCCGAGGCACACCGTCTGCACCTGGGGCTTGACGAACTGCATCGTGTCGTAGATCGCGGTCATCGCCGTGTACGAGCCACCGGGTGAGTTGATGTAGATCTGGATGTCACGGTCGGGGTCCATGGACTCCAGGGTGAGCAGCTGCGCCATGACGTCGTCGGCCGACGCATCGTCGATCTGCACTCCGAGGAAGATGATGCGCTCTTCGAAGAGTTTCGTGTACGGGTTGTGGATTCGCTCGCCGTTGGCGCTGCGCTCACGGAACTCCGGGATGATGTAGCGGCCACTGGGACTGGTCATCACTTGCCTCCCTTGCCCGACGGGGCATCGGCCGCGGTGCTGTAGACATGATCGATCAGTCCGTAGGCGCATGCCTCATCCGCCGTGAACCATCGATCCCGGTCGGAGTCCTTCTCGATCTGCTCGAGGGTCTGACCGGAGTGGCTCGCGATGAGTTCCGCCATTCGCTTCTTGATGAACAGCATCTGCTCGGCTTGGATCTTGATGTCGCTCGCCGTTCCACCGATTCCACCGAGTGGCTGATGCATCATGATGCGGGTGTTCGGGGTTGCGTAGCGCTTACCGGTGGTGCCCGCGCAGAGCAGGAACTGTCCCATGGATGCTGCAAGGCCCATGGCGATCGTGGTGACGTTATTGGGGATCAACTGCATCGTGTCGTAGATGACCATGCCAGCAGTGATCGAACCGCCGGGTGAGTTGATGTACAGGGTGATGTCCCGCTCGGGATCCTCCGCTGCAAGCACCTGGAGCTGCTTGGCGATGCGGTTGGAGTTCTCGTCGCGCACTTCGCCCTCGAGCCAGATGATGCGCTCGCGCAGGAGCCGCTCGTCCAGCATGTCGCCGAAGCCGGTCATTCCTCCGCCGGGCGCGCGCAGATCGTTCATCACGTGGGACATAGGTCAACCCTAGTCGCACAGGACGCGTGGCACCGTCCCGAGAACCTCCGGTTCGCCGAGGGCCAAAAGTGCGTGACCTGGGTTAGTCGCTGGTGGGCACCAGGTCTCGGTCGAGTGCCTTCAGGTCGACGGCCGCGCCGGTCGTGTCCACGACGGAGACGGACTCCAGGACATGTGCCAGGGCCTTGGCCCGACGGATGTCCTGCATGGCCATCGGCACTTGCCCGGCCTCGACCAACGCCTTCGCGAAAGCGTCGGGGGCCATGCCATAGCGGGGCGCCTGTTGTACCAGCCACGCGGACAACTCGCTTTCGCCGACCGTGATCTCCTCCGTTTCGGCGATCCGATCGAGGATGAACTGGCTCTTCAGTCCACGACGGGCCTGGAGCTCCACCTCGATGCGGTGGTCCTCACCGGAATCATGGCCGTCCTCGAAATGCGCATCCACCTCCGCCGCGATGAGGCCCTCCGGCAGCGGCATCTTCACGGAGTCGACCAGAACCTCGTGCACGCGCTCGCGCGCCTGTGCGCCCTGCTCGAGGCGCTTCACACGTCCGAGACGGGTGCGGAGGTCCTCCTGCAGATCACCGAGCGTGTCGAACTCCGATGCCAGTTGCACGAAGTCGTCATCCAGGGCCGGGAGCTCGCGCTCGCGCACCTTCGTCACATGCACGTGCACAGTCAGAGCGATTCCCGACCAATCCCCGTTCTGCGGCGTGAACTCGAAGGTGCGATCCTCCCCCGCACTCGCCCCGCGAACCGCGTCATCGAATCCGGGCAGCAGGCCGTCCGTGCCGAGCTCGTAGGACATGGCAGGCCCGGAGAGGTCGTCGACCGGATCACCCTCGGGTGTGGTGCCGGTGACATCGACCAGGAGCACGTCACCGTCGCGCGCTGCGCGCTGGACATCCGTGAGGGTGGCGAACCGCGTGCGCAGGCTGTCGATCTGGACCGTGACGTCGTCGTCGGTGACAACCACGGGATCGACTTCGACGGACAGGGTCGCGTAGTCGGGGAGTTCGAACTCAGGGCGGACGTCGACCTCCGCGGTGAACGTGAGGGGCTCACCATCTTTCAACTCGGCGACATCCACCTCGGGTCGACCGACGGGAACGATCTTGTTCTCACGCACGGCCTCGTCGTAGGCCTTCGGAACCGCGTCGTTGATCGCCTCCTCGAGCACAACTTCGCGTCCGAAGCGCTGCTCGATGACCCGCGCAGGCACCTTGCCCTTACGGAAGCCGGGGATGTTGACCTGCTTCGCGATACGCGCGTAGGCCGCATCGAGACTCGGCTTGAGGTCGTCGAAAGGAATCTCGACACTCAACTTCACGCGGGTCGGGGACAGGTTCTCGACAGCGGTCTTCACGACACTCCTCATTCGGTGGTACTCGTCGGGCTTCGGCACCGGTGGTACCGAGTGGTCGGGGCGGGGAGACTCGAACTCCCGATCTCCTGCTCCCAAAGCAGGCGCGCTAGCCACTACGCTACGCCCCGCGCAGGCCGCCAAAAGTGTAGGGGCGTGCGCGGCTACTACACTCGTCGGGCCGGTAACCGGTATGCGGGTGTAGCTCAATGGCAGAGCCCCAGCCTTCCAAGCTGGTCATGCGGGTTCGATTCCCGTCACCCGCTCTCTAGAAGTAGCCCGACCGTTTCTTGGCCTCCATGGAATCCCCACGATCACCGTCCACCATGCGGCCTGCGCGTTCACTCTCGCGGGTGGTTTCCATCTCGGCGACGAGCATGTCAATGTCCACGGCATCGGATTCGATGGCGCCGGTCACCGGGTAGCAACCCAGGGTGCGGAATCGGACCTGCTTCTCACTCAGTACCTCCCCGTCCCGCAAGGGCATGCGGTCGTCGTCGGGGACGAGCAGGGTGCCATCCCTCTCGACGGTCGGGCGCATGCGCGCGAAGTACAGGTCTACGACCGGGATGCGCTCACGACGGATGTAGCGCCAGACGTCGAGCTCCGTCCAGTTCGACAGCGGGAACACGCGCATGGTCTGCCCACGCACGAGTGTGGTGTTCGCGGTCCTCCAGAACTCGGGTCGCTGCGAGCGCGGCTCCCACCGCTGACCCTCCTCGCGCAGGCTGAAGATGCGTTCCTTCGCCCGACTGCGCTCCTCGTCGCGTCTTCCGCCACCGATGGCGGCGTCGAAGCGACCTTCCTCGAGCGCACGCAGCAGCGGGACGGTACGCATGATCCGGGTGTACTCGTGGATGCCGTGGGACATGGGGCTCACACCCTCGGCGATCCCCTCGTCGTTCTGCGCCACGATCAACTCGAAGCCGACCTCGCGCGCCACCCGGTCCCGGTGCTCGATCACCTCGCGGAATTCCCACTGGCTGTCCACGTGCATGCACGGGAACGGCAGGGGGCCCGGATGGAATGCCTTGCGGGCCAGGTGGATCAGGACCGAGGAGTCCTTGCCGATGGAATACATCAGGAGCGGGCGAGCGAAGGCTCCCGCGGTTTCCCGCAGGATGCCTATCGCCTCTGCCTCCAACGCATCCAGAACGTCATCGGACGTGACCTGGGTGGCGACTGCCATCAGGACTTGCGCGCGACGATCATCCCGGCGGAGCACAGGAACATCCCCCGCCATGAGTTATCGGATTCCAGTGCGATCTGGGCCTCGCGATACTCGCGCTTGTCGATTGCGCCGGCGACCATCGGATACGTCGGATGGAAGTTGTACCAGCCGTACTCGATGTCGGTGAACCCGTGGCTCTTGACGATCTCGGCGAGCTCGAACGGGTTGTGGAACTTCGCAAGGATCTCGTCGTACGCCGGCGCGTCCTTGTCCCACACTCGCTTCGGTGGCTTGTCCACGGCGAGCCTCTGGTTGAGATCCGCCTCGACCACGTCCTGGAACTTTTGCGGGATCGGCGCCATGAGGTCTTCGAGGATGAACTCCTTCGTCAGCCTGTTGAAGGTGAACATCGAGAACATCTTGTTCCGGAACTGCAGGATCAACGTCCCACCCGGCTTGACGAACATCGACATCGCCTCGACGAACCAATTGTCGTCCTCGACGTGCGGGATCACACCCAGGGCGATGACCGCGTCGGAGAGCCCCACGTTCGTGGCCTCTGCCCGCACAGCGGCCGGATCGGTGATGTCGACGAGGGTGATCCAGTCAGGATCCATGCCGTGGTTGGTGAGGTTCTCCTTGCCCAAGCGCACCATCTCAGGTGAGAGATCGCTCGCGCGGACATCAATGCCGAGCACCTCGCGGATGCGGATGATCGGGCTTGCCTCCCCTGCGCCCAGGTCGTAGACGCTCCTCGCTCCCCGGCGGCGCAAGATGTCGATCACCTTCTCCAGACGGAAGTAGTTCGCCGGGTACTCGGCATTCGTCCAGATCAAGTCCTTGTCGTACTGCTCGTGATAGGTCGAAGCGGATTCGTCGTAGTGGGCTCGAACCGAAGGGGTGCTCATGAAAGCCTCAATTCCTAGTAGTCGGAGACGGGAGGTGGTGGATTACGCCTGGTCGATCGGTCGACGGGCTTCGACCACGAAGGCCGAGCAGAGGAACAGCCCCCGCCAATCCGAGGGCTCATTCTCCAGCGCGATGGACTCCGCCCGGAAGGCCGCACCCAGCGGCTTCTCCAGGCGGGGCACGGACGCGTGGTAGTGGAAGGGCCGGATCACGATGTCGGTGAAGCCGGCAGCAGCGAACACCTGGTCGACCTCCAGAGGGTTGTGATACATGGCCGCGTGACCTGCGGGCTTCGGGGGCATGTCGACATCGACGCGCGTGCGGAGGAACTCCTCGGTTGCGGTGCGCACCTCACCATGAACGTCACCGAGAAGGTCGTCCATGATGAATTCGAAGGTGAACCGGTTGAAGGTCACGAGTGAGAACAACTTGTTACGGCACTCGACGAAGACCGTGCCGCCAGGCTTGAGGAGGTGGCGCATGTTCTCCAGTGCGGCCTTCTCATGGGTGACGTGCGGGAGCACGCCCATAGCAAGCACCGCGTCGAAATTAGCCTGCGTGCGGACACCGGACAGGGAAACGGAGTCTTCGATGTCCCCCCAGGTGATGCGATCGCTGGGCAGCCCCAACGCGGCCATCACTCCCTTACTCATCTCGACCATGTCGGGGTTGTTGTCCAGGCCGAACATGGCGATCCCGGCATCGGTGTAGATCGGAATGGCACGTCCCTGGCCGACCCCAACCTCCATCATCCGTTTCGCACCGCGCTCATGGAGCACGTTGAGTAACTGACGGAAGGCGAAGTGGTTGGCCGGGTAGCCCCCATCCAGGTCCGGGTCCCACAGCTTCTGGTACTGCTCGGCCGTCAAAGACGGGCTGGGCACGGACGCGGTCATGGCTCCTCCATACGTAGGTAAATATTGACAGGAAAACAAATTCCTGTATTTTGTAGCACATGTCTCCCAGTGCCGCAAAGCGACACCCCATCACCATCATTCCCGGTGACGGAATCGGGCGCGAGGTCGTTGATGCCACGGTCGTACTCCTCGATGCTGCTGGCGGCCAGATCGAACCCGACTACGTGGTGGCCGGCCACGTCGCCTTCGAAGCAGGAATCGCCAGCGGCGTACCGGAAGAGACGATCGCTTCCATCGCGCGCACCAAGGTTGTGCTCAAGGGACCCCTTGCCACACCCGTCGGCACCGGCAACAAGAGCGCGAATGTCACCCTGCGCAAGTTCTTCGAGACCTTCGCCAACATACGTCCTGCACGCGAGCTGCCCGGTGTGCCCAGTGCATTCGCAGGGCGCGGGATCGACCTCGTCGTCGTGCGTGAGAACGTGGAGGACCTCTACGCGGGCATCGAGCATATGCAGACCCCGAACGTCGCCCAGTGCCTGAAGTTGATCTCCCGCCTGGGGTGCCAGCGCGTCTCCCAGGCCGCCTTCGCCTTCGCCGCATCCCAGGGACGGTCATCAGTAGTCGCCGCCACAAAGGCGAACATCATGAAAATGACCGAGGGCATGTTCAAGAGCGAGTTCGAGAAAGTCGCCAGCGACTACCCGCAGATCACGGCTGGTCATCTCTTGATCGACAACTGTGCCCACCAGTTGGTAATCAAGCCCGAGCAGTTCGACGTCATCGTCACCACGAATATGAACGGGGACATCCTGAGCGACCTCACCAGTGGACTGGTCGGCGGACTCGGATTCGCCCCCTCGGCAAACATCGGGTACGACGTCGCGATGTTCGAACCCGTCCACGGCACCGCACCGGACATCGCGGGGTTCGGCGTCGCGAATCCGACAGCCATGATCCTCTCCGGCGTGATGTTGCTCCGTCACATCGCGCAATTCGAGGCAGCACAATGCCTCGAGCAAGCACTGTTCCTCACTCTCGAGGAGGGAATTCACACGCGCGATATCGCCGGCGAGGCCGGGCTGGGGACTCGGGACTTCGTCGATGCGATCGCAGCCCGCATCGGGAAATCCTCGTCGACACCCGCACGCGAGCACCACGAGCTGAAGTTGACCCCGCTCGCGGGAGTGGACGTTG
This sequence comes from Rubricoccaceae bacterium, assembly GCA_040381195.1. GTDB lineage: Bacteria > Actinomycetota > Actinomycetes > S36-B12 > S36-B12 > VGCC01. Next base: position 15,206 of record JBEIHR010000041.1, read on the forward strand.
ACTCCTCGCCCGGCTCCCGCATCAAGGTCGGTGCCGATGTCTTCCTCGAGTCACAGGAAGGACCCGAGGTCCTCAGCGAGCGCTTGCAGCGCCTCATCGTCGGAACCCCATACACCCTGAAGATGATCTCGAATCGGGGAACGCAGGTGTGGCCGAGCACGGGAGCCGTCCCCACCTGCGTCGACCACTACCGGTGCCGATTCATCATCACTGATCCGACCACCTGGACGCCTGAGTCGGTTCTCGATCTCCTCGGTCGCATCGGCCACGCCTACAGGTGGATGCATGTGGAGAAACTTGAGCGTCTCGATGGAACCGACGGGTTCACAAAAGCGCAGGGGGAGAACTGATGGCTGCGCAGCAGGCGATCGTGCGGCACCATAAGCCCGTGCCGAAGGACAAGAAGCCCGCGCCACAGGACGAGGAGCGTCACTGGACGCTCCTCACCAATCACGGACGCATCCTTCTGCTGATTGCACAGACTCCGGAAGTGCGCATCCGTGACC
>JBEIHR010000042.1:0-15479 GCA_040381195.1 Rubricoccaceae bacterium
CACGTGAGCACGCCGGTGGAGCGCGTCGAGGTGCACGGTGACCGGGTGTTCGTGCACGCTGGTGGGCGCTCCTGGGAAGCCGGGTGCGTAGTGGTCGCCGCAGGAGCCTGGCTGCCCGGACTCGTGGGCGATCTCGTTGCACTTCCGGAGTTCCAGATCACCCACCAACAGCCCGTGCATTTCGCGATCCGTCCCGGGTACTCCTTTCCTTCCTATATCCACCACCAGGAGACAGGAAAGGCATTGACCTTCGCCGCCTACGGGTTGGAGTCCCCGGGTGAGGGGGTGAAGCTCGGCCTGGAGGGAACGGTCCGTCCCGTCGATCTCGCAGGCAGGAGTCTCGAACCCGATCCGACCGTCACCCGGGAGGCCCAGGAGTATGCGGAGCGGTGGCTCCCCGGTGCGGACCCCTCCCAGGTGAGCGCCGTCACCTGCCTGTTCACCGAGACCGTGGACGGACACTTCGTGATCGATCGTGTGGGCCCCGTGGTGGTGTGTTCCCCGTGCTCGGGTCACGGGTTCAAGTTTGTGCCCGCGATCGGTGCGATCACCGCGGATCTCGCGACGGGCATCGACCACGGACGCGACCACTGGCGCCTCCCCGCACCGGCCTAAGGTTGGTGCATGCGCATCGCCAAACTTCTCTCCGTCCTGCTCGCCCTCACTGCACTCGTCGCGGGACCGGCCCGCGCGGACACCACCGAGATCGTGCGCGTGTATCACCAGGCGGTGTCCCCGATCAGCACCACCGGCTCCGGTGTCGGCACCGTGCGCACCTTCTTCACCCCCATCGCGGTGAATGGCACGGCAGCGGATAACCAGTACCTCACCGGCACCCTGACGACGCTGGCGCAGAACGTGACGGACGGACTCGAATTGCGCGGAGCGAATCTCACCTTCGTCTTCGGCTCAGAGGAGAATCAACTCGTCGTCGGCGGGGTCTCCCTGTACCCCCCTGCCGGAGCGACACTCGCTCCCGGCCAGCGCACCGTGCGACCGGTCATCGGAGGCTCCGGGATCTACGCGGGAGCCCGCGGTCAGGTCGTCGCGGTGAACATGGGTCCGGCCGGGTGGACCCACACCTTCCGCATCACCCTCCCCGACTAGTCGCGACACGCCGCACGCAGTAATCCCGCTCCGCGATCCTCGGGGCTACCGTGAAATCACGTTGGTCACGCCCGAATTGGAGGATCCATGTCCACGTCACCCTTGATTCCGCGGTCAGTCTCGATCCCGATTTCCATGTTCGCGTTCTTCCTCATCTTCTCCACCGTCGGCGGTCTCGTGGAGTTGATGTCCGAGGGGTCTGACGGGGAGCAGAGTTATGCGCTCTTCGCCGCATCTGCCTCCACGGTGATTTTCGGCCTCGCAATGTCCTGGATCGGGACCCGGCTTCCCGCACGCTGGTGGGGTGAAGCGATCCTGGTCGGCGTCATCTTCTACCTGATCTGGCTGGTGATGAACGCGGTCTCCGGGTCCCTGGATGGCGAGGCGATCGGCAGTGGGCTGCTCTACGCCGTTATCTCCGCACTCATCGGTGGGATCTTCTTCCAGATTCTGGGACGTAACGACAACTGACCAAAAGTGCGGCTGTGACGATTCGGTCTAGCCTGCACATGTGCGTCGGGTATCGATCGCGGTGGTGTGCTGTGCCCTGACCGCCTGCGCGTCCGCGCCAGATCCTGGGTCGGCACCCCCCGTCGCGTCCGCCAGCCCCTCGCCTTCGCCCACGGTGAGTGCACCCGAGTCCCCGGACACCCTCAGAACCCCCCGCCCCTGCGACCGGGAGGCCGCGGCCGGCATCGAAGACACCATCCGGTCGCAGCAGGCAGCCCTCGCCGCCGGGGATTTCACTGGTGCCCGGGAGTTCGCCAGCACCGGTTTCCAGTCCACCGTGGACGTGCAGCAGTTCCAGCAGATCATCGAAGGCCGCTACACCTTCCTGCTCAAGGATCCTGCGATCGAATTCCTCGACTGTGAACAGATCGACGACGTCGCCCAGATTTTCGTCCGCTTCAACGGCAGTACCGACCTGCGCTACAACGTGATACGCCAGCCCGAGGGCTGGCGTATCGACGGTGCCACGCTCGCGGAGATGACACCCGGAGTCGAGGCCTAGACCTTCTCCTGCTCAGGCTTCTGCGCGCTGTCTCTACTCACCCAGAGACTCGCCCCGATCGCGATTGCGATCGTCACGATCACGACTCCGAGGCTGATCGCCGTCGGGATCTTGACGAAGGCGTGGCTCACGATCATCTTGATGCCGACCCAGATCAGGACCAGCGAGAGACCGAGCTTGAGGTACACGAACCGGTGCATCAGATCGGCGAGCAGGAAGTACATCGCACGCAGACCCAGGATCGCGAGCGCATTGCTCGCGAAGACCAGGAACGGTTCCTGGGTCACGGCGAAGATCGCCGGGATCGAGTCGACCGCGAAGATGATGTCGGTGACCTCGACCAGGACCAACACCGCCAGGAGCGGTGTGGCCATCAGCACTCCGTTGCGCCGGGTGAGGAACTTCTGCCCCTCGTAGGTGTCCGTCGTGGGGACGAACTTCCGGAAGAGCTTCAGTGTCTTGGACTTGGATGGATCGATGTGCTCGTTCCGCTGAGCGAGCATCTTGATGCCGGTCAGGATGAGGAACGCGCCGAAGACGTAGAGGATCCAGGCGAATGTCGCGATCAGGACCGATCCCGCGGCGATGAAGATCGCACGGAAGATGAGTGCTCCCACCACCCCGTAGAACAGCACCCGGTGCTGGTACTGCCGCGGCACCGCGAAGTAACTGAAGATCATCGCCCAGACGAAGACGTTGTCCACGGCGAGTGACTTCTCGATGAGGTATCCCGCGAAGTACTGCATGCCGAACTCGGAGCCGAAGTTCCACCAGATCGCACCCCCGACGGCGATCGCGACGATCACCCAGATGCCGGACCAGACGGCAGCCTCGCGCACGCTGATCACGTGGGCATCGCGGTGCATGAACAGGTCGACGGCAAGCATCGCGAGGATGCCCGCGATCAGGGCGACCCACACCCAGAGCGCTACGTCCACATCAGCCCCCGAGGGTCACGAGGGCGCAGGCCGTCTCCAAGGTGGAGCGCGGCACACCCAGTGCGGTGGTGGAGGGATCCGCAGCGAGCGCCTCTTGGGCGGATGTGAGCGCCTGATCGATCTCGCTCACGCCGGGCGCATCGGGCACCGAGGCCACCACGCCGTCGACGATGCTGACGGCCTCATCGATCGCGGCCCGAGCATCCTCGGCCGACACCCCGGGCACCCAGGCGGCCTGGGCCGCGGCGCAGGCCGCGGCGAGATCGGTCGCCGCCTGGATCAGGCCGTCGGCGGCCTCGACCACCTGACCGGCGGAGTCGAGGGCGTTCTGACCCGCGGACACCGCCTCGTTCACGGACGAACACCCGGACAGGGCGAGGATCGAACCAACACACAGCGCAACGACGCGCACGAGACCTCCTCAATAGCGGCTGAGGTCACGGTCTCCCACACCGGAGTGATCCGGCCGGCCCCCCGGGCTCGGGCTCGCGCCCGTTCCGTATTGACGAGGATGCCGCGTAGAGGTACTCCCCACGACTCCCTCCACGGTAGGGCACGGGTCGCCGACGGGCAAATCGGGCACATGCTCGCACTGCGTGTCCAATGCCCGGGCCTATCCGTCGGAGATGACGTTCCCTATGTCAGCCTGATCGTTCATGGACGTGCACCGATGACCTGGGCGTTGGTGCCCGCGTATGGCTACCTCGCGGCACTCACGATCGTCCTGACCGTCACCGACATCCGCACCAGAACCCTCCCCAATGGGTGGACTCTCAGTGGATACCCGATCCTCATCGGACTCCTCGCACTCCCGGCCGCGGTCGACGACCGGTGGGGTGACTTCTGGAGCGCACTCATCGGAGCAGCTATCACCCTCGTGGTCTTCGCCGGGATGGCGCTCCTCACCCCCCAGGGTCTGGGCATGGGGGACGCGAAGCTCGCCGGCGTGCTCGCACTCCCCCTCGCCTTCGCCGGGTGGCTGGACCTCGTACTCGCCATGGCCGGAGCGTTCGTGCTCTCCGCGCTCGTCAGCATCGCGCTTCTCTTTCTCCGGCGCGTCGATCGACGCACGCTCATTCCCTTCGGTCCCTTCCTGATGGGAGCGACCTGGCTTGTCATTGCACTGCGTTGACCGAGTTCTGACGTCTACCGGCGCACCATCGATGACCCCACGCACCTTGACTTGCGTGGGTGCCGAATTCGTCGGCACCTCCGATGAAAGGGAAACCCATGAAACAACGACTCCTCAATCACGCGGCCGTCCTCCGTGAGGATCGCGGGGCAACCGCAGTTGAGTACGGCCTAATCGTCGCACTCATCGCCGCGGTCATCGTCGCCACCGTCGCGCTCCTGGGAACTCAGATCAACACTGCATTCCAGACGGTTCTCAACTCGTTCTAAGAATGACATTCGGGCGTCGAGTCTCCGAGACACGAGGAGCAGCAGCAGTGGAATTCGCAATCCTGTTGCCACTGCTGCTGCTCCTCCTCTTCGGTCTGGTCGATTTCGGTCGCCTGTTCTTTGTCCAGATTGGTCTGAACTCGGCAAGTATCGAAGGTGCGCGGGCAAGTGCACTCGGTCGTAGTGCTGCGGACGTCACCGCGATCACTCAAGCGTCCGCTCCGAAAGTGGCGCAGATGGCTGCGATGCGGGCAGGGCAGATCACGGTCACGCGCACCGCCTGCCCGGTTCCCGCGAATGGCGCCACCACCGTGGTGACGGCATCGACTCCGTTCACCTGGATCACTCCAATCGCGATCCTGCCCGTTGCAACGGGTCGCACCGTGTCATCGACCTCACGATTGGTGTGCGTGGGATGAGATTCCTGCACGATGAGCGCGGAGCCGTGTCCATCCTCGTGGGCATCCTGGTGTCCGCTGGTGTGCTCCTCGGCCTTCTCGCCTTGGTGATCGACGGCGGTCGGCTCTACAGCGAGCGACGGGTTCTCCAGAACGGCGCGGACGCGGCCGCCCTCGCGGTTGCTCGTGCCTGCGCCATCGGGGATCCCGCCTGCTCCACGCGCACCGCCGCCACCACGCTCGGCGGTTCGCTCGCGGATCAGAACGCGGGTAGGGACCAGGTCAGCGCACTCGACGAGGCCTGCGGATCGGGCAACCTCGGTGCCTGCCGGGCGCTCCGCAGTCATGCATGGGAGTGCCAGGCCGTGACCGGGGTCAGGAATCACGTTCGCATCCGGACCGCCACGCGCGAGACCGATGGCACATCGATCGTCCCCGGCATCTTCAGCGCGGCGATGGGCTTCGACGGGAAGGGCATGTGGGCGTGCTCCCAGGCCATCTGGGGCGCGGCCCGTGGGGCGAATGTCACCTTCCCCATTGCGCTTTCCGCCTGCGATTACGTCTCCAACGCGAGCGCCACTATGCAGATCTTCTCGCCACCGACCTACAAGCCCGGCCAGGGACCCACATGCACGGTAACCGACAAGGACGGTGTGAGGCGGACGTTGCAGGACATGGTGAAGGGCTTCTTCTACGTCCAACTCGACGCAACGCGCAAGGAATGCCTGACCCCAGTACGGGTCAACGTGGGCGACATCCTCCCGCGGGCCGACAACATCGTGCAGTTGTGCGGGACAAAGTACGAGGATGCCTTCCGCTCGTTCATAGGAAAACAAACTCCACTTCCCATCTTTGATGTCATGCCGAGCAGCGGGGGTATCGGCACGACCACGATGCGCATCTCCAGCTTCGTCGCCTTCACACTGCGGGCATATGAGCTGGGTGGTAACCGATCATTCGGATCACCTCCCGGCGGCTGGCCGCGGGAATGCCGGGGAAGCAACCGTTGTTTCTACGGGGACTTCGGCAGCGCTGTGACCGGTGACACCGGCGTCGATCCAGGAACCCCCAACTTCGGACTGCAATCCATCCAACTCATCCCCTAGGAGCCGCATGCGCGCAACCGTCATCACCCTCATCTCCGCGATCGCCCTCGGCGTGGTCGCCGCCCTCGGTGTGTTCGTCTACACCTCGGGCGCGGACGCACGCGCCATGGCCGAGCAACAGGCCGTGGACGTCGTTGTGACAACCCAGGAGATTGCTCCCGGAACCACGCTGGCCCAAGCCTGGGACGAGGGCTTCCTCGAAGCGACCCGAGTGCCGGCATCGACGGCCCCCGCGGGATACCTCCCGGTATCCGCCAACAGATCCCAGGTTGCGCAGAGCGCACTCCCCGCCGGACAGATCGTCTTCGCCGGATCCTTCGGGGCTGAGGCGCCGGTCGCCGAGCCGATCGCCCTCACGCCGGGAACGGTGGCACTCAGTGTCGAACTCGGGGATCCGCAACGCGTGGGCACGTTCCTGCGCCCCGGCTCGTCGATCGCGATCTTCAACACCACGATCGCGATCAACGGTGACAGTCAGACCCGGCTGCTCCTGTTCGGAGTCCCCGTGCTCGCGGTCGGGAGTGCGACCGCGGGTCAACCCGCGGAGGACCAGGCCAGCGAGGCCGAGACCGCGCTCGTGACCATCGGGGTCACCCCGGCTGAGGCTGAGCGCGTGGTGCACGCAGCACAGACCGGCGCCCTCTATCTCGCCCTGCTCGATGGCGATTCGACAACCGCGGTCACCCCGGGTGTCACCACCACCACCCTGTACGCCGATCCCACCACCAAGGAGCTGCCATGACCGTCGTCTTCGCACCCACCGCACGCGACGCCGAGCGTTTCCGCTTCACACTCGCCACGGACATCACACCGGTGGCATCCGTCACCGAACTCGAGGACACCCTGGCGGCGAACGCGGAGGAGAACCTCGTCGTCGTGAGCCCCGATATTGATTGGCGAGTGGTCCTCGACGTCGCCGAGCGCTATCGGGTCGCTCGCCCGGATGTCGGGTTCATCGTGCTACGCCGGCGTATGGATGTGGCATCCCTGACGCAGGCCATCCGTGCGGGCGTGCGCGAAGTCGTCGATACCGACGATGCGGCAGCACTCGTGGAGGCGTGCCGACGCTCGCAGGAGGTTTCCTCGCGGCTCGTGAAATCCACCCAGGCGGCCAGATCCCCGCACCTCCGCGGCCGACTCATCACGGTGTTCTCCCCCAAGGGCGGCACGGGCAAGACCATGCTCGCCACGAATCTGGCGGTGGCCCTCGCGAAACAGCAGTTCCGCACCTGCCTGATCGACCTCGACCTGCAATTCGGGGATGTCGCGATCGCCCTGCGGCTTGAGCCCACGCGGACGACAGCCGATGCACTCGGCCTACGTGACGCCATCGACGAGCATGCGCTCACATCGCTCCTGCTCCCCTACCGGACGAATCTCAGCGTGCTTCCCGGACCCACGCGTCCCGCGGATGCCGAGTTCATCACGGCGGACTTGGTCACGACTCTCCTCGACGGGCTCCTCGCAATGCACGACGTGGTGATCGTGGATACGCCACCGGCGTTCAACGACACGGTCTTGCGTGCCCTCGACATGTCCGATGTCCATCTCCTCATCACCACCCCGGATCTGGCATCCCTGAAGAGCGTGCGTGTTGCCCTGGACACCCTCAATGCTCTCGGTTACCCGGCGTCGAAGCGCCAGGTGATCCTTAATCGGGACGAGTCCAACATTGGACTCACGCAGGGTGATATCCGCGACATCCTGCATATGCCGATCACGGCGCGCATCCCCGCGCACCGCGATGTGGTGCTCGCTCTCAACCACGGCACCACCGTCGTGGAGAGCAACCCGCGCAGCCCGGTGAGCCGGTCGATCACCCGCATCGCGAACGATCTCTCGACGATCCTCGGCACACCCGCAGGGGCAGCCGAGGCGATCCCGGTCACCGAGGTGACCGTCGGATGAGCCTGGCCACTCGCCTAGGAGCCACCACCCCCATCACCGGGGAGCGCCCCACCCAGGCCGCAACCCAATCCCTGACCTCGGAGGTCCACCAGCAACTCCTGGAGACCCTGGGCCAACAGTTGTATGGCGAAGCTCTGGATGCGCGCACCCTGGAGGGCGCGGTGTTCGACGCGATCTCGACGGTGATGCAGGTGCGCGACGAGCCGATCACCGCGGTGGACCGGGCCCGCATCGCGCAGGAGGTGATCGACGACATCCTCGGCCACGGACCCCTGGAGGCACTCCTCCGCGATCCCGAGATCACCGAGATCATGGTCAACCGGCACGACGTCGTCTTCGTCGAGAAGGGGGGTCTGCTCCACCGAACCGACCTGAGCTTCACGGATGAGGACCACCTGCGGCGCGCGATCGACCGCATCGTCGCTGCCGTCGGGCGCCGCGTCGACGAGGCCAGTCCGATGGTGGACGCGCGCCTTCCCGACGGAAGTCGCGTCAACGCGGTGATCCCTCCAATCGCCATCGACGGCTGCTCACTGACCATTCGCAAGTTCGCTGTCGAGCCCTACGTCGCACGCGATCTCATCGCAATGGGAACCATCACACCCGAGGCCACCGACCTCTTGCAGGCGTGCGTTGCGGGTCGCATGAGCATCCTGATCAGCGGCGGAACCGGCTCCGGGAAAACAACCACACTCAATGTGCTCTCCCGATTCATCCCTCTCGGGGAACGTATCGTCACCATCGAGGATGCGGCTGAGTTGCAGTTGCACCAGCCCCACGTGCTGCGCCTTGAAGCACGCCCCCCGAACATGGAGGGGCGCGGCATGGTCACCATTCGTGATCTCGTGCGCAACTCACTTCGCATGCGGCCCGACCGCATCGTGGTCGGTGAAGTGCGCGATGCCGCAGCACTCGACATGCTCCAGGCGATGAACACCGGTCACGATGGATCTCTCACCACCGTGCACGCGAACAGTGCCCGCGATGCGCTCTCGCGCATCGAGACCATGGTGCTGATGGCTGATCTCGATCTTCCCGTGCGCGTGATCCGGGAACAGATCGCCGGCGCGATCAAGGTTCTCGTCCACCAGGAGCGCCTACGCGATGGCTCCCGGCACGTAACGAGCATTTCCGAGATCACCGGTCTCGACGGGGACACCATCGTGACGCAGGATCTCTTCACCTTCGACTACAGCAGTGGAGCGCCTAATGGTCACCTCGGGCAACTCCTGCCCACAGGTTTGCGGCCGACATTCGCGCGCGAGCTCAGTGACCGCGGGGTGTCCCTCCCATGAGATTCCGGAGCCTGGTGGGTGCACTCCTCGTGAGCGTGCTGGTGAGTCCGGTCGCGCTCGCTGCCGATGATCAGGGGACGGATCGGGTGCTGCTCCTCGTCGATACGAGCGGCTCCATGGTGGGGGATCGGCTGCGCGAGGCGCGAAGCGCGATCGCCGATATCGCGGATGCACTCGATCCGACCATCCCCTTCGGTGTCGGCTCCTTCGCCGATGAGGCGCGGATCCTGATCCCCCCCACCACCGATCGGTCGGCGGTTCTCGACGCTGCGAAAGGGCTCCGGGCCGACGGCGACACTGCGCTGCGCGACGCACTGCTCCAGGGACTCGCGATCCCCGATCTCACCCGCATCGTGGTGGTCAGTGACGGGGCGGATACTGCGAGCGCCACATCCAGCGCCCAGGTCCTCGCGGCCATCGAGCGCGATCCGACACCGATCTACGTGATCGCCATCGATCCCTCGCCGCGAGAACGTCGAGCACTCGAGAGAATCGCCACGGCGAGTGGCGGGTCGGTGATCACTGCTCCCGAAGCATTCGCGCGGTCACTCACGGCTGTCGCGGTTGCCTCCCCGCGGAGCATCCCGAACGTCGCCCCCACGGTCACAGCACCTCCCGCACCACAGGCCGAGGCCGCCACGCCCACTCCCCCCTCGATCACCGCTGCTCTCCTCGCACTGGCAGTCCTGATCGGGATCGTCGGGATGGCCTATGCCGGATGGAACACAGTCGAGACGGTTCGCCGGCGCCGACAGATCCGAAGGGTGCTCGAGCACTACTCCGACACGCGCCTGGGGTCGGATTCCGCTTCTGCTTCGGGACTCGGCGCCCTCCTCCCCGACGAATGGGATCAGCGAATCCGCAACGAGCTCGACGGTGCCGATATCCCCCTGAGCACATCGGCGTGGCTGATGCTCCAGTCCGCGGTCATGCTCGTCGTATTCACTCTGCTCCTCGTGGTGCGGCTCCCCCTTCCCCTCGCGCTGGTGGGGCTCGTCGTCGGATGGTTGGCCACACACCTCTTCCTGCGCGCGCGAATCAACGCGAACCGTCGACGCTTCGAAGGTGAACTCGCCGACTTCCTCACCCTCGTCGCCAGTGGCCTGAGGTCCGGCCTGTCCCTCGCCCAGTCGGTGGCCAGTGGCGCCCAGACCGGAAGTGACATCCTCGCCCGTCAGATGCGCCGCGCGACCGCGGAGGTGGCTCTCGGCATCGACCTTCCTGATGCACTCGATCATGTCGCCACGCGGATGGAGAGCGACGATCTCCGCTGGGCAGTCCAGGCCCTGCGCATCCAGCGGGAGGCGGGCGGGTCGCTCTCCGGGATCCTCGACACTGCGGCCACATCTGTGCGGCAGCGCGCACAGGTGCAGCGCGAGGTCCGCGCACTATCAGCCGAGGGACGACTCTCCGCCGTGGTGCTCATGATCCTTCCGCTCGGTGTCTTCGCGTTCTTCTTCGTCACGCGCCGGGACTACGTCGAGATCTTCTGGACCACGACAATCGGTTGGCTGATGCTCGCGGCCCTGGTCGGGATCCTCGGTATCGGAGCACTCTGGATGAGGAGGATCGTCGATGTTGAGGTCTGATGTCGTTCCCATTCCACTCACTCTGGCGCTGGTCACATTCGCCTGCGTTCTGGCCGTGGGGTACGTCGTCGTCCGCGTGCAGCGCCATCGGCGCACGGTGGCGTCGATCACGATGATCCTGGGCAGCTACGCCGCCATGGACCCCCTGTCCTCATCGCAGGTGCCCATCGGTCGCTCCGGCCACCTCCTGACAGCTCTGGGCAGCTGGTTGACGACCACGGAGCAGCGAGCGCACCTGCAGACCCACCTGGACTACGCAGGACGCCCCGAGGCCACGGCACTCGCGCAGGCCTTGCGGACCAAGGTCGTTCTCGCCGGTGCCGGCGCCCTCGCCGGTGCGGCTCTCGGCGCACTCGCAGGCGGGTGGTTCTGGTGTGCTGTTCCACTGCTGCTCGTCGGTGGGTTCTGGTTACCTGATCTGTTGATCTACAACACCGGGCTGCGTCGCACCGCTCTGATCCAACGAGAGTTGCCCGATGCGATCGAACTCCTCAGTCTCTGCGTGCAGTCGGGCATGGGGTTCCAGGCTGCGCTCGCGCAGGTAGCCACCAACCAGGACGGCCCGGTCCCCCAGGAGTTCGCGCGTGTGCTGCGCGAGATGCAACTGGGTCAGTCACGCCAGACGGCACTGGAGTCCCTGGGACACCGCAGCAAACAGGAGGACCTCACTCGCTTCGTGACTGCCGTTCTCCAAGCGGACCGTCTCGGCATCGCGATCAGCGGAATCTTGACCGAGCAGGCTGCGGAGATGCGTTCCAAGCGTCAGGACCGAGCTCGCGAGCGCGCGCAGAAGGTGCCGGTGAAGATCCTCCTGCCCGTGATCGTGTGCTTCCTCCCCGGCATCTTCATCATCGTTCTCGGGCCGGCCGCGATCTCACTCGCTCAGCTATTCGGCAACTTCGGGGATTGAGCCCTCGACCTCCGCAACCACCACAGGCCGATGATCGGCAAGACGAGCGGGATGAAGAGATATCCGCGGCCGAAGGACGACCACACGGTGGCGCGCGGGAAGTACTCGGGCACGATCAGGCTGATTGCTCCAACGGCGATGACTCCGATGAGTTCGATGGTGATCGCGATCGTCGCCACCCGGAACGATGTGCGATCACCACGCGCGAGCGCGATAGTGGCGACGATGTAGATGATCGCCGCAACAGCAGACAGGACGTAGGCGATGGGCGCCTCGCTGAATCGTGTCACCAGTTGCACCACCGAGCGCGCCGTTGCTGCGATCGCGAATATGGCGTAGAGCACCACCAACACCCGACCGAAACCCCGGTTCACCTCAGACACCGGCCCATACCTGCTGGATTCGAATCACGAGAACCGGCATGACGAGAGCGACCACCAGCAGGATCGCCGACCCTGCGCGAGATCGGTCACCGCGCACCCACCACCACGCACCCACCGGGATCATTGGGCTCAGGAGCAGGTACCCGACGAATTCCGCGCGGGCGAAATCACGATCACTCATCACCATCTGAGCGATGCCGCCGATCGCGAAGACGATGAAGAGGGCGGTCAGGACGAGCATGGACGCGCGCAACGGCCGCGAGATCGGTCGGTTGATGATCAGGTGGACTGTCGACCAGGCTGCGATCGCCAGCGACACCACGATGATGAGGGTCGCGAATGCCCCTGTCATCGATCAGGCTGCTCCGGTGTGTCATGCACCGCATCGATACCTGCGACGATCCCCGAGGCAGCCCCGGAGATTCCGTGCGCGAGCACATCGGCAGCCGCGCCAAGCCCCTTGGCCACGTGCTCACCAACCTCTTCGGTGTCGTGCTCGGCCTTCTTCTTCTGTGCCTCGTCCATGGATCTCCCTGTTGTCGCCGGAGCGTGTTGGCTCGCCTAGGGTGTCAGCATGCCTCCTCGGGAGCAACCGTCCTGGACACCCTGGGCCTACGTCGGTGTCGGCATCTTCGGATTGGCCATCGTCGGCATTGCCGCCTCCGCGGGTCAGTTCGGGATCCTCGACGTGATCATCCTGGGTGGTTCGGCGGCTGCGATCGTGGTGGGCATCCGCAAGCTCCGAGGACTCTGACCTAGGGGAGGTCGCGCCCCTGCACGGGCGCACGTACCCTGGAAGAGTGGAACGGTCATCCATGGTCGGGGGCTGGAAGAAGCTCCCCCACCCCATCCGATGGGTCGGCGTGGCGATCGTCGGTGGGGCGCTGATCGTCGCCGGGATCGTGATGCTGGTGCTCCCCGGTCCGGGTATTGCCTTCATCGTCCTGGGGCTCGCCGTGTTGGCCACGGAATTCGTCTGGGCGGAAGTCCTCATGCACAAGGTCAAGAAGGGCGGCAAGGAGGCGTGGCGCATCGTGCGCCGCAAGCCACCCGAGGAGCCGGCCTAGGCACGTGCGCGCAATGCCTCGCCCAGGCGCTCGAGTGCTGCACTGCGCGCGTCACGGGGAATGTGGACGCGCAGGATGCAGAGCCCGTCAAAGTCGACGGCGTTCTGCAGGGCCGCATGCAACTCCGCCCGCGTCGTCACATCGAAACCACGCCCCGTACCGAATGCTTCAATGAGTCGGTCGGCGGCGATGGGCGGGATGTCGTTGAACGGCCCATCGAGGATCGGCCTCTGTGTCCCGTATCCCGAGTTGTCCAAGACGATGATGATGGCGGGCACCTGGTGGAAGGCGCAGGTGGCCGCCTCGAGCGCGGTCATGATGAATGCACCATCGCCGACGACGACGACCGGACGTCGCCCCGGATCCGCTTTCCCGACCCCGAGAGCGCCAGGAACCGCGTAGCCCATCGTGGCGTAGTACGCACTCGCGTGCGCGTACGTCGGTACGCGCATGTCGACGGCGGAGAAGAGCGCCTCACCCGGATCGAGCAGCAACGAGTGGCGCTCGTCCAGGTGCACCTCGATCCCGTGGACGACATCGGCAACCATCACGGGATCATCGGTGGGAATGAACGGCTCATGCGGTTCGAGCGGCGAGTGATCGATGGTCAGTGATTCCGTGGTGAGCGCATCCGCGAGCGCGGGGAGGAAGGCCCACAGTGGCACGTCGCGATAGGTGCGGTAGCCGACAGTGACGTCGGTGTCGGTGGCGAGGATGTACTTCTCGTGATCGATATGTGCGGTGAAGGCCCCGAGCGTGAGATCCGTCTGCAGGACACCGACACTCAGCAGGACATCCGCGTCCTCGACTCGCCGCACGATGCGCTCAGGACTCAACGCACCGAGGTAGACGCCCAGACCGAGGTCGTGCCGTTCCGGGAAGACACCGCGCCCGAGCGAACTGGTGGCCACCGGGATACCCGCCTGGGTCGCCACGCGGAAGAGAGCGTCTGCCACGTTTCGGCGATCGACCAGTGCACCGGCATGGATGGCGGCCGTGCGCGCCTGGCGCAGGTGATCGAGGACATCATCGACGGCGTGCCGGAGGGACTCCCGATCCACAGGCGGCAGGTGCGGATCGAGTCCCCCGTCCGGGGCTTCGATCACGTGACCGACCATGTCGCGCGGGACTTCGATGTATCCCGGCCGCTGTTCGGCCAGCATGTGGGAGATCACCCGATCGATCTCATCGGCCGCCGAGTGCACGCTCGTGAGCACCGCCTGGGCGCACGTGAGGTCCTCGAAGACGCGCAGTTGGGTATCGAAATCCTTCACCCGGTGGTGCAGCATCGGATCCCGCTCACGCTCAGCGACACCCGGTGCGCCGCTGACGATGAGCAACGGAACCTGCTCCGCCCAGGCACCTGCAGCCGCGTTGGCCAGTTTCAGCCCACCCACGCCGTAGGTGCAGAACGCGACGCCGAATCCACGCACCCGCGCGTACGCATCCGCCGCGAAACCCGCACCCTGCTCGTCGGCGGTGGTCAGGATCGGGAACCCCTCGTCCTCGACCGCGCCCACGAACTTGAGGACGAAATCACCGACGATCCCGAATCCCTCGGTGACACCGAGTCCCTGAAGCCGATGGACGAGATGGCGCGCGATCGTCAGATCGTCACCGTCGCTCATCCCGCTCCCTACGTCGTCGTTCCTCGATCTCACGCGCCTCCTCAAGTGTCGGCGCACTGCCACCCCATCGCGCGGGCAACCATGGCGCACCCGCAACTTTCCCCGGGTAACGCTCGATGACCCGATCGAGCAGGGACGCGAGTCTTTCATGCAGAACCGCGGTCAACTCCTCGGGATCCTGGTCCATGGGAATCGGGATGGGCTTACCGACCTCGATCAACACGGGAGTTCCTCGGGAGAAATTCCGGACGTTGTACGAGAGCACTCGATGACTCCCGAAGACGATCATCGGGATCAAGGGAACCCGGGCTGCGCGGGCCATGCGCACGGCGCCGTTCTTGATTTCCTTGATCTCGAAGGATCGGCTCATCGTTGCTTCGGGGAAGACGCCGATCAACTCGCCGTTCTTCGCAGCGGTCACAGCGTCGCGGTACGCCGTCAGGCCCGAACTCCGATCCACGGGTATGTGCTTCATCCCGCGCATCAATGGACCCGCCACCGGATGACGGAAGATCGAATCCTTGGCCATGAATCGCACGAACCGACGGCCGCGCATGTCGGCGGGCACGCCGGCGAGGGCGAAGTCGAGATAACTGGTGTGGTTGATCGCGATGATCGCACCGCCGGTGTCGGGGATGTTCTCCGCGCCCACCACGGACAATTTCATGCCCAGAGCGCGGAACACTCCCTTGAACGACCACACGATCCCCCGGTAGAGGGGTTCAGCCATCGGCACG
>JBEIHR010000043.1:0-15139 GCA_040381195.1 Rubricoccaceae bacterium
CATGTCAACTTCACCGGATCGACCCCGACCGGCCGGGTCGTCGCAGAGCGTTGCGCACGTCGCCTGATCCCGTGCACGCTCGAACTCGGGGGCAAGAACGCGATGATCATCCGCGCCGATGCGGACCCTGTGCGCGCAGCTGCTATCGCCGAGCGCGCCTGCTTCGCCAACTCCGGCCAGTTGTGCATCTCCATGGAGCGCATCTACGTGCAGGAGACCGTCGCCGGTGCCTTCCTCCAAGAGTTCGCGCGGCGAGCGCGGAGCATGACGATGGTTCCGCACGTGGGCTGGGGTGCGTCCATCGGTTCGCTGATTTCGCAGGCGCAGGTTGATCGCTTCGTCGCCCATGTCGAGGATGCGGTCGCGCGCGGAGCACGCGTCGTCACTGGTGGGCACGCGAGGCCCGATGTCGGTCCGTTCTACGTGGAGCCCACGATCTTGACCGATGTCGACGAGACGATGCTCGTCTGCCGTACGGAGACTTTCGGCCCCCTCGTGTCGGTGTATCCCGTGGCGAATGACGACGAGGCGGTCGAGCGCGCCAACGACACCACCTACGGACTCAATGCAGCCGTGATCACCCGCGACCGTAGATCGGGTGCCACGCTGGCGCGTCGACTGCACTCCGGATCGGTGAACATCAACGAGGGCTATGCCTCGAGTTGGGCGAGTGTCCGGGCGCCGACGGGAGGGTGGGCCGATTCGGGACTCGGGAGTCGGCACGGTGATGAAGCCGTGTACGCCGTCACGCGGGTGCAGAACATCTCCACACAGCGTGCGTTCGGTTTCGATCCGCAATTCGGCATGTCCGATGAACGTTGGGGTGCGACTCTCTCTGCAGCGATGGGGTTGATCAAGAAGATCGGCCTGAAGTAATGGCGGATTTCGATGTCGTGGTCATCGGATCGGGATTCGGCGGATCCGTCGCGGCCCTGCGGTTGAGCGAGAAGGGCTATCGGGTCCTCGTGATCGAGGCCGGTGCACGGTTCGAGGACTCCGACTTTGCGACCACCTCCTGGGATCTGCGTCGATTCCTGTGGGCGCCGCGGCTGGGATTCTTCGGTATCCAGCGCATCCACCTGCTCAAGGATGTCGCCGTGCTGGCCGGTGCGGGTGTGGGAGGCGGCAGCCTCGTGTACGCGAACACCCTGTACCAACCGCCGGCAGAGTTCTTCGCTGATCCGCAATGGGCCGACATCACGGATTGGAAGGCCGAACTCGAGCCCTATTACGCCCTGGCGAGCGCAATGCTCGGTGTCGCGGACAACCCGCGCATGACGCCCTCGGACGAGGTGATGAAGGAGGTCGCCACCGATATGGGTGTCGAACACACCTTCCGCCTCACCCCGGTCGGCGTCTTCTTCGGGGAGGGGCCCGGTGTGGTCTCGGAGGATCCGTACTTCGGCGGTGTCGGTCCGGCGCGCGCCGGCTGCACGCATTGCGGGGAGTGCATGACCGGTTGTCGGCACAACGCCAAGAACACGCTGCCGAAGAACTATCTGGCTCTCGCGGAGCTCGCCGGAGCGCGCATCCTGCCGATGACCACCGTGATCGGGATCGATCCACGGCCCGAGGGGGGATACACCCTCACCACGGAGCGCACGGGAACCTGGTCGCGGCGCACGGAGCGCGCAGTCACGGCTGATCAGGTGATCGTGGCGGCGGGAACGCTGAACACGCAGAAGCTCCTGCATCGCATGCGCGATGAGGGACGCCTGCCACGCCTCTCCGGTGTGCTCGGTCGTTTGTCGCGTACCAACTCCGAATCCATCCTGGGTGCGGTGTCCCCACGCACCACCACCGACTACACCGAGGGTGTGGCGATTACCTCGAGCTTCTTCCCCGATCCGCGCACGCACGTCGAGCCGGTCCGCTACGGCCGGGGGTCGAACTCCATGGGCCTGTTGCAGTCGGTGCTCACCCAGCCCCAACCGGGCGTACCGCGGTGGAAGACCTGGGTGGGGGAGCTCGTCCGGCAGTGGCCGGTCACGCTGCGGTTGTTTAACGTGCGCCGCTGGAGTGAGCGCACGGTGATCTCGCTGGTCATGCAGCAGGTGGACAACTCTCTGACCCTGCAGGGTGGGACAGACCGACTCGGCCGCTGGGCGCTCACCACACACCAGGACGCATCGAGCCCTGCTCCGACCTACATCCCCGTCGCACAGGAGGTCGTCACGCGGGTCGCGGAGAAGATCGACGGTGTTGCGGGTGCCTCCGTCTTCGAAAACATCGACGCCGCTCTGACAGCCCACTTCGTCGGCGGATGCGTGATCGGTGCGGATGCCGACACGGGGGTCATCGACGCGTACCAGCGCGCCTTCGGTCACCCCGGACTGCACGTGCTCGACGGATCTGCGATCACGGCCAACCTCGGAGTGAATCCATCCCTGACGATCACCGCGCAGGCTGAGCGCGCCATGGCCATGTGGCCGAACAAGGGTGACGCGGATCCACGCCCTGACCTGGGTGCGGCATATATGTCGGTGCGCGCGGTTGTCCCGCGTCGACCGATCGTCCCGGCGTCGGCCGGTCTACCTACACTGCCCACGTGACTCCGGAAGCGCTGGTTGCGGACCTCAATCCAGCGCAACGGGCCGCCGTGGAGCACCGCGGCGGCCCACTCCTGATCGTGGCGGGTGCAGGTTCCGGCAAGACCCGAGTGTTGACGCGTCGTATCGCGCACCTGATCGCCAGCGGTGATGCGTCACCAGGGGAGATCCTCGCCATCACCTTCACCAACAAGGCTGCGGGTGAGATGAAGGAGCGCGTGGCCGCCCTCGTCGGTCCTCCGGCGCGGACCATGTGGGTCTCGACGTTCCACAGTGCCTGTGTGCGCATCCTGCGCAGCGAGTCGAAGCACCTGGGTATCTCCTTGAGCTTCACCATCTACGACCAGCAGGACAGTCAGCGGCTGATGACCATGGTGATCCGCGACCTCAACCTCGACGCCAAGCGCTACACCCCCCGCTCCTTCACCGCCCAGGTATCGAATCTGAAGAACGACCTCGTCGACCACGAGACCTTCGCCGGCCGGGCCTCGAACCACATGGAGGAGGTGCTCGCCGAGGCCTATGGGGAGTATCAGCGGCGCCTGCGGCAGGCCAACGCGTTCGATTTCGACGATCTCATCGGTTCTGCCGTGGCGGTCCTGCAACTCTTCCCCGATGTCGCCGAGCATTATCGACGCAGGTTCCGTCACATCCTGGTCGACGAGTACCAGGACACCAATCATGCGCAGTACGTGCTGATCAAGGAGCTCGTCGGGGTGGATACTCCGTTCCCGGGGGCCCTGTGTGTCGTGGGGGACGCGGACCAGTCGATCTATGCGTTTCGCGGCGCCACGATCCGCAATATCGAGGAATTCGAGCGAGACTTCCCGTCGGCGACCACCATCCTGCTCGAGCAGAACTACCGCTCCTCACAGAACATCCTCACTGCAGCCAACGCGGTCATCGCGCGCAACGCCTCACGGCGTGAGAAGCGCCTCTGGACGGATGCGGGAGCGGGTGCCGCCATCACGGCCTACGTCGGAGACGACGAGCACGACGAGGCCTCCTTCGTCGCTCAGGAGATCGATCGTCTCACCGACGACGAGGGAGTGCGCCCGGGTGACGTCGCGGTCTTCTACCGGACCAATGCCCAATCCCGTTCCGTGGAAGACATCTTCATTCGCACCGGCATGCCGTACAAGGTCGTAGGGGGTGTGCGGTTCTACGAACGCAAGGAGGTCCGCGACGTCGTGGCGTACCTGCGCGCCATCGCGAACCCGGAGGACGAGGTGTCGCTGCGGCGCATCCTCAACGTCCCCAAGCGCGGCATCGGTGACCGTGCCGAGGAACAGGTGGAGAACTTCGCCCAGCGCGAGCGAATCAGCTTCGCGGCCGCGTTGGCCTGCGCTGCCGACATTCCGGGAATTGCTACGCGCTCGCTCAACTCGATCACTGGATTCATGTCGTTGATGGACACCCTGCGCACTGTCGCTGACGGTGGCGCCGACCCAGCCACCGTCGTACAGGCGGTGCTCGAACAGAGCGGATACCTGGCCGAATTACAGGACTCAGATGACCCGCAGGATGAGTCGCGCGTGGAGAATCTCGCGGAATTGGAATCGGTGGCTGCCGAGTTCGGTGTGGACAACCCCGACGGATCACTCGCCGACTTCCTCGAGCGGGTCTCCCTCGTCGCGGACTCCGATGAGATCCCCGACGGGGAGGAACATGGCGGTGTCGTGACCCTGATGACTCTGCACACCGCGAAGGGTCTGGAGTTCCCGGTGGTCTTCCTCACCGGCATGGAGGACGGGATCTTTCCGCATATGCGCTCGCTGGGTGACGCCCGCGAGTTGGAGGAGGAGCGGAGACTCGCCTACGTCGGCATCACGCGTGCCCGCGAGCGGCTGTACCTCACCCGCGCGATGACCCGGTCCGCCTGGGGGACGCCCGCAGCCAATCCGCCCTCTCGATTTCTTGACGAAATCCCCGAGGGGGTGCTCGAGTGGCGGCGGGAGGATCCGGTGGGTCGCCCGCTCACTGTGGGCTCATCGCGTGCCTCGTCGGGACTGCGCCTGGGGGATCGGGTGATCGGCACCGGGCCGGTGGTCTCCCTGGCACCCGGGGATCGGGTGAACCACGCCAAGTTCGGGCTGGGCACCGTGGTGAGCGTGGCGGGGAACGGGGACAAGTCCGATGCCACGATCGACTTCGGGTCCCTGGGGGTGAAGCGCCTCCTGCTCCGGTATGCGCCGGTGGAGAAGTTGTAGGTGCGCGGACCGTGCGTCAGGGTGGAGGATACGTCGCGTGATCGGTGATGGCGGGCTGCGTCGGGACGAGTTCCCGGTGTTTGCCCGACGCACGTATGTCAATTCCTGTTCACAGGGCGCACTGGCGGTGTCCGTACGTAACGCGTACGAGGACTACATGCATGGCTTGGCCGAGTTCGGTTCACTCTGGGAGGCGTGGGTCGGTGTGCAGGAGCGCGTCCGAGCACTCCTGGCGCGCACCTTCCATGCCGACGTAGAAGATGTCGCGATCACTGCGTCGGCATCCGCCGCTGTCAGTGCGATCGCCACGTGCTTCGACTTTGCCTCCGGGCCGCGCAAAATCGTGACGACGTCGTTGGAGTTCCCCACCATCGGACAGATTTGGCATGCCCAGGAACGTCGCGGTGCCGAAGTCATCCATGTGCCCGCTGAACCTGACCACCGCCTCCCCGTGGAACGAGTGGACGCCGCGATCGACGCAGATACAGCGATCGTCTCGATCACGCACGTGTGCTACCGAAACGGCGCGATGGTGGACGTAGCGGCGATCATCGACGCAGCGCACGCGAAGGGAGTCCCTGTCCTGGTCGACGCCTACCAGACCGCGGGGGCCCTACCGATCGACTTCCAAGCACTGGGGGCCGACTTCCTCGTTGGCGGGGTCCTCAAGTACATGCTCGGCAGTCCGGGTGTCGGCTTCGCGCTGGTCAACCCCCAGCGCACCTCCGAGTTGGTTCCGTTGACAACGGGATGGTTCGCGGCACGCGATGTGTTTGCGATGGACATCTACTCCTACGACCCCGCCAAGGATGCTCGGCGCTTCGAATCGGGAACTCCGGTGGTCCCGAGCCTCTATGCGGCGGAGGCTGCACTGAACTTCCTGCTCGAGGTCGGCGTGGAATCCGCCTGGGAGGTGTCCGCTGGCCTGCACGATCAGCTGCGTGCGGGTGTCACGAACCTCGGTGGACGTGTGGTGACCCCCAGTGATCTCCACGGTCCGATGATCGCCGTAGCCGCCAGGGACGATCATGCGCTCGTCGATGCCCTCGCGGATGACGGGGTCGTCGTGTCATGCCGGGACGGGAATGTGCGTATCAGCCCGCACTTCTACAACACCACAGGAGACGTGGAAAGGGTTATCGAGAGTCTCCACCGTCATCGCCACATGCTCGTCTAGCTGCAGCTGGTTCCTCCCTAGCATGGGGGTGTGCATCCTGGTCACGTCGTGAACATCGCCGACGTTGCGGCTGTTCCGGAGTACCGGGGGGTAATGGTCCGCCCGCTGATCCGACCCGAGTACTACGCCGAGCCCTTGACCCTGGATGCCTACGACGTGGTGGGGGCGATGCGCTCCCGGTGCGACACTCGCAACGACACCCTGGCATATGTCCTCGCCGGTGGCGGACAGTTGTGTGTGGGCGAGCAGCGCCACGATCTGGCTCCGGGATTTGCGTTCCAGGTGCACGCTGGCACTGAGTGGGCAATCGAGGATGCGCAGGGTCTGAGCCTGCTCGTCTTCTGTGTGCCGGCACCCGTCACACCATGGGCGGCTCGTCTCGCCGCCCCGATCAGCGAGGTCGTCGACGTCTCCTACCTCGGGGCGCAGGCCATGAACGCCGCCACCGGTGATCGCCAGTACGAGGTGCTCTTCGATCGGACGCGCGGTTCGCGCGGGGCGACGATGTTCGTCGGCTTCATTCCCACATCGGGGGCCCCCGAGCACTACCACCTCTACGACGAGATCTGCGTGATTGTGCGGGGATCGGGCACCCTGCACGCGGGTGGTCGGTCGCAGGCACTCAGCGTGGGGAGCTCGTTCCACGTCGCGCCGCGATTCCTGCACGCGCTGGAGAATCCGAATCCGGAGGATGTGTGGATCCTCGGGGTGTTCCGGCCGGAGGGCTCTGCAGCCGCGGCCTACTACCCCGACGGCACGCCGGCACCGAATAACGAGGACTAGTTCTCGGCGCCGATCGAGAAGCCCGCTTCGAGGTCCTCGCGGGAGTAGGTGCGGAAGGCGATGTGCGTCTCCGTGGAGACGATCCCCGGTATCGCACCGATGCCGTCGGTGACCACGCGGGCGACGCCGTCGTGACTGGTGACTTCGATAAGGGCCACGAGATCGATCTGCCCGGTCACCGAATAGGCCGCACGCACACCGGGGATGCGGGCTATCTGCTCGCCCGCGGAGTTGATCGCTTCGGGTGACACGTTGATGAAGCACAGGGCTGTGATCACACTCGGATCCTAGTTCAGGCGGGTACCCCCTAGATTGGTCGCCGGGAGGCGTGATGAGTGAGATCACTGGCGCGCGGGTCGTGGTGACGCGCACCGTCGCCTGGAGCGAAACGGACGCCGCCGGACACAACCATTTCTCGGCCGCTTTCCGCTGGCTCGAGGAGACCGAGCACGCGCTCTACGGTTGCCTGGGATTCGACACCTCGATGATCGATCGCGTGCCCCGGGTCCACGTGGAGGCCGATTACCGAGCCCGGCTCTACTACGGCGACGTCATCCAATGCGAAGTCGGGGTGGTCTCCGTCGGAACCTCCTCGTGCACCTTCGCCCTGCGCGTGAGCCGGGGGGACGAGGTGGCCATCACCGGCAGGTACGTGGTGGTCCACGTGGCCGCCAACGACCAGGGCTCGGCCCCCTGGCCGGAGGACATGCGGGCGGCCCTCGCCCGCCCGATGGGCTACATCGTCGATTCGGTCATCCGGCCCGCGCCCTAGTCGGCTCTCCCCCCGGGGGGAAGGTCAACAGTGGGTAACAAATCCCCAAGGTCGTTGCCTATTCCGGGTTCTGATGTGAGGATACGTATGCCGTCGGTCTGGCGGTCGTAAATTCGGGGTCATGCCCCGATCGAACAGGGAGGTTGCATGAGGCGCCGTCTCATGACACTCGCGGCTGCGGTGGGAGCCGCGTCGCTCGTATTGACTGGCTGCGTGTCCTCGAGCGAGGACGCCGCAGAAGAGACTGCCGCCGAAACCGCGGCGGAGGAGACCGCGGCTCCGGCCGAGGAAGCCCCCGCCGAGGAGACCGCAGCAGCGGAGGCCTCGGGTGATCCCCTGGTCCTGGGCATCGTGCAGGCCGGTAGCGGCTTCATGGGCCCGATCGACACCCCGGCCCGCAACGCCCTCCTGCTGGAGGTCGAGAAGGTCAACGCGGCTGGCGGCGTGAATGGCCAGCCCATCACGGTGGAGTTCATCGACACCGAGACCAAGTTCGAGAAGTACGCACCGGCAGCCGAGGAAGTCATCGGCAAGGGTGCCAACGTGCTCATCGTCACCTGCGACTACGACGTCTCGTCGCCCGCATCGCTCGTGGCCGAGGGCAAGAACATCCTCAACCTCGCACCCTGCATCGGTGATCCGATCTACGGCCCCGCGGGCGGTCTGCCCAACGGCTTCTCGATCGGTGCCGGAACGCCTGGTGAGACCACGGTGATGGCGGAGTTCGCAGCGGACAAGGGCTGGAAGACGGCCGTCCTCCTGCGCGACACCTCCATCAAGTACACGCAGAACCAGTGCACGATCTTCGAGAAGCGCTTCACCGAGCTGGGTGGCAAGGTGACCGCGACCTACGACTACGTGCAGGGTGACTCCGTCAAGGAGACCGTGTCCAAGATCGCCGCGGGCAAGAAGCCCGATGTGATCGTGAACTGCGGTTACAACCCGGGTGGTGGCCAGGTGGCCAAGGAGATCCGCGATGGCGGCGTTGATGTGCCGATCATCTCGGGCTTCGGCATGGACGGTGACTTCTGGGTCCCCGCCATCGAGGGCCTGAAGGACTACTACGTCGTGACCTACGCGGCGAAGAACGGTGACGATCCGGATCCGGCCGTCAACGAGTACGCCAAGGCGTACGAGGCCGCCTACGGCAACCCGCCGGACGTCGGTGGATTCGTGACCGGTCCGGCCACGTTGCAGCTCATCCTCGAGGCCTACAAGCAGGCGGGCAGCTGGGATGGCGACAAGCTCACGGCCGCGTTCCAGCAGATGAAGGACGTGCCGACCCTGGCCGGCCCGTCGAGCTTCTCGCCGGATCTCCACATCAACGTCGAGCGGCCGATGGCCGTGCTCGTCGTGGAGAACGGCAAGCTCAAGTGGGTCGAGGATCGGGCCCCGGAGAAGGTCACCTTCGCCGAATGATCGATACGCAGTCACCCCGGTCACACGAACTCCGTGTGACCGGGGTGACCCGTTCCTTCGCCGGTGTGCAGGCGCTGTCCGGGGTATCCCTGGAGGTCCGACCCGGTGAGGTCCTCGGCCTGATCGGTCCCAACGGGGCCGGTAAGTCCACCCTGGTGAACATCATCAGCGGCTACGACATGCCCGACTCCGGCTCGGTCGCTCTCGACGGCGTCGACATCACGCGGTCCAAGCCCTACGTGCGCGCGCGCCAGGGGCTGGCGCGCACCTTCCAGCACGGTCACCTCTTCGGCGGTCTCACCGTGCGCGAGAACCTCGAGGTCACCGCGATGGGCACGGGTCGCTCCCGGAAGCAGGCCGTGGTGCTCGCCGGAGCACTCCTTGAGGAATTCCATCTCGGTGGCCGTGCCGATCACCCCGCAGGATCACTGCCCCACGGCGTGGAGCGGCGCGTCGGTGTCGCACGCGCCCTCGCCGCCGAGCCACGGTACGTCCTCCTCGACGAACCCGCCGCGGGATTGAACGAAGGGGAGATCGGCGAATTCGCCGACAACATCCGTCACCTGCGTGACCGAGGACTCGGAGTCCTGCTCATCGATCACAACGTCCGGCTGATCCTGAACGTATGTGAGCGCATCCACGTCCTGGTCGAGGGTCGGACGCTCCTGGAAGGAACCCCCGACGAGGTGCGTGCCAGCGAGGCACTCGCCGAGGCGTACCTGGGACGGAGCGGCAGTGCCCAGCGGTGACCTCGGCTTGGTGGTGCGTGGCCTCTCCGTGGCCTACGCCGGAGTCCCCGCCGTGCGCGGTGTCGACCTCGACGTCCCGGCCGGACATGCGATCGGGCTCATCGGTCCCAACGGTGCGGGCAAGTCCTCCACGCTGCTCGCGATCATGGGGGCGATCCCGCACCAGGGCACCGTCGAGGTGAACGGTGCGGACGTCGATGGGCTCGCCCCCGAGAAAGTAGTGCGGCGCGGCATCAGCCTCGTTCCGGAGGGCCGGCACGTCTTCACCGCTCTCAGTGTCAAGGACAACCTGCGACTCGGTGCCGTGGGTCGTCGGTCCCAGGAGGGGGCCGCCGACACCCTCGACTACGTCTTAGGGCTGTTCCCGATCCTCGCCGAGTTCCGCGACCGTCCGGCAGGGCTGCTGTCGGGTGGTCAACAGCAGCAACTCGCCATCGGCCGCGCACTCATGGCCGATCCGGACATCCTGATGCTCGACGAACCCAGCCTCGGACTGTCTCCCACGGCCGTCGACACCGTCTTCGATGCCCTGGCCACGATTCGCTCTGCAGGCAAGGCCGTGCTCGTCGTCGAGCAACGTGCGGAATTCACCGTGGCGTTCTGCGAGCGCACATACGTCTTGCACGACGGAACGATCACCGTGACCCTGAAGCCCGAGGACGCCAGCAACGTGGACGTGCTGACGAAGGCGTACTTCGGATGAACCAGCTCATCCAGTCCCTTGTGGACGCACTCTCCGCGGGTGCCACCCTCGGATTGGCGGCCCTCGCCATCGGTCTCGTCTTCGGCGTCATCCGCCTGGCCAACTTCGCGCAGGGCGAGATCATCACGGCCTCGGGCTATTCGATCATCTTCACCTGGCAGTTGGGCTGGTACGTCGCCATCCCGATCGCAATCGTGATCGGCGTGATCCTGTCCCTGCTCATGGAACTCGGGGTCTTCTCCCGCATGCGCACTGCAACGCCGGCCACCCTGTTGGTCGCCAGCTTCGGTCTGAGCTTCCTCCTGCAGCGTGTCTACGAATTGCTCTTCAGCAACAACGTTCAGACGGCTCCGGTTGCATCGGAACTCGCGCAGTCGGTCGATGTCGGCGGGATCCGCATCCAACTACTGTCCGTCGCCACCATCGTGATCGCGGGCGTCATCCTCGTCGCCCTGATTCAATTCCTCAACAAGTCGATCTGGGGCTTGCAACTGCAAGCGGCCGCGGCGGACTTCCGCACCGCGCGGCTGGTGGGTATCCCGGCGAGTCGGGTCATCGGTCTGAGCTTCGCGCTCAGTGGGATCCTCGCCGCGGCGGTGGCATTCGTGAGCACGGTGCAGACCGGTGCGGTGGGGCCCACCTTCGGCGTGCCGATCGTGATCCTCGCGCTGATCGGCGCGGTCATCGGTGGTATCGACAAGATCTACGGCGCTCTGGCGGGTGGCTTCCTCGTGGGATTCGCGACCTCCATGTTGGCCAGCTGGTTGCCCTCGGACATGAGCAATTTCAGGGACGCCTACGTCTTCCTCCTCGTCATCATCGTCCTGATCATTCGGCCCTCGGGTCTGCTCGTGCGCGGCGGGACGGTGCGCACATGACCCGCAGCCTGTGGTGGCGACTGGGACCCCTGTGGTCGCTGGTCAGCCTGCTCCTGATCGTCTACGCGGTCACCGTCATCACCAGTTACCTCGGGGACAGCGTCCAGGTCCAATTCCAGTACGCCCTGGTGAACCTGGTCATCGTGGTGGCGCTCTACATGTTCATCGGGACCTCCGGGGTGCTGAGCTTCGGACACGTCGCGTTCGTGGCGCTCGGGGCATGGACGGTGGGTCTGCTCACCATCGAATCGGATCTGAAACGCAACCTGCTCTCGGACATGTTCCCGTTCCTGTTCGAGGTCCAGGCCCCGTGGCTGCCCGCCATCCTCATCGGAGGCCTGGTCGGCGGGCTGCTGGCGCTGCTGGTCGCTCCGGTGCTCATGCGGCTCAACGGGCTTCAGGCGGGCATTGCGACGTTCGCGCTGCTCCTGGTCGTGGGTCAGGTCCTCACCTACTGGTCCAGCATCGGACCCCGCAGCGGCCAGTCGATGGTCGGAATCCCCGACGTCTTGGACCTGCAGACCACGATGTTCTTCGCCTTGGGTGCCATCGTCATCGCCTGGCTGTTCCAGCGCACCCGGCCCGCGCGACTCCTGCGCGCTGCACGCGAGGACGGGATCGCCGCTGCGGCATCCGGTATCAACGTCGTGACCCAGCGAGTCATCGCCTTCGCTCTCTCGGGCCTGATCGCCGGTGTGGCCGGCGGACTGTTCGCGCTGACCAACCGAGTGGTGCAGGCGAGCCTGTTCGGCATCGAGTTGACCTTCATCACGCTCGCGATGCTCGTCCTGGGCGGCATGCTCTCGTTGAGTGGCGCGGTGATCGGCGCACTCGTGTTCAGCGTGATCGATCTCGTGCTCGTACGTCTTCAGAACGGAATCGAGATCGGCTCGGTCATCGTGTCGCTCCCGCAGGGGACGCGCCCGATCATTCTGGGTGCGATCCTGGTTCTGATGTTGATCTTCCGACCGAGTGGACTCACCGGTGGACGCGAAATCGTCTGGCCACTCCGACGGACACCCCCGTTGCCGGGTGTGCCGCCCACGAACGAGTAACTACTGCATCGAGGCGCTGGCCAGGGCGACACGAAGAGCCTCGCCCTTCTCGTCCGCCAGGGCAGCCTTGCGCAGGTTGGCCAACCGCTCCGCTGCACGGGGATCGTCGGCGATGCGGGGGACGGCATCCATGAGGGCAGTGAAGTTACGCATGCCGTTCGCATGGGTCTCTCCGTAACCCTTGACCACCTGCTGGCACTCGACGATCTGGTAGGCCAGGTCGTAGTTGCGCGGCGCGTAGATGCGCACCTGGTCAAGCCAGTCATCGATGCGCTTCTGCTCGAGACCGAAGCGCAGGGAGCGACGGCGGAGGGGTCGTAGTCGAGCGAGCAAGTACAAGACGGTGAACCCGAACAGTGAGGTGGTCTGAATCTTGATGCCCTTGTGTGTGACCTTGTAGACGATCGTGTTCATGAGCTTCGAGCGGAGCATCCAGCGCCCGAGTGGGGTGGGCAGGGTGTCGGTGATCTCCTCCATCTGCGGGTGGAGGTATTCGTGGACCGCGAGCACCTGTCCGTCGGAGAGGTTGGCCTCCTCGCCCACCCGACGCATCCGCCGCCCCCTGGTCTTGTGGAAAGCGACGCGGATGGTGTCCTCGTAGGTCATCCACAGGGCGGTGTAGCGGGCTGCCTCGGTGGTGAGCCTGGCCGATCCGTCGCCGTACTGCTCGAGGGCGGCGATCGTCGCGACCCGGTCGAGGTACTCGTCGGCGTAGCGCACGTCCTGGTACTCCGCGGTGCGCTTGATCCCCTCGACGAGCATGTACCGAGCCGGGGCTGGGAACTCCATGATGCGCTCTGCCTGGGCGCGCAGGCGCGGACCTACGCACGCAACCGGATCTGCAGTCGCACGCTCCACGTCGGCAGGATTCGGGCCCGAGGTATCGGCGGGACGCACGCCGATGGTGAGGGCCACCTGCGGGGGAGCGGTGGCCGCCCGGAAGCCGCCATCGAAGGCCCTCAGGCTCGCCTCGACCCCCTTGCCGCTGGCGCGCACCGCCGCCTCGAACTGCTCGCGGGTGAAGGGGAGCACGTCGGCACCGCAGATCGCACCGAAGAGCACGGCGCTGATCACACTGCGTGATTCCTCGGCCACGCGGGCGAAGTCACCGCGGACGAACCGCTTCGAGGACCCCAGGCAGGCCTCCACCAGACCCTCGGAGTCGACCCGGCCGTCGCCCATGGCGGTGCGTTCCGGCATCGAGTACGTGCGCGATGTGGATGCGATCAGCGTGGTGCGCTCCGGAGTGGCGAAACCGCGCTGAACGGCTCGGCCCGCCTCCATGAGTTCGGAGGCGACCACGATGTCCACTTCCCCCGGGGTCGGCATCGTGCTCAGGATCGGTTCGGGCAGCCGGGCGCCGTCAAGGAACTTGGGAAACAACTCGACGTAGTACACGGTGGCGCCGGTGCGCTGGGCCACGCCCGGAACGGACGTGCTCTGCGCGAACCAGTCGTTGTCCTCGGCGAGGGCCACGATCCAGTCGGAGAGCACACCACCACCCTCGCCACCCATGGCGAGGATCGCCATGGTGATGGGGCGGATGCGCACCGATGCCGGGCGCTCACTCAGCGCCGTCATCAGGCGGGCTCGATACCGGCCAGGCGTCGCTCGACACCACGCTGGAGGAACCGGATGTATCGGCTGCGAATCGCCGTGGTGAAGCGGTCCCACCACGTGGGGTTGATCACGACCTGTGCGCGGTAGAAGGACGGGCACAGCGCCGCAGCGTGCGCGTTCTCCCCGCAGAGGCCGCACCCGACACAACTGCTCAGGGTCGTGGCGATCGGGTCCTTGCGCATCGGATCAGGGTTGTCGGTGATCGTCAGGGACGGGCAGCCGGAGATGCGGATGCAGGAGTGGTCACCCGTGCAGGTCTCCGGGTCGATGCCGTAGCGCTCGTTGACCACGCGCTTACCCGCCTTAATAGCTGCCGCCTTGGCCGGCTTCTCGCGGCGCGTTCGGTTCAGGGTGCACTCGCTCTGCGCGACGATCACCTTGGGGCCCTTCTCCTTGGTGGTGAGGGCCTCCTTGAACAGGTCGCGCATTTCGGCCACCTTGAAGGTGTTCGTCATCGTGCGCGCCCACTTCACGCCCACGCCGCGTACCGCATTCTCGATCGGGTGCTTGGTGGACCGGGTGGGGTTGTCGGCTGAGGAGGACAGCACGTCCTGACCGCCTGTGGCGGCGCTATAGGCGTTGTCCACGATCACCAGGAGTTGGTCGTTTTCGTTGAAGACGGCATTTCCGACGCCGCTGGTGAGGCCGTTGTGCCAGAAGCCGCCGTCACCCATGAACGCGATGGCGCGCTTGTCGGCCTGGGCCCCGTTCAGCGCGGACGCTGCCGCGGAGCCCAGGCCGTACCCCATCGTGGTTGCGCCGATGTTAAACGGGGCGTTGATGGAGAACAGGTGGCAGCCGATGTCGGCGCTGACGTAATGCTCGCCCACCTCGCGCTGGGCGAGGGTGAGCGCGGCGAAGATCGGTCGCTCGGGGCATCCGGTGCAAAAGCCGGGGGGACGACCCTGCACGAGGTCGGACGCGATCCGGGGCGCGAACGGACTGCGCGGGTCGTCATGCGCCAAGGTCACCACCGGTGTCCCGTCCACCATGTGCGGCACGTACTTCTGGAGGAAGGCGTGCACGCCCTTGGTGACGGCTGCCGGGGTGTATTCACCTGCCACGGGGAGCAGGTCCTTGCCATGCAGCACAGCGGTCGCGTTGTTGCGTCGAAGTACGGCCTGGATGTTCTGCTCGATGAAGTCCGGTTGGCCCTCTTCGACGAGAAGCACCGCCCGCTTGCCCTCGCAGAACCGCACGACCTCCTCGTCGATGACGGGGTAG
>JBEIHR010000044.1:0-15080 GCA_040381195.1 Rubricoccaceae bacterium
CCTCGCGGCCCCATCCGCGCTCGGAGCTGATGCCTCCACCGAGGGTGTACATGATCGAATCGAGGTCCGGGCACACGCGCAATCCATGGACCCAGATGTCATCCCCGGTGTTGCCGATGACGGTGATCTCGGTAGCGGATCCAGCCGCGAGATGGCGCACACCCAGGCAGAAACGGGCACCGCCCATGCCGCCCGCGAGAACGGTGATCCGCCGTGTCATCGCGGCATCCTGTCACGCGACGGGGCAGTGAATGTGTCCCAGATCTCGCCGGAATGTCCGACTTTCACCCTAAATCTGTCCGATTTGGGGGAATCTGGCTTGACGTGGGGGAATGACATCGTTGTAATACTCCCTGGACAAGCACGGATGCTGGGTCGAGGAGGTCCATCGCGTGAGTGACAACGTGGCGTTTCTGCCGTTGTCCGATGTCGAGGAACTTTCCTGGCAGGAGCGGGCCCTGTGCGCCCAAACCGATCCGGAGGCGTTCTTCCCGGAAAAGGGTGGCAGTACCCGCGAGGCCAAGAGGGTGTGCCTGTCCTGCGAGGTCCGCGTCGAGTGCCTCGAATACGCGCTCGAGAATGACGAGCGATTCGGCATCTGGGGCGGGCTGTCCGAGCGTGAGCGCCGCAGGCTGAAGAAGCGCTCCATCTCCTAATCCGCGGAGAGTTTTCCGGACCGTACAGTGGGCGGGTGACCGAGTCGCTCGAGTGGTTCGTCGCGGACGAGGACTTCGAATTCGACGACACGGACGAGCCCGTCATCCCACGCAGACGCCACTGGGTCAACGCCGTCATCGTCGCCCACGATGGTGCGACCTGGTTACCTGCGGCGCTCACCACGATCGCCGGGCAAACCCGGCCGCCCGATGCAATCGTCGGGGTCGACAACGCCTCGACCGATGACAGTGCCCGGCTCCTACGCGAGTCACTGGGCTCTGCACGCGTCGTGGAGACCGGAATCAATGCCGGGTTCGGAGGTGCCGTCGAGGAGGGCCTTCGACTGATCGGCGACTGGGATCTACCCGACGATGCGGTGGAATGGATCTGGCTCCTCCACGACGACAGTGCACCGGATCCCGATTGCCTCGACCAACTCCTCCTCACCGCGGACATGTTCCCGACCGCGTCGATCCTCGGACCCAAGGTCCTCGGCTGGCATGACCGCCGTCTCCTCCTCGAGGTCGGAATCAGCGTGGATTCCGACGGGCGTCGCGTCACCGGCCTCGAACGCCGCGAACACGACCAGGGCCAGCACGACGGTGCCCGCGAAGTGCTGGCCGTCAGCACTGCCGGGATGCTCATCCGGCGCGATGTCTTCGACGCACTCCATGGGTTCGATCCCTACCTACCCCTGTATCGCGACGACCTCGATTTGTGTTGGCGGGCATGGCGGCGCGGTGAGCGGGTCATGGTCGCTCCGGATGCCGTCATCCACCACCGGGAGGCCTCCGCCCATGCCAGGCGGCGCGGAGATGACCGTCCCCACCGCGATGACCGCGAAGCAGCCGCCCATCTGCTGCTCGCACACGCCAACCCGTTCCTGGCCCCCTTCGTCGCCCTGCGACTTCTTCTCGGGAGTGCGATCCGGTCGATCGTCTACTTCCTGGGAAAGGACGTGCGTTCGGCACGTGACGAGGTGGCTGCAGTCGCCCGCGTCGCCTTCCACCCGGGACGTTTGCATGCCTCGCGAGTGCTGGCATCGGAGGGAGCCACGGAACCTCCCTCCGTGGTGCGTCACCTGCGTCCCACCACCTGGGATCAGGTGCGCACTGTGGCCGAGGCGATCGGCGGATACGTCACGACCAGCAGTTCGGCCCTGAGTCCCAGTGTCAGTGCCCTGGACAGCATCGACGACGCGGTGGCGTACCTCCCCGATGAGTCGTACAGCCGGGTACGTCGCATCGTGACCAAACCCAGTGTTCTGCTCACCGTGGTCCTGTTGCTCATCGCGGTCGTGTCCACGCGAACCCTGTGGTGGGGAGACGGTGTGGTGCAGGGTGGAGCGCTACTGCCGGCGTCACCCGGTGCGTCCGACCTCTGGCAGTCCTACATCGAGGCCTGGCACGACGTCGGCCCCGGCTCGACGACGCCGTCGTCGCCCTATCTGATCGTCCTTGCCGTGCTCGCAACAGTGCTGTTGGGGAAGTCAGCCTGGGCGATCGCGGTGGTGCTGATGCTGGTGATCCCCATCGCGGGCTGGTCCGCCTATATCGCCTCGCGCGACATGATCCCCTCCAAGATCACCCGGGCGTGGATGGCGGCGGCCTACGCACTGCTCCCTGCGATGACGGGTGCGATTGCATCCGGTCGAATCGGCACGACGATCGCGTCGATCGCGCTTCCGTTCGCAATTCGATCCCTATGGCGGTTGACGACACCCCGTGGGTCGCTGCGACGCGCCGCCGGCACGGCGATCCTGATGAGCATCGTGCTCGCCACGGCCCCGGTGATGTGGATCGTGCTCGTGCTCGCGACGGTGATCCTCACGATGCGACGCGTGTCGCGTCAGGTCGCGGTGCGTCTGGCACTGGCACTCGCGGTCCCACTCGTGGTCCTCATGCCGTGGACGTGGTACCTCATGACCAACCCCGTGCTGTTCCTCCTCGAGCCAGGACTGCAGCGCGCGTCGTTGATCGACCCCGAGCTCGCCCCGCTCGACGTTCTCGCCCTGCACCCGGGAGGCCCGGGAATGACGCCGCTGTGGGTGACCGGTGGAATCGTGCTCGGTGGTGTCCTCGCTCTCCTACGGCGCGACACCCTCCGGCTTGTGGGTGCCTGGTGGATCATCGGTGGGCTCGCGGTGATCGTGGGAATCGCGCAGTCCCTGGTCCGCGTCACTCCGCCGGGGTACTCGGAGGCGTTGTCGCCGTGGCCAGGGCCCGCGACCCTGATGTGGGGACTCGCCCTCATTTGCGCCTCGGGGGTCGCGGTACGCGGACTACGCGAGCGCTTCGTCCGTTCGAACTTCACGGTGTGGCAGCCGATCGCCGTGATCGCCGTGATCGGGGCGGTTGCGGCCCCGATCATCAGTGCACTCTGGTGGGTCCCGGCACGAGACCTCGCAGTCACGCGCGCGCCCGTCTCGCCGCTCCCGGCCTTCGTCGGCGCCGAGTCCGCCAGTCCCCAAGCCCCACGTTCCCTCGTCATCGCGAGTTCGCGCGCGGGTGCAGTCACGTACTCACTCGTGAACGGTGCCGGCGAGATGCTGGGGGATGCGGAGACGCTGCCTCCCGCCGAGGTCTGGAATGGCCTCAACCAGTACGTCGCGTGGATGGCGTCCGGGCGTGGTGGTCCAGAAGTCCCCGCGATCGCGGGATACGGGGTGCGTTATGTGGTCTTGGATCGCGGCACCACCCCCGATCTCGTTCAGACCCTCGACTCCGAACCTGGCCTGCGCCGACTCTCGAGCGCGGACGGCGCGGTGCTCTGGCGCGTCGCGGGCGTCACCTCCCGCGCACGTGTGGTTGTGGACACCGATCAGTCCCCGCTGGGCCTGACACGCCCTGACACCGTGGGAGTCGATCCCTACATCGATCAGTCACTTCCCGAGGGATCCGGACAACGGGTCATCGTGGTCGGAGCGACTCAGGACTCGGGTTGGCGCGCATCCTCGGGCGCGGTGGAGTTGACACCGGTGATCGCACCGGAGCCATTCGCGTGGTCCTCGGCCTTCCTCGCACCCGACGGAGCAGAGCCGATCCGCGTGTGGTTCGACTCGGGGGCGCGGCCGTGGTGGTTGTGGGCACAGGTGGTCATCGTCGCCGCGCTCGTGGTCCTCTCACTTCCGTCGCGTCGGGCATTCGATCCCGACCCGGACGCCGAGGAGACGACATGAGCCTCGTGCGCAGACCGGACCTCACGGTGCGATGGACACTGGCCGCGATCGGCCTCGTGGTCGTGGTCTCCCTGGTCGGGGAGCTCGCCCAGCGGTGGATCGGCACGCCGGCTGCGGAACCGGCGGTGACCCGGGAGCCGATCGCATCCCAGGTCCTGTTGTGTCCAGAACCCGGTGCCGGCGGTGACCTCGGGGTCCGGGTGACCGGTGCGGTGGTGCCCGGGC
This sequence comes from Rubricoccaceae bacterium, assembly GCA_040381195.1. Lineage (GTDB taxonomy): Bacteria > Actinomycetota > Actinomycetes > S36-B12 > S36-B12 > VGCC01. The sequence goes on from JBEIHR010000044.1 coordinate 4,061, forward strand.
AACCGGGTGAAGGACCGGGAAGTGCGGGACTGGTGACACTGCCGGGGACGGGGTCGGCGTCCACCCCGATCCGACAGGTGGGCGAGCAGGGACAGATCGAAGCCTTCGGCACGACCCTCCCGCCGATCGTCGCCTTCGGTGAGGGATCGCTCGCCCCGGGGCTTGTCGCCGATCAATGGGGCCGTGATCCCTCGGGCAAGGGGCGCGGAATGGCGAGTACCGCTTGCGCACCTGCCGCATCGGACTTCTGGTTCGTCGGTGGAGGTGCGGTCGCCGGGCGCCGCACCCGGGTGGTGATGGTCAACCCGGACGAGACCGCGGCCATCGTCGACGTGATCATCCACGGGCCCGACGGCATCATCGATTCACCGGCGAGCCGGGGACTCGTGGTGAAGGGCCGTGAGCGGCTCGTCCTCCCTCTGGACGTGGTGGCGCCGGGTGTCAACGGCACGGCCATCCATGTGATCGCGCGTGCGGGACGGGTGGGTGCATCCGTCGACGACGAACAGCGGACGGGTCTCGCGTCGATCGGAACCGACTGGATTCCACAGGCTGCGGCCCCGGCGACGCGCGTGTACGTCCCCGGGATCATCAACGGCGATGGTGCACGCGTTCTCTCTGTTGCTGCGGTCGGTGAGGACGACGCCATCGTGAACGTGCGGATCATCGCGCAGGATGGTGCCTATACGCCTGTGGACCGCGGGACCATCGAAGTGGCAGCCCAGTCCGTGGCCACCCTCGACCTGGCGCCCGTGCTCCCGCAGACACCGGACGGTGTTCTCCCGGCAACAGTGGAGTTGACGAGTGACACACCGATCGTCGCCGGGATGCGTCAGTTCTTCGGCGGGCGTCGCGTTCAAGATGACACCAGTTTCGTGGGCGGATCGCAGCCATTCACGGGTCCCGCCGCCGTCACGGGATTGCCCGTGCGCGCCGCGACAGATGTGCGCCTGTCGATCACCGCGCCGGATACCCCCGCCAGCGTCGACATCACCCTCCTGCCCTTCCGGGGTGGCAGGGAGGTGTCCGTGCCCACGGCCCCCCAGCGGGTGCAGGTCGAGGCCGGCCAACTTCGTTGGATCCGGCTCGAACCCCCGACGGATGTGGACTGGTACACCGCGATCGTCACCCCGGCTTCGGACTCGGGTCCGGTCCTGGTGGCGCACCGCGTTCGGGAGAAGTCGAGGTTCGGTGATCTGATCACCGGTTACTCGTGGCGTCCGCTCCGCACGGAGGTGGCCGTTCCCGTGGCCACCCAGGACATCGCGGTGGCCGCCAACTGACGGCGTGCCTGAGGCCGAAAGCGTGGATCGGCCACTACCGTCATGCGAGTGAATCGGCGCCGTTGCTCGAAACCGTCGTGTTCCCAACCGGCCGTGTCCACATTGACCTACGTCTACGCCGATTCCACCGCCGTCCTCGGACCCTTGGCTACCTACGCCGAGCCCCATTGCTACGACCTCTGCCAGATGCACAGTGAGCGGATGACCGCGCCGATCGGTTGGGAGATCGTGCGGATCTCACCGGATCCCGATGCACTCAAGCCGACCGTGGACGACCTTGAGGCGCTCGCCAACGCGGTACGCGAGGCTGCGCGGCCACGTTTCGACGCGGCGGACCCGGAGCCCCTGTACACGAACGGCTCGGTGGAAGTTGCGCGTCGCGGACATCTCCGCGTACTGCGCTCGGTCGATGAGTCCGAGCAGGCGGGGGACGTCGGGTATCAGCAACGACTGGACACTGACGACTCCTGGTAGTCCCCGCGCCACTAGCCTGGAACCGTGAGGGACCTCGGCGCGATCATCAAGGCGTACGACGTCCGGGGTGTGTACCCCGATCAGCTGGATGAGGATCTCGCCCACGACGTGGGGGCCGCCTTCGTGCGTGTCTGCGGCATCGCGGATGCCGAGGGTGCGGTGGTGATCGGCCACGACATGCGGCCGTCAGGTCCCGACCTCGTCGCCTCCTTCGCGGAAGGTGTGCGCGAGCAGGGGTGCGATGTCGTTCTGATCGGGCTCGCGAGTACCGATGGCCTCTACTACGCCTCGGGGGCACTCGGCCTCCCCGGGGCGATGTTCACGGCGAGCCACAATCCGGCGAAGTACAACGGCATCAAGCTGTGCCGTGCGGGAGCCGCGCCCGTGGGTCAGGACTCGGGCCTGCGTGACATCCGAGCGATGATCGACGCGGGTGTCCCTGCGGGCTCCGGTCGCATCGGTGAGGTGACCCACCGGGATCTCCTGGCCGACTACGCAGCGTTCCTGCGCTCACTGGTCGATTTGCGCGCGATTCGACACCTCCGCGTGGTGGTCGACGCAGGTAATGGCATGGGTGGATTCACCGTGCCGGCGGTGCTCTCGGATGCCGCGGATCTCCCGCGTCTCCCGCTGGAGATCATTCCCATGTACTTCGAGTTGGACGGCACCTTCCCGAATCACGAGGCCAATCCGATCGATCCGGAGAACATGCGCGACCTCCAACGTCGCGTGATCCAGGAGCGCGCCGACATCGGCCTGGCCTTCGACGGAGACGCGGATCGGTGCTTCGTGGTGGATGAGCGGGGGGACATCGTGAGTCCCTCTGCGCTCACCGCGCTGATCGCGCAGCGCGAGCTCGCCCGGCATCCGGGGGCGACCATCATCCACAACCTGATCACATCGAAGACCGTTCCCGAGGTGATCTCCGAGAATCACGGGGTTGCGGTGCGCACGCGGGTTGGGCACTCGTTCATCAAGGCGACCATGGCCGAGACGGGCGCAGTCTTCGGCGGTGAGCATTCGGGGCACTTCTACTTCCAGGACTTTTGGCGCGCCGACTCGGGGATGCTGGCTGCGATGCACGCGCTGGCAGCCCTCGGGACGTCGGGTTCGGACACCACCTTGTCGTCGCTCATGGCTCCCTTTCAGCGTTACGCCGCCAGCGGCGAGATCAATACCGAAGTGAAGGATCAGGCCGCTGCGACAGCGAGGATCAAGGAGCGCTACGCGGCACGTTCCGACGTGAGTGTCGACGAGCTTGATGGACTCACCATCGACGGCGGTGACTGGTGGTTCAACGTCCGCCCGAGCAACACCGAGCCGCTGCTCCGACTCAACGCCGAGGCGCGGGATCATGATGAGATGGTCCGATTGCGAGACGATGTGCTGTCGCTGATGCGGGAAGGTGCGTGATGGCTGGACCCCTGGGTCTCTCGGAGAACCTCTGGGAGGTTCTCGCCTGTCCGTGTGATGAGCACGGTGCGGTCGTCGCGGACGAGCAGGATCAGGTGATCGTCTGCACGGTGTGCCAGCGCCGATTCCCGGTGCGCGACGGTGTGCCGGTGATGCTTCTGGATGAGGCCCTCATTCCGCCGGCGGTCGAGGGCTAGTGCACCGGATCACGGGAGCCCTGAAGGAGTACGACTGGGGTATCCCGGACGGCCTCGCAGCCTGGTGCGGTCGGACGGAGGGCCGGCCGCAGGCTGAGCTGTGGTTCGGGCTGCATCCGAGCGGGCCCTCGCCTCTCGTCGACTCGCCCACGACACTTGCCGACGAGTGTCACCCCGACGACGTACCGATCCTGGTCAAACTCCTCGCCGCCGCCCGGCCGCTGTCCATTCAGGTGCATCCCGATGCAGAGCAGGCCGCACGCGGCTATGCACGCCAGGGGGACGCCGCGATGTACAGCGACGACCGGGAGAAGACCGAGCTGCTCGTGGCGCTGGAACCTTTCGAGGCATTCTGCGGTTGGCGTGACTCGGAGGATGCGGCGCGGGTACTCGCCGGGTTGCCCGGAACCGAAGACGCCGTGCGCGCACTGCGGGCGGGTGACCGCGCGGGTGCCGTGCGTGCCCTGCTGGCGCTTGCGGCGCAGGTGGACGTGGGTGCCTGGAATGCCGATCTGCCAGCAGCCGTGGAGGCTGCCGGACTCGGGACCGCCGATGTCGACGCGTATCGCACGGTGGTGCATGAGTACCCCCGCGATCCCGGCGTCCCCGTCGCAGTCCTGCTCGACCGGGTGTCCCTCGACGTGGGGGATTCCGTCTACGTCCCGGCCGGTATCCCGCACAGTTACATCCGCGGCATCGGACTCGAGGTGATGACGTCGTCGGACAACGTCCTGCGCATGGGTCTGACGGGCAAGCCGGTGCACCAGGAGGAGGCCCTTCAGTGTCTGGACTGGTCGTCTGCGCCGGTCGTGATCCGCGGGGCTCGACACATGGCACCCGCGGGGGCCCCGTTCGAAGTGGACCTGGTGCACGAGGCGACCGCGCCGACGGGCGCTTACCGACTGGTTCTCGGGATCGACGGACCCGTAACTATCGCTCTACCCGAGGGGGAGGTCACCCTGGCGCCTGGGGAGGCCGCGGCGCTGACAGCGGACGAGCCGGGGGTCCACGTGCGCACCTCCGGCCGTGCCGCTGTGGTCCGCGCCACAGCCTGACGCGCCGAGTGGGCGAAGCCGCCAACGTCTGGCAGACTTGAGGCCTCAGCGGTCCGGAGCCCTGGTTCCCGCTGGTCCGCGAACCATCGAAGCCTCGTGACGTTCGCTCCCATGAAACGCGCCATTGGCGCCTATGAGGAGTTGTTATGTCGTTGACCAAGCCTGATGGCACCCCTGATTACAAAGTGGCGGACCTCGGTCTCGCCGAGTTCGGCCGGGACGAGATCCGTCTCGCCGAGCACGAGATGCCCGGCCTCATGGCCATGCGTGCGGAGTACGGGAAGAGCAAGCCGCTCACCGGTGCGCGCATCACGGGATCCCTGCATATGACAATCCAGACCGCCGTGCTGATCGAGACCTTGGTCGAACTCGGCGCTGACGTGCGATGGGCATCCTGCAACATCTTCTCGACGCAGGACCATGCTGCGGCGGCCGTTGTCGTCGGACCGAATGGAACCCCGGACAACCCGCAGGGTGTGCCGGTGTACGCCTGGAAGGGCGAGTCCCTTCCCGAGTACTGGTGGTGCACCGAGCAGATCCTGATGTGGCCGGATGGCAAGGGCCCGAACATGATCCTCGACGACGGCGGCGACGCCACGCTCCTGGTGCATAAGGGCACCGAGTTCGAGGCAGCCGGCGTCGTTCCGCAGCCGGATGAGTCGACATCGGAGGAGTACGCCGTCGTCCTGGAGACCCTGCGTCGCAGCCTGACGGAGGACCCCACCCGCTGGACCACCATCGGCGCCAGCATCAAGGGTGTGACCGAGGAGACCACCACGGGTGTGCACCGTCTCTACGAGATGCTTCGCGAGGGTTCGCTCCTCTTCCCGGCGATCAATGTCAACGATTCCGTCACCAAGAGCAAGTTCGACAACAAGTACGGGTGCCGTCACTCGCTCGTCGACGGCATCAACCGTGCAACCGACACCATGATCGGCGGCAAGGTCGCCGTCGTGTGCGGCTTCGGTGATGTGGGCAAGGGCTCGGCGGACTCACTGCGTGGCCAGGGTGCCCGCGTGATCATCACGGAGATCGACCCCATCTGTGCGCTGCAGGCTGCGATGGATGGCTACCAGGTGGCCCGCCTCGAAGATGTCATCGATTCCGCTGACATCTTCATCACGGCAACCGGGTGCTACGACGTGATCACGGTCGAGCACATGCAGCAGATGAAGCACCAGGCGATCGTCGGGAACATCGGTCATTTCGACAACGAGATCGATATGGCGGGCCTGCAGCAGGTGCCCGGTATCACGCGCAAGACGATCAAGCCGCAGGTGGACGAGTGGACCTTCCCCGACGGCCACTCCATCATCATGCTGAGCGAGGGACGTCTGCTCAACCTCGGCAATGCCACCGGCCACCCGTCGTTCGTGATGAGCAACTCCTTCACCAACCAGGTGCTGGCGCAGATCGAACTTTTCACCAAGCTCGATCAATACCCGCTCGGCGTCTACACGCTTCCCAAGCATCTGGACGAGAAGGTCGCGCGCCTGCATCTCGATGCTCTCGGCGTGCGCCTCACGGAACTGTCCAAGCCTCAGGCGGAGTACCTGGGTGTGGACGTGGCAGGCCCCTACAAGCCGGAGCACTACCGCTACTGAGCATTCCCGACTGTGGGCTGCACCGATGGGTGCGGCCCACAGTCTCTTAACGCGAGTTGAGATACCCGTACATCGGGCGGCTCCGCGCCTCGCCATTGAGTAGCATCCGAAGCCAATCAGGACTCAGGGGTGTGCCGTGAAGAGCAGTGGGCGTGTTCGTATGGCCGGTATTTGTGTGGCCATCCTGGTGACAGCACTGACCCCTATGGCGGTTACTGTTCCCGCCGCCGCGACCGCGACCGCGACCGTGGTGATCTCAACTGGGCTCGTTGTCACGCCCACGACCGTCAACCTCGTGGCCGGCGACACGATCCAGTTCCAGAACGGTGCGAATGCGTTGTCCGTGGTCAATGGGACGGGTCAGCTCCGGTCGCTCACGGCAGTGAACTGTGTGTCAGCAAGCACCTCGTCGGCGGGGGCGAGCTGTCCGGTGGGGGACTCTTTGACGTCGAGCTTCACCGTCATGAGGACCGGGACCGTGGTGCTCTATCGGTACACACCCTCCGCGACGATCGTGTCGACCATCACCATCGGTAGCGGTGGTAGCGGCGGGGGAGGGGGAGGCTCTGATGCGGAGTCGGCCGATACGACGCCGGTTCCGGTCATCCAGCAGGTGGGGATGCCCACAGGCGGTTGCTCGGGCGTCGACGACGTGCGCCTGAACTGGGCCGGTATCGCCTCCGGCGGTTGGGGGCAGTCGTGGGCCCAGTGGCCGAACAGTGGGAACGGTGGCGCGGTGTGCTCGCGCATGCTGACCTACAGAACCGAGCTGGGTCGCTGGATCGTGTCCTAGATGCACTGGTCGTCGGTAGTGGGCAGGTGCCCTAGCCTCCGACCATGGTCCATGTTGTCGGCGGAATCGGAACTGTCCTCGTGCTCCTCGCCTACTTCCTCGTGTCGAACGGGCGTCTGAAGTCGGCCTCCCTCGGGTTCCAGGGGATGAATCTCGTCGGGGCCGCCCTCCTGACCGTGTACGGATTCCTACTTTTCGCGTGGGCATCGGTCGCCCTCAATGCGATCTGGGGTCTCATCGCCCTCTTCGCGATGGTGCGGGTGCTGCGCGCGCGGTCCGCTCGCAACGTCGCACCCGACAACTAGGTTCAGGACATGACAGCCCCGCCCGACTACCCCGGATGTCCGGAGACGGTCCGTGTAGCCGAGGCCTCGGGTATCCCGTTGGTGTCACCACGGTGGGGAATTCCGGACGCTCTCATCACCATCGGCCTTTCCGTCGTACTCGCTGTCATTGCGGGTGTCGTGGCATTGGTATGGGATCTGCCCCTCGGCATCGCGGTGATCGTGGGCATCGTCGCCCCGTGGATCGGGCTGCTCGGCTGGCCGTTGTTGTCTACGCGCGTGCGGGGAAACGGGCCACGCATCGACCTGGGCTTGCGATTGACCTGGTCCGATGTGGGACTCGGTGTCGCCGTCGGTTTCCTCGGCCTGCTTCTCGCGGGGGCGATTGCTCTCCTCACCCAAGGAGTAGTGGGTGATTTCAATTCGGCTGCTGGTGAGATCGCACTGGAGTTGCAGGATGAGGGCACCCTCGCGATGTTCGCTTTCGCAGTTGCTGTGATGGTCGGTGCCCCGATCGTCGAAGAGGTCGCATTCCGCGGCATGGTCTACAACTCATTGCGCAAGCGCGGGCTCAGCGCCGTGTGGACCATCGCGATATCCGCCCTGGTGTTCGCTGCGTTCCACCTCGAACCGGTGCGGTTCTTCATCCTGCTGCCCATCGGAGTGCTCTACGGATGGCTGCGCTGGAAGACCGGCGCTCTGGGTGCCCCGATCGTCGCCCACATGGTCAATAACGGGCCGGCTGCGGTAGTCCTTCTCCTGGGGCTGCCCGAGGTGACACCATAGGCCCATGTCGAGCCCGCCTGGAATGACCCGGGGCGTGGTGCTTGTCGTCGATGACGACTCCGCTCTGGCGGAGATGCTGGGCATCGTCCTTCGCGGTGAGGGATTCGAACCGGTCTTCTGTGGCGACGGGCTCAGCGCCCTGGACGTCTTCCGTCAGACCCAGCCCGATGTGGTGCTGCTCGACGTCATGCTCCCGGGCCGCGACGGCATCGATGTCTGTCGCGCGATCCGAGCGGAGTCCGGCACGCCGATCGTCATGTTGACCGCGAAGACCGACACGGTCGATGTGGTCGTCGGCCTGGAGTCCGGTGCCGATGACTACGTGGTCAAGCCCTTTAAGCCCAAGGAGCTCGTGGCGCGGATCCGAGCCCGAGTGCGCAGGCGCGACGATGCCACCCCGCAGGCGCTCACCATCGGCGACCTCAGCATCGACGTGGCAGGACATACCGTGCGCCGAGGGACCGAGGTGGTGGCATTGACACCGCTCGAGTTCGACCTCCTCGTGTGCTTGGCGCGGAAGCCGGGCCAGGTCTTCTCCCGCGAGGCCTTGCTGCAGCAGGTGTGGGGTTACCGGCACGCGGCGGATACTCGGCTGGTCAACGTCCATGTGCAGCGGTTGCGCGCCAAGATCGAGCGGGATCCCGAACGACCCGACATCGTGTTGACCGTGCGGGGCGTCGGGTACAAGGCCGGTCCCGGATAGCGATGCTGCGCGCACTCCTGTGGCTTCCCCGATCGGTGCGACGGATATGGCGCAGATCCCTGCTCATCCGCGTCACAGTTACCGCGCTGATCCTGTCTCTGCTCGCGACAGCGGTTCTGGGTCTGCTTCTGCTGTCACGCATCACCACGGGATTGCTGGATGCGAAGGAGCGCGTGTCGGTCAGCGAGGCGTCTGCAGGGTTGGGTGAGGCGCAGCGCCTACTCACCGCTGCTGATACCGGTCCCGTTGCTCCGCCACCCGCGCGACTCGTGGACAGCGTGGTCACAACTCTTGCGACGCGTGCGGGCTCGCCGGCAACGTTCGACGTACTCCTCCTGTCCTCGGACCCGTTGGTGGATGCCCCCGAGCGCGGGACCAACCTCGTCGCGGTGTCCAGCATCCCGCAAGCCCTGCGCGATGCCGTGATATCGAGCAATCGACAGTCGTGGACCTATACCGAGATCCGCTTCCTGGACGGCCGAGCCATTCCCGGTTTGGCCGTGGGTGCGCCTTTGACCATTCCGAACGTCGGCCCTTACGAGTTGTACTACCTGTTCCCTTTGACGGGGGAGCAGCAGACCCTGGACCTCGTCCGGGGATCCTTGATCGGCTTCGGCGTCATCCTGGTGCTGAGCATCGGGTTGATCGTGTCGATCGTGACGCGGCAGGTGGTGCTCCCGGTGCGTGCCGCTGCGCGGACGGCGCGGCGCCTCTCCTCCGGCCACCTCGAGGAGCGCCTGCCCGTCCGCAAGGACGACGACCTCGCCCAGCTCGCCCGGTCCTTCAACGAGATGGCCGAGAGCATCGACACCCAGATCGGTCAGCTCGAGGAACTGTCCCGACTGCAGCAACGCTTCGTGTCCGATGTCTCCCATGAGTTGCGCACGCCGTTGACCACGATTCGGATGGCCGCGGATGTCATGTATCAGGAGCGCCGAACCTTCGATGCGGATACTGCGCGCAGTGTCGAGTTGCTCCAGAACCAACTCGATCGATTCGAGGCCCTCCTCGCTGACCTCCTAGAGATCTCACGATTCGACGCGGGCGCCGCCGTCCTGGACATCGAACATGTGGACCTCGCGACCCTCACACAGCGTGCGATCACCGCCTGCGAGCCGCTGGCGCAGAGATCGGGGGTACGAATCTCGTTCGCCGCCTACTCCCGTCCATGCAGTGTGCAATGTGATCCGCGTCGAATCGACCGGATCCTGCGCAACCTCCTGGACAACGCCATCGAGCACGCGGACGAGAACGGGGTGGTCATCGAATTGGCTGCCGACACCGAAGTCGCCACCATCACCGTGCGCGACTTCGGGGTAGGACTCCGACCCGAAGAGATCGACCAGGTGTTCCATCGGTTCTGGCGCGCAGATCCTGCGCGTGCCCGGACCACCGGCGGCACCGGACTGGGCCTGTCCATCGCGCTCGAGGACGCCCGTCTCCATGGTGGTTGGCTCGAAGCCGACGGAGTTCTCGGCCAGGGTGCCTGCTTCCGGCTCACCCTGCCGCGGGTCGCGGGCGCGGTGGTGGATCACGCCACGCTGCCGTTGAGCGAGGACGCCTCGAGTGACCTCGATGAGGAGTCGGTGACGGTGGATGCTCGTCAGGGGTCGGGCGCATGAAGGTGATCGTGACCCTCCTCGCGACTGCCAGCCTGGGTCTGGCGGGATGTTCGAGCGTGAGCGATATCGGGATCACCCAGGCGTTGTCGGCTCAAGTTCCCACGAGTGGACCGATCGAACAGGGGAACCAGGTCGCCAGTACGGATACCAACCAGTTCATCCGTGTTATCGCCAGTCCACCGACTCCGGGCATGACGCAACTACAGGTCGTGCAGGGCTTCCTCGAGTCGTCGGCCTCCTTCGATGGCAACCATGCCGTGGCCCGCCAATACCTGACACCGCAGGCAAGTCGGGATTGGAACCCCGGGGTCGGGGTGCGGGTATACGAGGGAAGCCCCTCGCTCACCGAGTCGGGATCCACCGTGCGCATGATCGGCAGCGAGGTGGGTCTGATTGCGGCTGATGGTCGCTACGAAGTTGCTGAGGCCGGGAGTGAGATGCGACTGCGCTTCGGTCTGTCTCGGGTCAACGGTGAATGGCGGATCGCTGCCGTCCCCGACGGACTCCTCCTCTCGCAAGTGGACGTGGATCGTGCCTTCCGCAGTCACTCGCTCTATTTCTTCAATCCGGGTTTCACAACGCTCGTGCCGGATGTGCGCATGGTTCCCGTCATCGGCCCGGGTCTTGCGACCACTCTCGTACGCCGGCTGATCGATGGTCCGAACCCGTGGTTGCAACCCGCGGTGCGAACCGGCTTCCCTGCGGGGGTGGATCTCAACATCGAAGCTGTTCCCGTGGAGAGTGGTGTCGCCCGCATCGATCTGACCGCGAGTGCCCTGGGGGCGGATGGTCCGGCGCGGGTGGCC
>JBEIHR010000045.1:0-15059 GCA_040381195.1 Rubricoccaceae bacterium
AACCCCTTGCGAGATGCGATCGTGGAGGCGCTTCGTAACGTTGAGCGTCATTCGGGGGCTGATAGTGCACTGATTCGGGCTCACGTCGACGACATGGTTCGTGTGGAGGTCAGTGACTCCGGTGTGGGAATCAGTGAAGGAGCGCTGGAGCGGTTCGGTCTGCGCAATGCCATTCGCACCGGGGTGGAATCCATCGGCGGCCAGGTAGACGTGAGTGCCCCGCGCTCCGGGGGGACTGTCGTCTCCCTCACGGCGCCGCGTGTATCGGGAGCCGAGATGGAACCGCCGCGTCTGGCTCTCCTCGGCATCCTCGACTCGAGCCCGCTGGCCCGGCTTGGTGTTCTTGGCACCAATCTCTTCATGCTGCTGTTCGCGGTTCCCGTAGCGCTCGCCCTTCCGAGATCCTCAGCAGTCCTGGCCGGAATCCTCCTGTACATCGGGGTACTCATCGTGGTTGCAGTCCGGTGGACATCCCGGATCCGAACACCATTGACGTATCTCGCTGGCGTGGTCCTCATCGCAACCTTGGCGGGAGTGGGGTTCTCGCCGCTCACCTGTGGCGCGGAATGGGCGGTGGTCGTACTCATTACGGGCATGTCCGGAGGGGCGACCCTGCTTCCGATCGTCAGTCTCCGAGGTCCGATCCCGCGCATCGCACTGGTCCTCCTCACGGGTGCGGCATCGATCGCGATGGCACTCGCGATGCCATCCGGGTGCCAGACACTTCCGCTGTTGGCCGCTTTCGGTGCGGTGGCCTACATGGCGGCTTTCGCGGTCGGTGTGACGTGGGCAGATGTCGTCTTCGAGGCGCGGCGTGAACGAGCTCAGGCCCAGTGGCGCGCCCTGCTGCACGCCGAAACGGAGGAGGAGTCTCTCCGCGCGACACGTACCGGCTGGGAGGAGGTGGGTACCGGAACCCGGGACTTGCTCGAGGGCTTGGCAGACGGATCTCTGGGATTCGATGACCTCGGAGTGCGCGCACGGGCTGCAGCAGAGAGTGCCACAATTCGCGAGTCGCTCGGTTTTGCGGATGCACCGGGCGATGCGGTCAGCCACTTGACGCGACGCCTCGTTCGCACAGCAGCCCAGGTCGATGCCACCGTGGATGTGGAGATCCTCACGCCCTTCACCCGCCCGGATCGCTATCCCGATGACGTCCTGGTACTCCTGGAGAATCTGATCCGCCGAGTTCCGGAGCAGAACCTCGTGATCCGAGGTTTCTCCGATGAGGGATACGAAGAACTCGTCATGATCGTTCCCACGGCCGCGATCCAGGACCGGTCCACCCGGTTCATTCAGGACTGCGCGATACAGGTGGACGTGGGCCAGGAGACTTCCCACGTCATCGTGCGACGCCGTGAAACTCACATATAGCTAGCGATGCGCAGCGTTCCGCTGGTGTGGTCAGTCAGGGGTGCTTCGGTGCGCGGTACCCAGGTGACGGCCGCCTCTAATCGGTAGCCGACACGACGAACCGTCGTGATCCACGGCTGCCCCGGGTCTTGCTCACGCAATTTCCGTCGGAGCCGCGATACGTGCGATTCGATGGCGTGCCCATCATCGAAGTAGTTCCGCCCCCACACTCCCCGTGCGATGGTGAACTTTGAGAAGCACTTCCTCGGTGTCGATGCCAGGAGGGTGAGAATCTCAAATTCGGTCCAGGTCAGGTCGATGAGCGACCCGCCAACCCAGGCCTGCCGTGAATCACTATCTATGGTCAACATGGAACTCCCTACGATCCCCCGTCCGGCAGGAGGTGCCGAACATCGCATACCCAGCATGAGACCTGGGGGCCCTCCTCGGATCTATTGGGGAGCCGTGTTCGACATGTCGCAAGCAAGTCGCGAGTTTCGGGGGGGGGTATGTGGTGAATTGCCCACATAGTTGTACGCACATGGTGGCACTGAGTGCTGCTGTGTGACGAGCCACCCAGTATGGGGATGGCGTTACACCATCTGGTCGAGGAGTTCGGCGAGTTCCACCGTGGCGAACCGGATCTTCCAGTCGCTGAAACCGTAGGGAATGACCAGGGTGCCGTCGAAGATCACACTCCCGCAGGAGTAGATGACATTCGGCACGTACCCATCGCGTTCATCCGCGGTGGGTTCCAAGAACGGATCGCGCAACCGACCGATCACACGGGTGGGATCTTCGAGATCGAGAAGCATCGCTCCCAGTGCGTATTGGCGCACAGGACCAGCGCCGTGCGTGAGGACCAGCCATCCAGCATCGGTCTCCAGCGGTGATCCGCAGTTCCCCGAGTGGACTAACTCCCACGGCTGCTTATGGTCTCGGAGAAGTTGCACATCGTTCCAGTGGTATCCGTCCTCGGATCGGGATATGTAGTTGGATTCGCGGTCGCAGCGTGAGAGGGCCGTAAAGGTGCCGTCGACCCTGCGAGGGAAGAACGCGAGCCCCTTATTACGCACTCCCGGTCCGGTCAAACTGATCGAGGAGAAGGTCCGAAAGTCATCCGTCTCGAGGGCTCGGCAGACAACTTGAGCCCCATCGAATCCGGTGTAGGTGGCGCGGTAACGGACACAGTCGTCCTCGTCACTGATCAGTGTGAACCGTGCATCTTCCATGCCGCGCCGCTCCACCGGGGCGGTTGGCCATAAGACCCTCTCGCTGATGTCGGATTCTTCGGCGAAGTCGACTTCGTAGTTGCTGAGTGCGATCCTCCCCATGATGCTGACAAGCTCGTCCGAGGGGGCATTGCGCATTCCGCTCACGTCGAGTTGTGTAAGGGCCGCGGTGAGGTCTTCGATGGTGAATTTGTCCGGAAGGAGTCCTAGGACGAGTTCGAGATCGGCCGAACTCACTCCCGCCTCGATAGCTTCTTGACGCACCATACGATTCCGCAGCACCGTGTATCGATGCGCGCGGGTTGTTGCGAAGGGTGATGCCGCATCAACATGTATTCCCGCCGAACTGATCGATCCGGTGCGGAAGACGATTGTCGAGATGTGACCCTCCCCGACGGCGCGGATGCTCATGATGAACGGCAACGCGCCATTGGTGGAGTCCGCCTGAGGATGGGGGACGATGGAGGGATTGAAGTATGCGGCGCCCTCGATCGCGTATTCCTGACTGAGGTAGGCGCCGATAAGAATCTGGCGCTCCTCCGAGATATCTCCATCCACGAGATGGGTGACGGCGTGGAAGTGGTTATGGAATTGCTCGCTGATGTCTCGGTGCCGGGAAGCGAACCGGTGATCGATGTCGCGCAGCGTGGACTGGACCTCAGATTCGTCAAGATCCAGACAGCGCTGGATCACCTGAGGGATCCGGGATTGGCCTTGGATCAACTCCTCTTCACCGGGAATGAACATTCGGCACAGCACTCGTTCAGGATTGCCAGCCAGGGTCAACGTCGAACGGTGCAGTGACTTCACGCAGCAACCTGCAGCAAGCGTTCGGTTCTCTGCTGCGTGCCGAGGTAGGCGAGGGTGGACTCAGCGCCTTGATTGGCATTCCGCCCATCCCGGGTCAGCGCATCGAATCCGGCTCCGGTGACGGCATCTCCCATGGGGATCCCCTGGTCGTTGTGGCCGTCGAACCAGCGGCGGCCGAGAAGCGCGTACTCGCGCCACTGGTGATCACTGGTCAAATCGAATGCCGTGGAGCAGGCATCGGCGAGTGCGGCAACCTCGATCGGTTGCTGGTCGAAGCCGGGAAGATTCTCACCGATGCTCCACCCCGTGTGTGGGATCACGGACAAGCGATCCGCAACCGATTGGACGTCCAGCAACCATGTCAGCAAGTGCTTTCCACGACGCACCATGCTGTTGTCGTTGAGGAGTGCGCCACCCAGCAACATCACTTCCGGGATCACGGCATTGGCGTAGGTGAGCCTGTCCTCCGGCCAAGGCCAGCGCGCGCGAACAGACAGTGGGATTCGGGACAGCGCATCGCGAAGGAGAGATGTCGCCGCCACGTGACCGGGGATCGCCTCGAGAACCTCGGCTGCCCCGAGCGCGGCGAACATCATTGACCTGAGGAAGGGTGAGCGCAGGGTGGCTGAGCGTTCGAAGCGCTCCAGGGACTCCTGCGCGCGAGCGGGGGTACGAGTCCATCGGACACTGGTGCCCCAGGCCCACACTGCGCGTCCCCAATGATCCTCGGTGGTTGCCGTTCCGCACCACACACCCGAGGCGGATCTGCGATTGACCACCTGGCCGTCAGTAGCCTGCGCACTTCCAAGGAATACCGCATATACGTCCGCGAGACGTTGTGTGGTTGCATCCATGCGGCCTGTTCGTTCGACGAAAATCAGTGCGCGCGCGACGTCATCCACGCAGTAGCCGTGCTCCAGGCGCGGCTGGTTTTCGAGGCAGTGTTCGAAGAGTCCCACGTCATCGGTGAGGACCTCGAGATGCTGAAGGTTCATGCCGGGATACGTTCGGCGCGGGCAGATGCAGGTGACATGGTTCGAGCCCGGCGCGCGACAGCGTGCGTGAGGGCGCTCATGGCGGCTCCCACATTCGGCCACAGGAACTCCTGGCCCTTGCGATTGGTCATATCCCGCATGCGTCGATGGGTATAGGGATTCTGAATGATCGAGCGGAGCCCATCAGCGATGCTCGTGGGACTCTCGTGTTGCACGAGCACCCCCGATCCATCGCTCAAGAGCTCGACGGCATGGGGAAATCGCGTTGCGACCACGGGTCCTCCGGCGACCATGGCTTCCACGAGAACCCCGGAGGTCACTTGATCACGGGTGTCGTAGGGAAGCAGGTACATGTCGGCTGAGTTGATCAGACGGGTCAGTCCCTGAGTATCGAGATAGCCATCGACGAAGTGGACCTGTGCACGCACTCCCAGTCGGGTAGCGAGCCGCTCGAGCTCATGTCGGTAGCGCAGACCGTCGCGCGCCTGGACCTTGGGGTGAGTCTGTCCCACCACGAAGTAGTCCGGCAGAGGATCGATGTCCTGGAGGAGCGACAGTGCCGTGATTCCCCACTCGATGCCCTTACCGTCGCTCAGCAGGCCCCACGTGAGAATGCGGGGCTTCAGTCGTAGCCCGTAGGGCCGCTTGGGCAGACCGAAGTCTGGTGAACCGTGGGGAATCACGTGGAGGCGTGTTCGATCCACGTCATAGGTCCGAGTGAGCGCGTGGGACGCGGAATGCGACAGCACTACGACAGCATCGGAACCGTTGAGCAGTCCTTGCATCACGCGACGCTGATTGTTGCTCGGCGTGGTCACGACGGTGTGCAGCACGGTGATGGCCGGGACGGTGAGTTCACCCAGGATGTCCACCACTTCGCGACCATCCGGGCCCCCATAGATGCCGAATTCGTGTTGGAGGATGACCACGTCATGGCCGTTCAGAGCGTGGGTTGTGCGTGGAATGTCCCCAGCTCCTCGATGGTCGTGGATCACGATGGACGATCGAGGTGACGGCCCGCCATCACCAAGTCTCATGATGCGCACGTCCTGACCAAGGCCATTCATGGCGCTTGCCATGGATCGTGCAAACGTTGCGATCCCGCACTGGGTGGGGGGGTAGGTGCTCAGCATGGCGACTCGAGGGGACACGGGCGTCCTTTCTGGTGGGCGTCAGAGGAACACCTTGGGGCACGCGCACCCCTGCGACATAGGTCAATGCAGTCAGCGATCGAACCGTGAATGGTCACTTCGGAGTTGCGACGACGACGACGGTGGATTGGTACCCGTCCGCGTCACGCACGTATTCCCCACCGCAGGTCAGGAGGACGAGCCGGGAACCTCCGCTCGATAGGAAGAACTCAGATGCACGCTCCGCGAACACGGCATCCGGAAGCGCAGTGACGGACTCCACACGAAACGCGTGGAGGGCGCCGGCGGAATCCATCACCCGAATCACACGCCCTGGCTCGAGCTCTTCCAGGTTTCGAAAGACACCATTCGGATCACGGGTGCCATCCCGGTGACCGACCAGGACGGTGGATCCAGAATCCAGAGTGAGGGGTGCAGTGGGGAAGTACCAGCCGACATCACGGATATCCCGCGGGACTTCCATGACCGAGTTCGGCTCGAGCCCCACGGGGATGATCTCGGCGGTCACGTCGATGTGCGGGATGGTGAGACGAACAGGCACCGGCCCCGCTTCACGTGGAGCCGGAGTTGCGGCGCTCGTCGGCGCCGGTGCGATGTAGTCGAATACAACGGGCCTCTCGGACTCCCCGCCGGGGAGCCTGGTGCCGGCGGGGAGTCCGAGGGCGATCGTGGTGGCAACTACGGCTGCCAGCACCCGTGAGGTGATCACCGGGTGGCTGCGGCACCCCCACCGGCAGGAACCGAGGCCGGAACCAGGCGGTCCTTCGATGGCGCCGCCGCGGGTCCAACCGTGGTGGTCACATCGGATTCCACGGGCGGTGCCGCGGGTGTCACAACAGCGGGCGTGTCCGTAGGCGTCGGCGTCGGCGCTGGCGCTGCCGGGCTCACCGTTGTCGTTCCACCCCCACCCGACGGCGTCGTTGGCGTGCTAGTCGGCGTCGGTGTTGGTGTCGGTGTTGGTGTCGGTGTCGGTGTTGGTGTCGGTGTTGGTGTCGGTGTTGGTGTCGGTGTTGGCGTTGGTGTCGGTGTTGGCGTTGGTGTCGGTGTCGGTGTCGGCGTCGGACGTGTCACGGTGCATCCAGCTTCGAGGATGGATTGTCCTGCTGGCCAGTTCAGACCGCCGTAGTTATTCGCTGCGTCCTTGGGGCTTTCGATCGGTGGGATGATGTCGCCCCACGCGGGTTGACCCGAACCTCCCTCGGGATTGAAGATCGGGCCCGCATGGTCTCCGTGACCGTTGAGGAATGAGTTCCCCTTGTTGTCCACGCTCGAGCGATTGACCCGCTGGAGGTTGTAGGGATTAGTGGATGAACTCGTGGCGTGACAGATGTTGACCTTGTCGCTTGGTGTTGCGTTACTCGACGTCACGAACAGCATTCCGCCCGCGGCCGCCGCAACGATGGCAGTGGCTGTTACCGCTGCCGCAGTTCGCTTGGTCATCGTTGTCCTTTGCTGTAGTGGGGTGGAACGTCCACCCGAGACCAACGATCAGGGCAGCGACGAGGTGATGGCGTTACGAGAGACCGATACGGGCCAGCCTTGGACGGTCAGGCGATCGCCGCTGTGTCGAGCAGACCGCGCATTGTGGCGATCTGGACCGCATCTCTGCGTCCGTCCGCACCCAGGAAGCGATAGATGGCCATGGTCTCCTGTCGCACCGTGGAATCGCTGAACCCGATACGCGAAGCGATCTGTGGATTGGTCATTCCCACCGCGAGGAGTTCGAGAATCTGTTGCTGGCGGGTGGTCAGCTTCTCCGGCTTCACGGGGGAGTGGCCGTTGGACTGGCGCCGCGGACTGTCATACATGTCATGCGCCGGTTCCCCAGCGGCGTTCCGAATTCCCATATAGAGCCCCAGGATCGGGGAGATTTCGGAAAACGTCTCGCTCAGATGGGACTCATCGAATTCCTCAGCGAAGTGAACCTGCAGGGAGCCATCGCACTTATGGCCCACGCCGAGCGGCCACGCGACCGTGGGAGTCAACATTGCCGGCTGTTGCTCAAGCCAGGGGTAGTTGGTGCGGATCGCTTCCGCTCCGTTGAGGATGACGGGTGACCCTTCACGAATCGCGTCGACGGCTGGGGCGTGATCCCAGAGCGAAAGCGACTGCAGGGCACGCACGACGTCGGGGGGGAGGCCAAAGGAGCCGGCCGACTGCACAGTGCCATCAGAGAAGAAGACATAGATCAGCGCACCCCGGGGGCTGTGTTGACGAAATGTCTGCAAGACCAGGTACTGGGCGAGCTGGTCCATCGTGGGCCGCTCTGCGAGGTAGGCGATCAAGTCGAGCATGGTGGGCGATTGACGTGACATGCACACTCCAAAGGGAAGGTTGGTGTGCTCGAATGTAGTTGCTCTTGCTCACGTCATGCTCACGCTTGCCTTACGGGCTGCTGACAATGACCTGGCAGTTGATGTGAGCACACTTCGTCCAGCGGCGTGCACTAGACGTACATTCGGTGCGGATCGAGTCCGGAGCAGAGCAACAATCGTTTCATGGTTACATCAAGAGTCCTGGCTGGTTGTGCGCAGGCTCTGGTGAGTCTCCTTGTCACGGGACTCCTGAGTAGCGCATACGCAACTCCGACACAGGCATCGGCGGGGGAGCCGCGTGTGGAGATCATCGTGCGGTACGGGGTTGACGCGCCGGCACAACAGTCCGAGGCTCGTCCGTGGGGGGTGCAGTGCGTGGATCGCAAGTATCGGGATCGTCTGATCGCCACGCGTGCGATCGGGGCGGGTATGTGGGTGGTGGCTGTCCAGCCCCCCGTAGCGCCCCGTGTGGCCGAGCGGATCGCCCGCCAGATCGACCGATGCCCGGGCGTGGCCTGGGCCGAGGCCCCCACGGTGGAATTCCTTCCCAGCGCGTAATGCACCGGCTTTTCGGGGTATCATGTAAGCGTGTACATGGGTGGTGTGCTCACGGCTGTCGGACTGGTCATTGCGGTCAGCGGCCCGGTGGCCGCTACCCCGAATCCCGCGAATCCCCCGGAGCCCGTGGTGGCGGTGCTCGATACCGGCATCACGGCCCATCCGGCCCTGGGCTGGTCTGTGAACTCCGCGGGGCGCGGAGTTCCCGAGGGGCGGACCCTGCCCGGGTACGACTTCATCTCCAACCCGTGGGAGGCCGCCGACGGAGACGGGTGGGACCCGGACCCCTCGGATCCCGGCGACGGTGTACGCGTCGCGGATGGCAACGGGAGGTGTGCGGACCGTCGCAGCTCCTGGCACGGAACCAACGTCATCGGGACGGTGATGGACATAGCCCCGCGGGCACAGGTCCTGCCCGTGCGGATCATGGGCCGCTGCGGGGGCAACACGGGTGACGTCGCGGCCGCGCTGCTCTGGGCCGTGGGCGAGGAAGTCCCCGGGATTCCGCTCAATCCGACACCGGCGGACATCGTGAACCTGTCCCTGAGTGGTGCGAGCGCGAAGTGCTCGCTGGCCTTGCAGACTGCCATCGACACCGCGGTTCAACGGGGTGTGCTGGTGGTCGCTGCCGCGGGAAGTACCGGCGCGGACACCGCGGCTCAAACGCCCGCGAATTGCACGAACGTCATCGTGGTCGGGTCTGTCGGTCGTGACGGCTATCGCACACCCACGTCGGGATTCGGGGAGGAGGTCACGTTCTCCGCCCTGGGGGGCGACATGACGGTGCGCGCCAAGGGTGGCGTCTTCACGACCACCAACACGGGTAGGTATCAGCCGGGTAAACCCGGCTACGGCTACTACCAAAGCTCGAGTGCGGCTACGGCGCGCGTGTCTGCCGCGGCCGCCCTGCTGGTGCGGGCGCATCCCTCGGAAGGCCCGGTGCAACTGCGCGAGCGCCTCATGGGATTCCTCAGTCCCTTCCCACCGGGTGCCTGCGATCAAGGGGAGGGACGCTGTGGGGACGGCATCCTCGATCTCGGTGCACTTCGCTCCTCGATCGGTGCCTGACCCTCTACTGCCCGGTCACCCACCATTCTCGGTCGCCCGTCGCCCCGTTGGGCGCTTCATGCTGGGGGAAATCGCTCCCAAAGGAAAGGACCAGCATGGGCCCCCTGACAACTTCGGAATCCTCACTGATGCGTACCCGCGAGGTGTGGCCGCGCTTGACCGACTGGCTCGACGCACTCGTGCCCAGCGACCTCAGTTGGCGAACGGGATTCCCGCATTCCATGCGAGTGGAGGAGTACTCGAAGAACGGCGACTTCATCATTCGTGCGGAACTACCGGGTATCGACCCGGACAAGGATGTCGAGATCACCGTCTCCGACGGGATGCTGACCATCGAAGGCAAGCGCGAGGAACACCATGAGGCCGGGCACCGCTCGGAGTTCTATTACGGACGCTTCATGCGCACATTGAGTCTCCCCGCCGGCGCGGGTGACGAGGACATCAAGGCCTCCTACCGCGACGGGATCCTCGAAGTGTGTGTGCCACTGAAGGCTCCAAGCGAGGAAAGCCACCGCATCCCGATTGCCCGCACCGCCTAGATTGCCCCGCTCCCGTCTGCGCTTGCGGGAGCAGGGGACAGGTGCCCCCGTGTGCTGGAACCGGTGCATCGCGGTCGCGCACAGTGGCACATACGTGAGGGGTCCCGACCACGGTCGGGACCCCTCACTGGCACGCGCTATCTCTAGTGCTTCAGCTCGAATCGATCGAGCATCATCACCTTGTTCCAGGCTGCCGCGAAGTCCTCCACGAACTTCGCGTGGGCATCACTGCCGCCATAGACCTCGGCGATCGCCCGCAACTCGGAGTTCGAGCCGAACACCAGATCGACACGGCTCGCGGTCCACTTCACCGCGCCGGTCGCCCGGTCCTTGCCCTGGAAGTACTGCTGATCTTCATCAACCGGCTTCCACTCGGTCGCCATGTCCAGCAGATTGACGATGACGTCATTCGTCAACGTGCCCGGGCGATCGGTCAAGACGCCATCGGGTGACTGTCGGTGGTTGGCGTTGAGTGCGCGCAGTCCGGCCCACAGGACGGTCATTTCCGGGGCACTCAGCGTGAGCAGGCACGCCCGCTCCACCATCAGTTTCTCCGCGGGTTGCTCGTGACCCTTGCCGAGGAAGTTGCGGAACCCGTCGTGGGTGGGCTCCAACACCGCAAAGGACTCGACGTCGGTCCACTCCTGGGTGGCGTCCGTGCGTCCCGGTGTGAAGGGGACCGCGACCTGGTGGCCGCCCTTCGCGGCCGCCTGCTCGATGGCAGCGCAACCGCCGAGCACGATGAGGTCTGCGATCGAGACCTGCGCCCCACCCTTGGCGTTGAACGCGGCCTGGATGCCCTCGATCACCGCCAGCACGCTGGCGAGCTCCTCTGGATCATTGACCTCCCAACCCCGCTGCGGTTCGAGGCGGATGCGAGCACCGTTCGCGCCACCGCGCTTGTCCGTCCCACGGAACGTCACGGCAGATGCCCATGCGGTGGACACCAACTGCTCCGTGGACAGGGCTGCGAGCAGCGACTTCTTCAACTCGGCGATGTCCGCCGCACCGATGAGCGGCTGCTGCACAGGAGGAACGGGGTCCTGCCAGATCAGCGTCTCCGCGGGGACCTCGGGGCCGACGTAGCGGACCTTCGGACCCATGTCGCGGTGCGTGAGCTTGAACCACGCGCGCGCGAAGGCGTCGGCGAATTCGTCCGGATTCGCGAGGAAGTTGCGCGCGATCGGCTCGTAGATCGGATCGAAGCGCAGTGCCAGATCCGCCGTCGTCATGACCGGTGCATGTCGCTTGCTCGGGTCATGTGCATCGGGAACCAGGCTCGCAGCAGCCGGATCCGTCGGGATCCACTGCTGCGCACCCGCCGGGCTCGTGGTGAGCTCCCACTCGTACCCGAACAGGGTCTCCAGGTAGCTCATGTCCCAGGTGGTCGGGGTCGCCGTCCACGCGCCCTCGAGTCCACTCGAGATGGTGTAGTCACCGTTACCGGTTCCCAGGGAGTTCTTCCAGCCCAGACCCATTTGCCAGATCGGCGCAGCTTCAGGATCGGGGCCCACGAACTGCTCAGGGTGCTCATCGAGGAGGGAGTCGGGGCCTGCACCGTGCATCTTGCCGAAGGTGTGACCTCCGGCGACGAGGGCGACGGTCTCGTAGTCGTTCATCGCCATGCGTGCGAACGTCTCGCGGATGTCGCGTGCCGAGGCCATGGGATCGGGAACTCCGTTGGGGCCCACCGGGTTGACGTAGATCAAGCCCATCTGGACGGCTGCGAGTGGGTTGGCCAACTCGCGCTCACCCGAGTAACGGGCGTCCCCGAGCCACTCGGCCTCGGTGCCCCAGTAGGTGGCGTCAGGCTCATACACGTCCGCGCGGCCTCCGCCGTAGCCAAAGGTCTGGAAACCCATCGACTCGAGCGCGACGTTGCCCGTCAAGATGAAGAGGTCACCCCAGGACAGCGCGCGCCCGTACTTCTGCTTGACCGGCCAAAGCAGGCGACGAGCCTTGTCGAGGTTCGCGTTGTCCGGCCAGCTGTTCAGAGGGGCGAAGCGCTGCATGCCCGAGCCACCTCCACCGCGACCATCGCTGGTGCGGTAGGTGCCGGCCGCGTGCCAAGCCATGCGGATGAACAGTGGCCCGTAGTGCCCGTAGTCGGCCGGCCACCAATCCTGGGAATCGGTCATCAATGCACGCAGGTCCACCTTCACCGCGGCGAGATCGAGCGTGGCGCACTCCGCCGCGTAGTCGAAGTCGGCACCCATCGGGTTTGTTGCTGGCGGATTCGGGTGCAGGATGCGAAGGTTCAGCGCATTCGGCCACCAGTCGTCATTCTGTGTGCCACCCTGCGCGAGTCCGCGGGTGACCGGGCACTTGGATTCACTTGCCATTCTGACCTCTTCCTGTGATTCGTTGATCAAACGTGAGTTGGCAATCGGGGCACCGTCCCCAGTAGGCCACGTCGGCCTCGTCGATGACGAATCCTCGATCGTCCGATGCGGTCAAGCAGGGGGCAGAGCCCACCGCGCAGTCGACATCGGCGAGGGCTCCGCACCCGCGGCAGATGACGTGGTGATGGTTGTCTCCCACGCGATCCTCGTAGCGGGCAGCGGAGCCGATCGGTTGGATCCGGCGGACGAGGCCGGCGTCGACGAGCACGCCGAGGGCGTCGTAGACCGACTGCCGTGAGATCGACCCGATCTCACGGCGGGCAGCTTCCCCCACCTCGTCGGCGGTGGAGTGGGGAAGCCGGGAGACCGCAGACAGAACCGCCACCCTTTGCGCGGTCACGGTGACTCCGTGCTCGCGCAGCAGTTCGACAGATTCGGTCACGCCCCGACCCTAGGTGAGGTCGTGGATCTTGTCCAAAGATGGATTGTGTCCGGGTTCTGACCGGTCTATCGTCCGGCCGTGGCGCGGAGCAGGGCGATCGGGAAGCTGGTCGTCGCGCTCGTCACGGTCAACATCACGCTCATCGTCCCCGGGCTGGTGTTGGAGCGGATCGGATTGAGCCACGCCGGAACGGTGGGGCTCGCAGGTCTCGCGGCGGTCATCGCGACGGCGATGTTGGGCTGGCGTGTGGGGGCAGCGACCGGGGTGTTTGTGACGGCCGGTGTCATGCTCGCGGATGCCGCGGCAGTTTCGTGGCCGGCGGCAACCGCCGTGATGGTGCTGGCTTCCGTCGCCTATGGCCTGACAGCCATGCGTGGCTGGCAGCGCGGGCTGATCCTCGCCCCGATTGCGCTGGCCTTCGTCGTCGCCGAGCCCCCGACGAGTGTCCTCACGGGGGATCGACCCGTTCTTCTCCTCGGCGTTGCCACCGCCGCGACCGTCACCTTTGGGGTTCTGGTGGCCGCTGCTCTATCTCGGGGCTCGTCGCCGAAAGCGTCCACACCGGTGCCCCGACTGCGTGCCCGTGGTTTCGCGTTGATGCTGGGTCTGGCGGCGGCGATCACCACCCCGATCACCATGCTGGCGGGCTGGGGGCACGCGGGTGGGTGGCTGATCATGACTCCGCTCATCGTCATCCAGCCGTCGCTGCACGACGCGATGGGCAAATCACTTCGGCGCGCTGGAGGCACCATCGTCGGATTCGCGATCGCCTTCGGTGTGTCCCTGGCTATTCCCCAGGGATGGGTTCTCTATTGCGTGGGCGCGGCGTTCGCCGGTTTCGCCCTCTACGCCATGGGCCGCCCGTGGGACTACAGCGTGACCGCGACGGCGATTACCGTCGCGGTCGTTCTTCTCGAAGGGACGTCGACGTCGGTCGCCGACACGGGAAAGTGGCGCCTGATCGCCACATTGCTGGGGGTCGGGATCGTGCTCGCACTCATCGCGGCGTTGACACCCCTCTATATGCGGGTGATCGCCCGTTCGGAGCCGGAGGGTCGGTCCGAGGCGTCGACGACGGATTGAACTACGGAGTGGTTCCCTCCGTGAACTCGGCCGACCCTGCGGAAGGGATGTCAGTGCGCCACCGTCCCGGGCGCACCGGGTAGGGGTACTTGGGCTCCCGTCCATCCCCCGAGGAGCGTCCGATCACACCGCGGTACATCCATGGGATCACGTCGCGCACGAACCAGCGCGTGTCCTCCCACCTCCCGGGGGCGGTCGGTGAGTCAGGTGTCGGGGGAGTTGTGTCGCTTGGAATTCCCAGGAGGCTGAGCACGGTGTCGGCGATCAGCGCGTGACCAGCAGGCGTCAGGTGGATCTTGTCCGGTGCCCACATCATGTCTTCGTACAGTCGCGGAAGAGCCCAGAGATCCACCAGAGTCGCCCCGAAGTGGTCGGCGGAGCGGCGAAGTGCGTGGTTGAACTCCTCCGCGCGGGCCCCCGAGCGCGTAGTCATCGGAATCCTGATCCGGGGATCGAATCCGGCGAAGACGATGACGCGGGCCCCCGAGTCGGTGAGTCGCCCCAGCGTCGCATGGGCCAGGCGATTCAGTGTGGTGATGTCTGTGGACAGGCGGATGATGTCGTTGGCGCCCGCGCCGATGGAGATGAGATCAGGATTCCACTCGACCGCGAGGGGTTCTTGCTCTGTTGCCACCTGCCGCAACTTCTTGCCGCGCACCGCAAGATTCAGGTAGTCGAGTTCCGGGTTCTCGAGTGCCAGTCCGGACGCCACCATGTCCGCCCAGCCGCGGAATGTTCCATCGGGACGCTCATCGGACAGCCCCTCCGTGAAGCTGTCTCCGAGTGCGACGTACCGGTGGAACATGCCTACTCGTAGATGATGACCTGACGCTGCATGCGCAGAGACATGACGAGGGCGACGATCCAGCCGATGATCGTCCAGCCGAGGAGGAGATTGATCCAGAACACCGACCAATGCGGAACGTCACGGACTGCGGCGATCGCCCACGGGAGCATGTACCCGGCCGTGAGGAGGGCAGCGATGATGGCAATGACCTTTGTGACCGTCATCGAGCGGGCCTGAGGCTCAATCCGCATGTTGTCCACGGCCGCAGCCTAGGACCAGAATGGGGGAATGGAGGGGAATCGGCTGACACGCGGGCTTCGGTCTCACGATTCCGTGCTCTCGATCGCCTCACGTAATTCGGTCCTGTCGATCGGATCCACGGGT
>JBEIHR010000046.1:0-14463 GCA_040381195.1 Rubricoccaceae bacterium
GAGCGCGTGCGCGAGGCGATCGAGCTCGCGGTGTCGTCCGGGATCCCGCTGCTCGAGGCGCCACGTTCCGAAATGGACACCCTCGCCGACGGCGGAGTGCACCAAGGGCTTCTGCTCGTCGTTCCCGACTACCGCTACGCGGGCCTGGACGATGTGGCGGGTGCGTCGCTTCTCATCGCCCTCGACGGGGTCACCGACACCCGTAACCTCGGTGCGATCGCGCGTTCTGGTGCGGCCTTCGGAGCGGGCGGCATCGTGGTTCCCAGCCGTCGCTCGGTCATGGTCACCGCTGCGTCGTGGAAGGCATCGGCGGGTGCACTGACGCGCGTACCGGTCGCGGAAGTCACCAACCTCACGCGCGCGCTCACCGATCTGAAGAAGCGTGGGTTCACGGCTGTCGCCCTGGATGCCGAGGGTGGGACAGCCCTTGCCGATGTACCGCGCGATGTCTGGATCGATCCCATCGTGGTCGTCATCGGATCTGAGGGTGCGGGAGTGTCACGTCTCGTGGGGGAGACCTGCGATTGGCGCGTCATGATCCCGATGGTCGCCGGGCAGGAGTCACTCAACGCTTCGGTGGCCGCCGCGATCGTCCTGCAACGCATCCACGAGGCGCGCTCCTAGCCTCAGGTGACACACTGATCCCATGGCAGCGCTGATCGGAATCACCACCTACCTGGAGCCTGCGAAGTGGGGGCTCTGGGACATCACCGCACCGGTGTTGCCGCGCTGGTACATCGATTTGTTCCAGGAGGCCGGCGCCACCCCCGTGATGCTTCCGCCGGGAACATCCACCGAGGTGATCGACCGCATCGACGGCCTCGTGATCGCAGGTGGTGCGGATGTCGACGCGCGTCTCTACGGCGAAACCCCGCACGAGACCGCGGACTCGCCCCGCGAGACACGTGACTCCTCCGAGATCGCGCTCTACCGCGCCGCCCTCGACGCCGAACTCCCCGTGTTGGGCATCTGCCGGGGGGTCCAAATCATGGCGGTGGCCCACGGCGGGGCACTCCACCAGCACATGCCCGAGGTGACCGAACTCCCGCACAAGGATGCCCCGCTGACCTTCGTGGAGCATGGCGCGCGGTTCGAACCAGGTTCGCGTATCCACGCGATCTATGGCGATCAGGCAACGGTGAACTCCTTCCATCACCAGGCGGTCAAGGATCCGGGGACACTGCGCATCACGGGAACCGCGGAGGATGGAACGGTCGAGGTGTGTGAGGTACCGGGCTCGACATTCGTCGTCGGTGTCCAATGGCATCCGGAGCATCCCGATCGACGCACAGTTGATCGACCGTTGATCGAAGCGTTCCTCGCCGCCACGAACTGAGTGCGCACTAACCCTCGGAGGTGACCGACGTGGGAACCACGATCAAGAAGCCCGCGGACGTCCGGATGGCTACCACTCCGGACCCGAATGTCGTCGAGACCGTTGCGTCCGTCATCGCAGATGTCCGTGAGCGCGGTGACGAGGCGGTACGCCACTACTCGCAGACCTTCGATTCCTGGGACCCGGAGAGTTTCCGTCTCAGTGCCGAGGACATCGAACGGATCGTGGCGTCGGTCCCGACGTACGTCCAGGAGGACATCCGCACCGCCCAGGCCAACGTGCGCAACTTCGCCACCCATCAACGCGCGTCCCTCCATGACTTCGAAGTAGAGACCGCACCCGGTGTCTTCCTTGGACAACGCAATATCCCGGTCGCTGCGGCGGGTGCCTACGTTCCTGGTGGGCGCTACCCCCTCGTCGCATCCGCGCATATGACGATCATCACCGCCAAAGTCGCCGGCGTCGAGCGCGTCACCGCGTGCACGCCACCGATGCAGGGCCAGATTCCCGCGGCGAGTGTCGCGGCGATGGCGTATGCCGGGGCTGACGAGATCCTAATCCTCGGCGGAGTCCAGGCCGTCGCTGCGATGGCGATCGGAACCGAGTCGATCGGCCGCGTCGACATCATTACGGGGCCGGGAAACGCGTATGTAGCTGAAGCGAAGCGCCAGCTGTTCGGTGAAGTCGGTATCGATCTGTTCGCGGGGCCGACGGAGACACTGATCATCGCCGACGACAACGCCGATCCCTTCACAGTGGCCGTCGACCTGCTCAGCCAGGCCGAGCACGGCCCGGATTCCCCAGCGGTGCTGATCACGACGTCCGTGGATGTGGCTCAGAAGACTGCCGAACACATCGAGCGGCTCCTCCCGGGGATGCCGACGCGGGCGAATGCCGAACCCGCATGGCGCGACCACGGTGAGATCCACCTGGTGGACTCCCTGGAGGCGGCCTATGCATTGGCCGACGACTTCGCCAGTGAGCACGTGCAAGTGCTCACCTCCAATCCCCGTGAGGCCCTCGCCGCCATGCGCAACTACGGAGCCCTCTTCCTCGGAGACGGCACATGCGTCACCTACGGAGACAAGGTGATTGGAACGAATCACACATTGCCGACTCGCAAGGCCGCTCGCTATACCGGTGGCCTCTGGGTAGGCAAGTTCCTCAAGACGGTGACGTACCAGGAGGTGCGGGATCCCGCGTCCAGCGCGGCTCTCGGTGAACTCGCGGCACGTGCGAGCCGGGTCGAATCCTTCGAGGGGCACGCGCGCTCCGGTGACCTGCGCGCAGCGCGCTACCACGGCACGCTACTCCCGTGGGCGTGAACCTCAGCCAACCTGATTGACGGTGACGATCGTGGAAGGTACAGCGGGAATTCCTGCTGGAGACGAATTCGCGGAGTTCCCCGCAAGGACCGAAACGCCAGTGCCATTCGTGGCGATCATCAGGCTGTAGGAGTCACCCGCCGCGGCGTCGACGAAGAGGTTCCAGGCCGAAACCTGGCGTTCGGAATCGGTCGCAGAGCCCACGTAGACATCCGTGGACGTCCAGGTGACCCACCTATCAGGAGTAGTCCCGTTCTTGCTCAGCCAAATAGTGACGATCCTTCCCGCGGTGGCGGCGTTGAGTAGCTGCATGGAGAAGGCAATGTTGTACTTTCCGGCACTGGACATCGTGATCTTGGTGCCATCGACGATGGAGACCCCGCTGGAGAAGTCGGTGGTGTCCAGGGGAACGACATATGCGGTACCGGCGCTGGTAAGGGTCAAGGTGGCCGTGTCGTAGAAACTTCCGTAGGCCCCGAAACCACCTGTTGAGCCCGTGGCACCGGTTGCTCCTGCTGGTCCCGTCGCACCCGTCGGTCCCGTCGGTCCCGTCGCACCCGTCGCACCGGTCGCGCCCGTGGCACCCGTGGGTCCGGTCGCGCCGCTGGGACCCGCAGGGCCGGTGAGTCGCTGCCCTGCCCCCCAGGCGCCCACGGAGCGTGGACCGTAGATGACGTAGGACGTGGTGTCGATATAGAAGTCACCATCGACCCCGAGGGAAGGGGGCGGAGCACCGGCACCGTTGCGAAGAGTGGGGGTCACCGTGGTCGTGGTATTCGAGAGCGACACTGAGCGCTCGCCCGCGCGGCACTTGCGGCTGGCGAGAACCACGCGGATCGTCCCGTCTTGACGATCGACGCAGGCCTTGATCTGATCGCCGGCCGACGCGGCAGGCGCTCGCACGGTGACCGAACCCAATGCAAGTACGGCGCAGACCACGACACTCGCTGCGGGGACGACGGTGCGGATGCTCGGGCGCGGGATGCTCACTCCAGCATGGTCCTGCACCACTCGCCGCCGGAGACGCCGATGGATGGTCAGGACCTGGTCACATGCGTGATTGCATCTCCGTGGTCGGTCATGACCGTGTGGAGCCCCCGGTCAGGATTGAACTGACGACCTACCGCTTACAAGGCGGTTGCTCTACCACTGAGCTACAGGGGCGAAGAGTGCATTCTCCCGCACGCCGTCCTAGGCGAGACCCGGTCCCCCCAGGCAGCGGGAGAGCGCGTCAACCCCCCGCCACACGTCCTCGAAGGTGTTGTAGAGCGGTGCCGGTGCCAGCCGGATGACGTCGGGATTGCGTGCATCGCCTAGAACCCCGTGGGTCGAGTACATAGATTCGATGAGGGCGAACGGTTCCACGGGCACGCGAATGGAGACCTGCGCACCGTGGTGGTCCGGGTCGCGGGGGGTGATGGCCTGCACGTCCACGCCACCCGCCGCGACGTCGAGCAGGGTGAAGAGGTACTCGGTCAATTCGAGGCTGCGGGCACGCAACCGCTCCATCCCGATCTCGTCGAAGATCCGGAGGGACGTGAGTGCTGGACTCATGATGAAGACGGGGGAGCAGGACACCGACCACGCTTCCGCCGTGGTCCACGGGTCGATGATCGGATCCATGCGGAACCGCGTCTCGGGGCGGTTACCCCACCAGCCGTCGAATCGAGGAATCGTGGAATCACCGAGGTGGCGCTCATGGATGAATGCCCCTGAGACGGAACCGGGCCCGGAGTTCAGGTACTTGTAGCTGCACCACGCGGCGAAGTCCACATTCCAGTCGTGCAGACGGAGTGGAACATTCCCCGCCGCATGCGCGAGGTCCCACCCGGCGATTGCTCCGATGTCGTGCGTGGTGCGGGTGATCGCCGGCACGTCCATCAGTTCGCCGCTGAGGTAGTTGACCGCACCGAGCAGGACGGTGGAGATCGAGTCGCCGTGCTCGCGCAGAGTGGCGATCACATCTTCGGTGCGCAGGGAGTCCTCGCCGGGGCGCGGTTGCAGGCGCAGAACATGGACATCCGGATCGAGACCCCGCGCCGCTACGTGGGAGCGCACCGCATACGAGTCGGAGCTGAAGGCGTAGTCCTCGATCACGATCGTGGTGCGCGATCCGGCGGGTCGGTAGAAGCTGGTGAGCAGCAAATGGAGATTGATGGTCAGGCCGTTCATCACCACGACTTCCTCGGGCAGCGCTCCCACCACGCGCGCACTCGGGCCGCTGAGTTGCTGCGGGTAGGCCATCCAGGGTCGCTCCCCGTGCGAGTGACCGCGCACCGCCAGGTTCTGCCACGCGTCGAGGTCGGCGTTCATGTCCTCACGTGCGCCGATGGGCATCAGCCCGAGGGAGTTCCCCACCAGGTAGACCGTGTGCTTTTCGCCTGGGATCGGGCTCGGCATGAGGTGGAAACGATCGCGTGCGATCGGCCGGTCGAGCTCGGCGTCACGGTGCGCTGCAGCGGCCCGGGAAGCGTCGATCACGCGCCGACCCTGCCAGATACCCTTGCCGAACGGAAGGGAGGCGAGGATGAAGGTCTCCTTGGATGCAGTCGACCACGCGATCCTGCGTGAGTTGCAGTCCGATGCCCGGCTGTCCTATAGCGAGATCGGCCGTCGCGTCCACATTTCCACGCCGACCGCCGCGGAGCGCATCCGACGGATGGAGCGTGATGGTGTCATCACCGGATATACGGCGGAGGTCGATCCGACCCGGTTGGGCTGGGACGTGCGCGCTTTGGTCCGCATGACGTGTTACGGACCAACATGCATCCTCGATGACCCCGACGTTCCGACGTGGCCCGAAGTTCTCCGGATCGATCGGCTTACCGGGGATGAGTGTTGCGAGCTGACCGTTGTCTGCGAGTCGATGGCTGCGTTCGGCAGGCTGATCGACCGACTTGCAACCCACGGTACTCCGGAGAGTTCCCTCGTCCTGTCCTCGATCTCCTCGCCTACGGTGCAGGCGCCGCCCACAGCAGTGCCTGATCGATGATGAGCGTGCCCGCGCTCGTGTGCGGATCCACCCACTCAAAGTGACCGACATCCTGCGTCGTCGTTGCGCCATAGTCCTCGGACATGGCCACGGGAACTCGAATGTCGCGTGTGCCGTGCATGACCACGTAGTCGACATCGGGCCGCGGTAGTCGGGCCGGATCGAGGTCGGGGTGCTCGAGGGCCGGTGAGCCGAGGAACGCGGTGACAGCACCGTCGTCGGCATCGGATACCTCGGCCGCGCACAGGTCCGTGATCGGTGCGATCGCCAGGCACGCGCGCATCACCTCGGGCCGGTGGATCGCAGCGACAAGGGCGAGGTGCCCACCAGCGGAGTGACCGATCACGACGGGTGGTGGTCCCTGGGATGCGATGTGGGCGAGGGCGGAGCACACGTCGTCGATCTGCCACGTGGGATGCCCCGGCACCCGTCGGTACTCGATGTTGTAGACGGTGACGTACTCGGCGAGGTGCTCGGCGAGGGGGCGCAGGTAGCTGCGATCGAACTCCGGACGCCAATAACCGCCGTGCAGGAGTGCCACCGGGTGCTCCGATGGTCGATGCTCGCTGTAGGCGTCTATGACCTGATCGGGATGCTCGCCGTACTGCAGGGGACGGGGGGCGTGGGAGGCCACCAGGTCGAAGACGGAACGGTCCTCCATGGCTACCTAGACTGCCAGGAACCTCGGAAGTGGAGCAGGGATGTTCGGTTGGCACGTACCCGAACTGCAGCCGGGGCTGCCGTGGTGGCCTCTCCTCGTCGTGATCCTGGCCCTCATCCTCGTCAATGTCGTCAACAATCGCCTGGCACCCCAGTCCCACTATTTCCTGTGGGCGATCGCCGGGTCGGTGCTGTTCCTGGCGATTGGCCTGCTCGATGGGAACTCCCTGCAGGACATGGGCCTGGGTTTCACCTTCCTCCTGCCGGGACTCATCTGGGCCGCGATCTCGATCGGTGTCGTGACAGCGGTCTACGTCATCGGGTCGGTCTTCAAGAAGACGCGACGTGCGTTCCATGACGAGCGGATCCGGGAATTGTCCGCAGGCCGCCTGGTCTTCCAGGCGTTGATCGAGGTTCCGTTCGGCACGGTGCTCTTCGAGGAGATCGCATTCCGAGCCGTGCTGTTCTCGATGCTTGCCCGGCGGTTCGGTGTCGTGACGGCGATCGTCATCTCCGCACTCCTGTTCGGCATCTGGCATGTGCTGCCAAGTGTCGGGACCCACGAGCAGAACCCGGCCCTCGGGTCCGTCGTTGGTCAAGGACGACGCGGAAACATCCTGGCGATCCTGGCCAGTGTGCTCACCACGACAATCGCCGGTGCGGTATTCACGCTGATGCGCATCGTGTCGGGGAGTGTGATCGCGCCGATGGGGCTCCACTGGGCGACCAACGGTCTCGGCTACGCGTTCTCCTGGGTGTTGATCCGTGCCCGGAGATCGGGTGCATGATGGGCCGGGACACGGGGGGAGGGGTAAGTGACATCGATGGAATTCACCACGTACGATGACGAACGCTTCCCCGAGCCCGCATCGCTCGACCTATACGTGGAGGAACTGACCGTGGAGTTGGCCCGCAGCAACGATGAGTCCTGCGGACTCGGCGAGCGCGATCAGCGGATCCTGGAATTCGAGCGGCAATGGTGGAAGTACGCCGGGGCTAAGGAGCAGGCCATCCGCGACCTCTTCGATATGAGTGCCACGCGGTACTACCAGATCGTGAATTCCTTGATCGACACCCAGGAAGCCCTGGCCTTCGACCCGATGTTGGTCAAGCGTCTCCGGCGCATGCGTGCGGCCCGTCAGCGGGCCCGCTCGGACAAGCGGGCAGACGCGCGCTGATCCGCCCCACGAGCCCCCGGTTCGTGGTAGCAATGTGGGGATGCGTACCGCACGGATTCTCCTGGGGGCACTCCTTGCTCTGACGGTGGCGAGCGTCCCCGGCGCTCTGCCCGCCCAGGCCGCGAAGAAGCCGGTGGTTGTGTGGGTGGACTCCTCGATGCGCGCGGCCACGAAGGCGCTGTTCGCCAATGGAATCAATGGGCGCGAGGTCCGAGTGCGCGCACGGGACATGTCCACGGTGGCGGAACTGCTGCGCAGCGTGGATCCGGCGGACGCGCCGGACATCATCTTGATCGAGAACTCCCAGACAGCAGCTCTGGCCGCCGCGACGTTGATCGAACCACTCACCATCCCGCCCCAGATCACCAAGGGCCTGGTGCCGGCCGCTGTCGACGGTTTCCGCTACGGATTTGGGAACTACGGGATCCCCATGCAACGACAGAATCTGGCGCTCATCACGAACGCCGATCTGGTCCCGGCAGCGCCCGAGACGTTCGCCAAGCTCTCCCGTGCCGCCCTCCAACTGAAGGCCGAGGGCAGGGTCACCGTGCCCTTCGCTCTGGCCCAGGGGGAGAGGGGGAATGCCGAAACCACCTACCCGCTCTTCAGCGGTCTCGGTGGATTCGCCTTCGGGACCAACGCGGCGGGCAGCCTCGATCCGACGAAGGTCGGAATCGACAACAAGCAGTTCCGGGAGAACTCGCAGCGCATCGATACCTGGAATGAGTCCGGGCTCTTGGACTCGGGACTGACGGCGGAGCGTGCTCGTGAGGCGTTCGTGGCCGGGCAGGCGCCGTTCTGGCTCGCGAGTCCCGAGGACATCCCGACGTTGCGCACGGTCACCTTCCGCTATCGGGTCACCGCGGTCCCACCGATCGTCAAGCGGGCTACCCCGGCACCGCTCGTGCGGTCCTGGGGATTCGCCGTCACCCCGTTCGCGCGCCAGCACCGGGTCCTCCCGGCGGCCACCGCGCTCGTGACCCAGGTGGCGGCTTCCGCGGAGGGCCAGGCCGCCTTCGCGGCTGCGTCCACCCGCATCGGCCTCCCCGCCAACATCGCAGCGGCCGCGCGGGTGGCCGATCGGGTTCTGGTGGCCTTCGGGGCCGCCGGATCCGCAGCGGTGGCCTACCCGAATATCCCGCAGTGGGGGCAGGCCCAGGCGGCACTGGGCGAGGCCTGGCGTGATTCCACGCGCGGTCCGGGGGCCACCCCCGCCGCTGAGGCCTTCGCGGCCGCCCAGAAGAGGGTCCGGGCCCTCGGGGGATAGGAATTTGCACTCACCGGTGCCGAGTGCTAACTTTGGATTAGCACTCTCCCCCTGAGAGTGACAACTTTCCGCATGACGTTCCGGGAGGAACCACCCCCATGGCAAAAATCATTGCATTCGACGAGGAGGCCCGGCGTTCCCTCGAGCGCGGCATGAACGTGCTCGCAGACGCCGTCAAGGTCACCCTGGGCCCGAAGGGCCGCAACGTCGTTCTCGAGAAGAAGTGGGGTGCCCCCACGATCACCAACGATGGCGTCTCTATCGCCAAGGAGATCGATCTCGAGGATCCGTACGAGAAGATCGGCGCTGAGCTGGTCAAGGAAGTCGCCAAGAAGACCGACGACGTCGCTGGCGACGGAACCACCACCGCCACCGTGCTCGCCCAGGCGCTCGTCCGCGAGGGTCTGCGCAACGTGGCCGCGGGTGCGAACCCGATGGGCCTCAAGCGCGGTATCGAGAAGGCCGTCGACCTGGTCAGCGAGGAACTCCTCGCGATGGCCAAGGACGTCGAGACCAAGGAGCAGATCGCTTCTACCGCCGCCATCTCGGCCGGTGGTGACCAGGAGGTCGGCAACCTCATCGCCGAGGCGATGGACAAGGTCGGCAAGGAAGGCGTCATCACCGTCGAGGAGAGCAACACCTTCGGCCTCGAGCTCGCGCTCACCGAGGGTATGCGCTTCGACAAGGGCTACATCTCGCCGTACTTCGTCACCGACGCCGAGCGCATGGAGGCCGAGCTCGAGGATCCCTACATCCTCATCGTGAACTCCAAGATCTCCTCGGTGAAGGATCTCGTCCCCGTGCTCGAGAAGGTGATGCAGAGCGGTAAGCCGCTGGCCATCATCGCCGAGGACGTGGAGGGTGAGGCGCTCGCGACCCTCGTGGTCAACAAGATCCGTGGCACCTTCCGTTCGGTGGCCGTCAAGGCTCCCGGATTCGGCGATCGCCGCAAGGCCATGCTGCAGGACATCGCGATCCTGACCGGTGGCCAGGTCATCAGCGAAGAGGTGGGTCTCAAGCTCGAGAACACCTCCATCGACCTGCTGGGCCGTGCGCGCAAGGTCGTCGTGACCAAGGACGAGACCACGATCGTCGAGGGTGCAGGTGACGCGGAGCAGATCAAGGGTCGCGTCAACCAGATCCGCGCGGAGATCGAGAAGTCCGACAGCGACTACGACCGGGAGAAGCTGCAGGAGCGTCTGGCCAAGCTGGCCGGCGGTGTTGCGGTTATCAAGGTTGGCGCTGCGACGGAGGTCGAACTCAAGGAGCGCAAGCACCGCATCGAGGACGCCGTGCGCAACGCGAAGGCGGCCGTTGAGGAGGGCATCGTGCCCGGTGGTGGCGTGGCCCTCATCCAGGCGATGAAGCTCGCTGCTCCGAAGATCGACAAGCTGAACCTCGAAGAGGATCAGGCCGTCGGTGCCAACATCGTGCGCGTCGCGGTGAACGCCCCGCTCAAGCAGATCGCGGAGAACGCAGGTCTCGAGGGTGGAGTCGTCGTCGAGAAGGTGCGCGAGCTTCCGGCCGGACAGGGCCTGGATGCCTCCAACGGCACCTACGTCGACATGATCAAGGAGGGGATCATCGATCCCGCCAAGGTCACCCGCTCGGCGCTGCAGAACGCAGCATCGATCGCCGGCCTGTTCCTCACCACCGAGGTTGTCGTCGCGGACAAGCCCGAGAAGGCTCCCGCGATGCCGGCCGGTGGCGGCGATATGGGTGGAATGGACTTCTAGTAGTCCACGGTTGTTACGAAGGGCGGCCCCGGGAGGGGTCGCCCTTCGTCATTCGCGCGTTCCCCCCGATGTCACCAACACGATGATGACAGCGATGCTCTCGATACCCCAGATGAGGAGCGTCCATCCCGGGCTGAACGCTGCCACGACCATCGTGATGACGGCGATGACCGGGACGACCGCCAGGTGATGGATCACCTGCCGTGACCGTCCGCCTACGCCGCCGTTGTCCCTCTCAGCGCTCCAGACGAACCACCCGAGGACGATCGAGTTGACGGCGATGAGAAGTGCGAAGAGTTGGAGGGCGAGCGGCTCGTCCAGCTCGTAGACGCCCACGAGGTGGGCGGTGAAGGGGATCAGGGAGATCGTGGCCAGGAAGATGAAGTTGATGAGCACCGTGCGTGATGAGCATCGCCGTATCGAGGATGCGGTGTCGTGCTGAATCATCCATAGCCGTGCGAGCACGACGAAGCTGATCACCCAGCCGAAGAACGGGTGCCAGTCCTCAACGAGGACCTGTGTGAGTGAGACTCCGACGGGAACGGGGTCGGGGAGTTTCAGCTCCAGGACCAAGAGGGTCAAGGCGATCGCGAAGACTCCGTCGGTCAGCGCCCCGAGGCGTTCTGGTGGGTAGAAGCGGCGAGCCATGGCCGCATCATGCCGTGCAGATGGAACGCGCGACCCCTTTGGCACACTCAGTGCATGAGCCCGGTGAGCGGTGAGTGGACGATCGGCCCGATGGATAGCGGCGATGTCCGGCTGCGCAGTGGGAGCCAGGGGCTGATGAACCTCGACGTCCGGGCCCCGGTGCGCTCCGGCCGCCTCGTGATCGGCGACGCGCGCGCGACCCTGGACCTGGTCATCGCGTTGGATCGCATCTCGACGGGAAACTTCTTCACCGAGCAGGCCGCGCGCGCCATGCTCGCCGGCTACCGGGTGCACGACCTGGTCTACTCCGGTTCGGGTCCCTGGGCCGAGAGCGCCTTCGGCGTCTCCGGTCAGGCGCAGGCGGGAACGATGGATGTCACGATCCACCTTTCGGTCACGCCGCCTGTGTCCAGTACAACGATCGAACTCACCGGCTCGGCGAGTTTCGGCGCCGTCCACATCCCGTTCCCGGGGATCGGTGCGGTCGATGACTTCATGGTCGACGTCGATGCGCTACTCGAGGTACGGCCCGCCTAACGGGATCCCCACGCGAGCACGTCGTCGGCGTCGACGATGTGGTACGCGTACCCCTGTTCGGCGAGGAAACGCTGCCGGTGCTGGGCGAAGTCCGCGTCGTTGGTATCACGTGTGACGACCGAGTAGAAGTGCGCGGTGCGTCCGTCTCCCTTGGGTCGCAGGATGCGTCCGAGTCGCTGTGCCTCCTCCTGGCGCGATCCAAAGGATCCGCTCACCTGGATCGCCACCGCGGCCTCGGGAAGGTCGATCGAGAAATTTGCGACCTTGCTGACCACCAGCACGCGAACCTCGCTGCGCCGGAACGCCTCGAACAGTCGCTCGCGCTCCCGAATCGAGGTGTCACCGGTGATCACCGGTGCGCCCAGGTGTTCTCCGAGCTCGGCGAGTTGATCCAGGAATTGTCCGATCACGAGCACCTGGTCTCCCGCGTGGTGCTCGATGATCGCGTCGACGACGGGAATCTTCTGTTCAGCGGCGGCCGCCAAGCGATAGCGATCCTCCTGCTCTGCGACGGAGTAGGCCATGCGATCAGCCTCGGGAAGTGTCACGCGCACCTCGGTGCATTCGGCCGGGGCGATGTAGCCCTGGGCTTCGATGTCCTTCCAGGGTGCGTCGTAGCGCTTGGGTCCGATGAGGGAGAACACGTCTGATTCGCGGCCATCCTCGCGAACGAGTGTCGCGGTGAGACCCAGTCGACGACGGCTCTGGATGTCTGCGGTGAATCGGAAAATGGGAGCGGGGAGAAGATGCACCTCGTCGTAGATGATCAATCCCCAGTCGCGGGTGTCGAAGACGTCGAGGTGGGGGTAGATCCCTTGACGCTTGGTGGTCATCACCTGGTAGGTGGCGATCGTGACCGGGCGGATCTCCTTCTTGGCCCCGGAGTATTCCCCGATCTCCTCCTCGGTCAGCGTCGTGCGGCGAAGGAGTTCGCTGCGCCATTGCCGCGCTGCGACCGTGTTGGTCACCAGGATCAACGTGGTCGCTTGAGCCAGCGACATCGCCAGTGCACCGACGATCGTCTTGCCCGCACCGCAGGGGAGGACGACCACTCCGGATCCGCCGTGCCAGAACCCCTCGGCAGCTTCGGTCTGGTAACTGCGCGGCTGCCAGTTCGTCGTATCCAGCCCGATCGCATGGCGCTCACCGTCGACGTAACCTGCGATGTCTTCTGCTGGCCAGCCGAGTTTCAGTAGGGCCTGCTTGACGTGGCCGCGCTCGCTCGGGTGCACCAGGACCGTGGTCTCGTCGATCCGTGCTCCCAGCATCGGCGCGATCTTCTTGCTGCGGAGCACTTCTTCGAGGACGGCAACGTCGATCGCTTGGAGGACCAGCCCGTGGGCCGGGTCGTTGGCCAGTTGCAGGCGTCCGTAGCGCGCCATGGTCTCGGCCACGTCGATGAGCAAGCCGTGCGGCACGGGGTAGCGCGAGTACCGCAGCAGGGTGTCGACCACCTGCTCGGCGTCGTGACCCGCGGCGCGGGCATTCCACAATCCGAGCGGTGTGAGCCGATAGGTGTGGATGTGCTCTGGTGCGCGCTCGAGTTCGGCGAAGGGGGCGATCGCCTTGCGGCACTCGTCGGAGGTGGCGTGATCCACCTCGAGGAGGAGGGTCTTGTCACTCTGCACGATCAGGGGACCGTCAGCCATCGCCAGCCTCCAGAACATCTGAGATCAGAGCGGCGAGCACTGCCGCACGCTGCGTCATGCCCGTGATTGAGGCATGTTCGTGGTCCGCGTGAGCACCATCGCCGATCGCCCCCAGCCCATCGAGGGTGGGGACTCCGGCCGCCGCGGTGAGATTGCCGTCGCTGGCACCCCCGACGGCGGCTCCCTCGAGGGGCGGGAACCCGAGTGCCTCGGCAGCGCGCACTGCGCGCGCGAACAGGTCCGCGCTCATCGACTCCTCGAGCGCGGGTCGATCGATACCGCCGGCGATGCTCCAGTCGGCTTCGGGATGTTCCAACGTCCACGCGCGGATGAGTCGGTCCACACGCTGCTGTTCTGCAGCCGTCCATGCCCGCACGTCGATGGTGAGGCGTGCCTCGGCGGGCACGGTATTGCTCGTTGTGCCCGCCGCCAGCACGGTCGGTGTCACGGTGGTCCCTACGGCGGGATCCGCCCAGGCGCGGCAGGCGATGGTGAGCAGTGCCGCCTCCACCGCAGCGTTCACGCCGCGCTCGGGATCGAGTCCGGCATGGGCCGCGCGACCGTGGAACGTGAGGACGTACCAACTCGTTCCCTTGCGCGCGATCTTCACCGAGGAACCCAGCGCGGGTTCGAGAACCAGGACGGCGCGGGCATCGCGGATCGCATCCGCGATCAAGGGTCGCGAGTTAGCCGATCCGGTCTCTTCGTCCGTTGTCAGCAGCATCCCGACGCGCGCGCTGACCCCGGGCAGCGACGCGAGTGCCGCCCAGCCCTGCACCACGCCCGTCTTCATGTCGAAGACTCCGGGGCCACGCATGGTGTCCCCCTCGACTCGCCAGGGCAGACGCTCCACTGTTCCCATGGGCCAGACGGTGTCGAGGTGACCTAGGAGGAGCACCTCGGGGTGCTCTGCACCCCACCGCACATAGGGGCGACCCCCGTAGACACCCAGGTGCGCAGGCTCGGGTAGCCACTGCGCCATCTGCTCCACGGCAACGCCGCACACCCGCTCGCATGCGGCGAGGTCCTCCGTCGGTGACTCGCATCGGACGAGCGCGGCGACCGATGCCACCATGCGCTCTGCCGTATCCACGAATCTCCCTTCGTTACTGTGCTGGCGTGTCCGAGCCCCCCA
>JBEIHR010000047.1:0-14010 GCA_040381195.1 Rubricoccaceae bacterium
AGGAGCGCGGAGTGAATTGGTGCTGGAGCAACTTACGGAGCGCACGATGGCGAGCGCCGTCGGTCTCGAGCATCGACTTACGGATTTCGATCTGGCTCGCATCGAGTTCCTCGAGGTTCACCGCACCGACCTCGCTGGAGAAGATCTCCGTGTTGCGGAGCACCTCGACGATGTCGTGGTAACGCGTCACTGCCCAGAACCCGCGATTGGGTGACTCCTCCTCATTCCACGAAACAGGGTCGTTGGCCCGGAGTTCGTCGAAGACTCCCCAGGGCGCACCGTCCGCGAACAGGTCGAGATTCGCGAGGGTGATCGCTGTCGTCGTGGCCATGGGTCCTCCTCCGAGAAGTCGTTCGGGTCCAAATCATTATGTATCCGAACGTTCCAGGCAAGCACTTCCGGGATCTGGGCTACGGTGAGGGCTTCGGGCAGGAGGTGACATGGCCGGCCAGCACACGTTGAGCGAGACCGAGTCGGCCGTCGCCGCGCGCCTCGGTGGCATGGATCTGGATTTCGACGCCATGGCCGTCGCCTCCAACCTCTTCCGCGCGGCGAACGCGGTCCGTAACCACCTGGAGCGCACGGTGCTCGCTAAGTCCGAGCTCACCTGGACGGCCTTCGTCGTCCTGTGGGTCACCTGGATTTGGGAGCCGATCGAGACCCGGGAGATCGCCGCCGAGGCCGGATTCTCGAAGGCGACCTTGAGCGGGGTGCTCACCACCTTGGAGGGGCGGGGCCTGGTGACGCGCAGCCGAGATAAGAGGGACGGTCGGCTGGTCCTGGTCGAGCTCACCCCCTCCGGGCGTCGCCTGATGAAACGGCTCTTCCCAGAGTTCAATACCCAGGAGCGCCACGTCTCCCGCCACCTCGACCGAACCCGCAAGCAGCAGGCCACCTCGGTGCTGCGCGACCTGATCCGCGCCGTGGAGCAGGAGGAGGATGTGCGTCCCGGGCGGCGCCGGGCCTAGTTGCCAACCGGGTGACGCCGGCCCGATAATCCGTTAGGGTCCAAACGGTTCCCATCCGCGTGTGAGGGCAGGTATGAGCACGATCACCATCGCCGGTGTCGAGGTCGACACCCGCCACTGGATCGGCGGTCGGCGTGTGGCATCCGCGGAGACGTTCACCGACGTCTCCCCTGTGGACGGTGCGATCCTCGGGGAAATCAGCCGCGGGGGAACCGAAGAGGCCGATGCCGCCGTCGCGGCCGCGAAGGATGCCTTCCCGGCCTGGGCTCGGCTCACCCCACGGGAGCGTGGAGCGATCCTGCATGCGGTCGCAGACAACGTCGAGGCGCACATCGAGCAACTCGCGAATATCGAGACTCTCGACAACGGTTCACTGCTGCGCTCCCACCTGCGCGGGGTCATGCCACGAGTGGTGATGAATATCCGCTTCTTCGCGGACTACGCCATCAATGACCTGCACCACCCGGTCTGGGAGACGCGTGGGCATGAAAACCACGTGTCCTGGGATCCGTCCGGACCCACAGTGATCATCACTCCGTGGAACGCGCCGCTGATGCTCGCCACCTGGCGCATCGGACCCGCACTCGCTTCCGGTGACACCGTGGTGCTGAAGCCACCGGAGTGGGCGCCGCTCACCGCGTCCTACTTCGCTGATCTCGCCCACGAGGCCGGCCTCCCTGCGGGCGTGTTCAACGTGGTCCAAGGATTCGGCCCCGAGGCGGGTGCACCACTCACCCGGAATCCCGACGTCTCCCGCATCTGCTTCACCGGGTCCGTGCCGACGGCGAAGGTCATCGCGCGCAATGCCGCGGAAAACCTGATCCCCTGTTCCTTCGAACTCGGTGGCAAGAGCCCCACGGTGATCCTCGACGATGCCGACCTCGATCTCGCCGTCGACCTCGCCATCGAGCAATACGACAACGCCGGTCAGGTATGCCTGGCGGGAACCCGCCTGCTCGTACAGACCGGAATCGCCGAGGAATTCGCCCAGCGCTTCGCCGAGCGCGCTGCGCAGATCCGCCAAGGGGATCCCCGCGACGAGTCCACTCAGATCGGTCCGAACATCCATCTCGCGCACATCGAGCGCATCCAGGGCTTCGTGGACCGTGCCAAAGCTGCTGGAGCAACTGTCGCCTACGGCGGCGAGGTGAACTCCGCCATCGGGAGTCACTACTTCACGCCCACGTTGATCGTCGATGCCCCCGCGGGGAGCGAGATCCTCACCCAGGAGGTCTTCGGACCGGTGCTCACGATGCAGACCTTCGCCTCCGACGAGGAGGGACTCGCTCTCGCGAATGGCACCGAGTTCGGACTGGCCGCGTGCGTGGTGACGGGAAGTCGCGAACGGGCCGAGCGCTTTTGCGCCCACCTCGTCGCCGGCACCATTTGGGTGAACTGCTTCTTCGTCCGCGAT
Organism: Rubricoccaceae bacterium; assembly: GCA_040381195.1. GTDB lineage: Bacteria > Actinomycetota > Actinomycetes > S36-B12 > S36-B12 > VGCC01. Next base: position 2,383 of record JBEIHR010000047.1, read on the forward strand.
CTCGCAGCCCCCTTCGGCGGATCGAAGAAGTCCGGTATCGGCCGCGAGGGTGGGCTCTGGTCCTTCGACTTCTACGCAGACGTCAAGAACACCGTGTATTCACCGAACGGCTGGAAGGAGTAGTCATGGGCGAGGTCGTCGGGGCTGCGCTATTGGCGCACGTGCCCACCATCATGCTGCCGGAGGAGATTCGTAAGGAGATCAACGAGGGCAAGGAGATTTCCCTGGTTCCCGGCTTGCGCAAGCTCCGCGCAGACAAGTTCGAGACCCTCGACTACGACACCGTCATCGTGCTCGACTCGCACTGGGCCACGACAGTTGAGTTCGTGGTCACGGCGCAGGATCGCCGTGCCGGACTGTTCACCTCCGAGGAACTTCCTCGCGGTATGTGCCGCATCCCCTTCGACTTCCCAGGGGATCCGGAGCTGGCTCATGCGATTGCCGCGGCCGGACCGGGCGCCGGTACCTGGATGACCGCGATCGACGACCCCTACCTCCCCATCTTCTACGCCACGATCAACCTCTGGGATTTCCTGGGTCGGGGATTGCCGGATAAGCGCTGGCTATCCGTCAGCGTCTGCCAGACCGGTGATACCGAGGACTTCCTGCGTGCGGGACGCGCCATCAAGGAGGCGATCGCACAGACGGATCGCAAGGTTCTTCTCCTCGCCTCGGGTGCGATGTCGCATACGTTCTGGCCTCTGCGCGAGATCCGGGACCACGAGGCCAGCGACCCCAAGCACATCTTCACGCCGGAGGCGTACGCGGCGGATCTCGAGCGTCTCGAATGGTTCGCACAGGGCGACCACCGTCGCGTCATCGAGACGATGCCGGAGTTCCTGACGTACAAGCCTGAGGCGCGCTTCGCCCACTACTTGATGATGATGGGTGCACTCGGTGAAGGGGACGTGATCGCCCCCGGGGAGCTCTACAGTGAGTATGAGAACTCAGTGGGCACCGGACAGGTGCACGTGTGGTTCGAGCGTCCCGCACCAGGATGGACCGGCCAGAAGGCGGCTGCATGACCGAGTACCGCAGGATCCTGCTCGACGGGTACCCCTGCCAGGTGGTGCGTGAAGGCGATTCCCTCGTCGCCGGTGATGGCCGCGTTGTGGCCATCGCGGACGCACTCCACCTCCCACCCGTTGAGCCCACCAAGATCATCTGCGTGCACTTGAACTACGACTCGCGCACACAGGAGTTCATGACCAAGTTGCCGCCGGCGCCGACCTATTTCCACAAACCCATAACCGCGCTCAACTCCCACAACGGTGACGTCGTACGACCCCAGGGCTGCAAGTGGCTCAACTACGAGGGAGAGATCGTGATCGTGATCGGTAAGACGTGCCGAAACATCTCCCCCGCCGAGGCCTCGGAGTACATCGCCGGTTACACCGTCGGAAATGATTACGGGTTGCACGATTTCCGTGATACCGACGCGGGTTCGATGTTGCGTGTCAAGGGATCCGACACCCTGGCACCGATCGGACCAGGTCTGGTGACCGATTGGGATCCGCGCGGTAAGCGCATCCGAACCCTCGTCAACGGGGTGGTCAAGCAGGACGACACCACCGATGGCATGGAGTGGGACATGAACTACCTCGTCGCGGACATCGCACGCACCATCACCCTCGTGCCCGGTGATGTGATCTTCTCGGGCACCCCGGCAAACTCCCGCACGGTGTATCCGGGTGACGTCGTCGAGGTGGAGGTGGAAGGACTCGGAACCCTGCGCAATGTGATCGTCGAAGGCCCCACCCCCATCCGCACTGACGTGGGCGCACAACCCTCGGAGAGCGAGGAGGTCATCTCGACCGCGAAGGGTGGCGACTGGGAGTTCCGGGGTATCCGCACCCCGTCCAAGGATCTTTACCCATCCTTAGTCGAGGAGAAGTAGTTCCTTAACCACGTCAGCGGCAGACTCGAGTTCGGATAGAGGAGAGAGATGATCACGATCAACGTCGACATGGACAAGTGCCAGCACTATGGCCAGTGCTGCTTCGAAGCGGAGGATGTCTTCCAACTCGATGACGACGGCAAGCTGAAGTACACCAAGGAGGTCGGCGACGACCGGCTCGCCGATATCGAGTCGGCGGCCGATGTCTGCCCGATGCAGGCCATCAGCTTCGAACAGTCATGACCAGCGGGCAGGTCGTCGTCGTCGGGGCGGGTCTCGGCGGCCTGCGGGCGGCGGAGTCCCTGCGCGGAGCCGGGTACGACGGTCAAATCGTCATCGTGGGTGATGAGCCGCATCACCCGTACAACCGTCCACCGCTCTCCAAGGAAGCTCTCTCCGGCGGAGTGTCGGTCGAGGAACTCGAGTTCCGCCGCAAGTCGAGCGTCGACGATGTCGAGTGGCGGCTCGGGTCACCCGTCGTCTCCAGTGATCTCACCGCCCAGACGGTCACGCTGGCGGACGGCTCGGTGATTCCATTCGACGGGCTCGTCGTGGCGAGCGGGATTCGACCGCGCGCCCTGCCGATCCCCGGACCCGCGAAGGGTCGCTATTTCCTGCGTACTGCGCAGGACGCCGCACGCGTCCGCGAGCACCTCGTCCCCGGTGCACGCGTGGTGATCATGGGAGCCGGGTTCATCGGGTGCGAGGTTGCTGCCACGGCAGTGGGTCTGGGCGCCACCGTGCACGTGGTCGCACTCGACGAGGAACCGATGGTCAGGCCACTTGGTCGCGAACTCGGTGCCGGGATGCGCAGGCGACACGAGGCGAAGGGGGTTGTCTTCCATCTGGGACGCACGATCACCGAGTTCCTCGGTGAGGATCACGTCACTGGGGCACGACTCGATGACGGCACCGTGCTCGACGCCGACGTCGTGATCGAAGCGGTCGGCTCGGTGGCGAACACGGAGTGGCTTGATGGCAACGGCCTCGATCTCTCGGATGGCCTCCTCGTCGATGAGGGAATGCGTGTGACGGATGCACCGTGCCCGGTGGTCGCCGTCGGTGACCTCGCACGTCACCCCAATGCGCTCTTCCCAGGCCCTGCTCGACGCATCGAGCATTGGAACATGCCCACGGAAACCGGCCGGCGCGCGGGTGCGACCCTGGCCGCGCTCCTGAGCGGGCAGGAACCTGCAGCGGCACCCTTCAGCGCGATGCCGTCGTTCTGGTCCGATCAGTACAAGCACAAGGTGCAGTCATTCGGCATGCCGGGAATCGCACACCGCATTTCCCTTGTCGACGGCGACGTCGATGGTCCGTGCATCGTCGAATACCTGGATGACACCGGGCTGGTCGGTGTCGTGGGTATCGATCGCACGAGCGATCTCGCGCCCTACCGCGCTCGGCTCGCTCAGCGCGCGAGTTCCTGACCGCGGGCCCGAAGCATCCGCGCCGCTATCCTGCGCCGATGGTCGACGCCGGTGTGAATTTCCCCCAGGGCGGGGATGGGAAGCGCAGCACGTCGGCAACGGGCCGAGCGATCTTCGCCGACTCGATTCGTGGGGTCGATCCGGTACTCGCTGCCCGCATCGAACATACGAAGGATTGGCGGCGTGGCTATCTGCAGCCGCTCCGCGACATCACCGTGGCTGCCGCCCGCACGCCGGAGGCGGCCCTCGCGATCTCCCGATCCGGGCTGGACTCCGCCCATCGGCGCTTCACCTTCACCCGGGACGGCGACGAAGTCCCCCTCGGTGATCTCGCCTCGGTCTCCGATCTCGCCTCGGTGACGGTGTCGGGCCGCAGCGCCCGGGAGATGGATCTATCCGTTCCTTATCGCGGACGTCGACTCTTCGGACCGGATCTGCGTCGCCAGGTGGACGCTTGGGTGGCGAACGGTGTTGCCGAGCCTTCGTTCGGTGCCGCACTTCACCTGGTCCTGGACAACCCGGACTGGCTGGACCTGCACGATGTCGACATCGCTCTCCTCGGTGCGGGTGCCGAGATGGCTCCGACCCGGTCCCTCCTGCGCTGGGGTGCGCGTGTCCACGCGATCGATCTCGCCCGACCCGCCGTGTGGGAACGCTTGATTGCGATCACGCGCAGCACGGCGGGCAGTCTGCGCATCCCGATACCGACACGTGCGGGGGAAGCCCCCTTCGTGGTGGGCGGACTGATCCATCCCGACGATGATCAGATCATCGCGGGTGTCGCGGGTGCGGACCTGCTCACCGCGATGCCCGCGATCGCCTCCTGGCTCGCAGAGATCGATCAGCCATTCGTTCTGGGCAGTTACGCCTACGCGGACGGCTCCTTGCATGCCCGACTCTCGATGGCTGTCGACGCGGTGATCGTGGAACTCCAGAAGAGCCGTGACGACATCACCCTGGCGTTCCTCGCGACTCCGACGGATGTGTTCATGGTTCCGGACGAGTGCGTGGCAGAGTCGCGCCGCCGCTGGGACTCACGTGGCATCTCCGGCCTCCTTCAGGCGCCGCTGCGCCTCGCCGGACAGTTCGAGCCGAACTACCCCGAGACGTACACCACGACCTCGGGTCGAGTTGTCGGGTTGAACGACTCCCTCATTCCGCAACAGGGCCCCAACTACATCCTGGCCAAGCGCATCCAGCGCTGGCGCGCACTCGTCGCACGCTCCGAGGGAACACCCGTGTCACTGAATCTCGCACCCGCAACGCGCACGCAGTCGGTCATCAAGAACCGTGCCCTCGCTGCTGCATACGCCGGAGCAGGTCGCTTTGGTGTCGAGGTGTTCGAACCCGCGACATCGACAGCACTGATGGCCGCACTCCTGGTCCACGATCTGCGTAACCCTGCGTCGTCGGCGAATCCAGGCACGCCACTCGACAACCCCATGGACCTCTACGTCCAGGGCGCGAACCACGGTGGCCTCTGGCGGGCGGCCTACTCGCCGCGCTCGGTTCTCGGAATTGCGGCTCTGCTCGGAATGTTCGAGCCACGGGCCTAAAAGGAAGAAGACCCGTGCGGCTGGGGGGCCGACGCACGGGTCTCCTGGGCCCGAAGGCCCACTGCTCGGGGGGTGAGCAGTACAACCATCCTTCACCGCGCATCCCGGTATGTCTGGGAATTGACAGTCAATGGACAGGCAATGTCCCCCGAACAGAGGGGAAACCGGGGCGCATACCGAAGTTGACCTATCGCGTTAGATCGGTGATGCCGAGCCGATCGTCGCGATCATCTGCACCTCCGCACCCCCGATGAGGGCCGCGTCCTCGCCCAACGCACCCGCAACGATGTCGATACGGCCGGCACGCATCTGCGGAAGAGACGCACACTCCGCGTACACATGTGTCTCCACCAGCGGCAGGAGTGGCGCGAGGTGTCCGCCGAGGACGATTCGCGCGGGATCCGTGATTGCGACGAGTCCCCGGAGTCCCAGTCCCAGCCAGTGACCCGTCACCTCGATCACAGCGAGGGCTGCGGGATCCCCTCTGTGGGCGGCTTCGAGTAAACCGTCGAAGTCACCGTTCCACCGAGACGCGATGACGTCGCGCCCGATGAGGGTCTCCCAACATCCACGCGCACCACAGGGACACGCCTCACCCGCAGGATCGATCGGCATGTGGCCGATCTCACCGGCGAATCCCGCACCACCCATGCGCACCCGACCCCGCTCGACGTAACCACCCCCGATGCCGATACCGCCGGAGACGTACAGCATCGCGTCGACTCCGCGTCCGGCCCCGCGCAGGTGTTCCCCGAGGGCGCCAAGGTTGGCGTCGTTGCCGAAGGACACGGGGAGGGGTGTGTCCAAGGCACTGAGCACCGCGGGCCCCCATTCGACATCGCGCCAGCCGAGATGCGGCGCGTAGGAGACGAACCCGGTGTACGCGTCAACGATGCCGGGCACCGAGATCGAGATCCCCGCAACCCGGCTCTCCGCAGGCAGCGCGCGCTGGACCGCCTCGACGGCGCGTGCGACGGTCGCGGCGGCCTGCTCCGGCGTGATGCCCGCCATCTCACGATCGATCACCTCACGCGCAAGGTGGGTTCCCCCGAAGCCGTAGGCCAGGGCGTGGCAGGAGTCGACGCGCACGTCGACGCTGACGATCACAATCGAGGTCGGATGGGCTCGCAATGTGTGGGAGGGGCGACCCACATGGCCACTGAGTCCACCACTCTCGTCGGCATACCCCGCTCGGCATAACTCTGCGGCGATCGCTGCGGCAGTGCTCCGGGTGATTCCGAGAGCGGATCCGAGATCCGAACGACTGATCGTGCCGCGCTCGTGGAGCACGACCAATGCCCTGGTTCGGGCGCCGCTCACGCCGTCCCGTCGGGATGCATGCGGGTGCGGGCATCGGCGTAGTTCTGCCGGATCACCGCGTGCGGCGAGGGCACGAATTCGGCAGCATCGGTCAGCGGACCACGCCATGCCGGAGGTTCGGATCGTCCGGACACGACCCACGCCGCCTGGCGCGCCGCACCATCGGCGACGTACTCACCGGGTGTCGGCACGAGAACCGGAACAGTGAACAAGGTGGCGGCAACCTGCGCCACCGCGGGATTCGCCGCCGCCCCACCGATCAACAGCACCCGACGTGGCGTCACGCCCACATCCACGAGTGCGTCGACGGCATCGGCGAGTCCACAGAGCATGCCCTCGATCGCCGCACGAGCGATGTGCGCGGGGGTGAAGTTGTGGCGGGTGATGCCCTGCAGGGTGCCGCGGGCCTCGGGGAGGTTGGGCGTGCGCTCCCCATCGAAGTAGGGCAGAAGTACGAGTCCGTCTGCGCCCGGGGGCGCACTGAGCGCCGCACGTGCGAAGTCATCCATGCTCATGCCGAGCATCGAAGCGGTGGACGTCAGCACCCGCGCGGCATTCAACGTGCAGACCAAGGGCAGGAAACGGCCCCGGGCATCCGCGAATCCGGCGACGAGACCCGACGCATCGCGACTGGGAGTCTCGGAGACCGCGAACGCGGTTCCCGAGGTTCCCAGGGAGACCACCACATCGCCCGGCTGCAGGTCCAATGCGAGCGCGGCGGACATGTTGTCCCCCGTCCCGGGCCCGAGCACGATGTCGGTTCCCGCGACCGTGCCGACCTGCTCGTGCGGCGCAGCCACGGCAGGCACGTCGACGACGCGACCGAGGGCCAACTCGAGTAGGTCGAACCGGTACGAGTTCTCCGCAGGCGACCAATACCCGGTACCGCTTGCGTCGCCGCGGTCCGTCGCAGCCCCGTCGGGTGTCCCCGCCAGCTTCCACGTGAGGTAGTCGTGCGGCAGGAGTATCCGCTGGGTGCGCGCTGCATTCTCGGGTTCGTTGCGCGCCATCCACCGCACCTTGCTCACGGTGAAGGCGGCAAGCGGGACGCTGCCCACCGCATCCGCCCACGCGCGCGGTCCGCCCAGTTCGGCGACGAGATCCTCCGCGTCACGCGCGGAGCGAGTGTCATTCCAGAGCAGCGCTTCGCGCACCGGCTCTCCCCCTGCATCGAGGGCGACCATGCCGTGTTGTTGGCCGGCAACACTGAGGGCAACGACACCGTCGAGGAATCCATCGAGGGCGGTGCTCAGCTCGCGCCACCAGATCCGCGGATCGACCTCCGTGGCATCCGGGTGTGTGCCGCGCGCCTCGCGGACGAGCTCACCGGTCTCCGCGTCGCGGATCACGACCTTCACGGACTGCGTGGAGGAATCAACCCCAGCTACGAGTGCCATGTGCGTAATCTCGCACAGACTCTCAGCGCGTGCCGGCGATGGGGGGAACCGTCATCAGCGGTGGGCACCCCCGCAGGATGCGGGTGAGCGCAGATTTCTCCGCGGAATCAACCGCAAGCCGCCACCGGTACTTGACCGCAATCCAGGTCTTGGCGTACCAGCAGACGTCACGGTCGGGAAGCCACTCGGTGGGGTCCCTATCGGACTTCGATCTGTTGCTGCCGGCGGTCACGGCGATCAGTGATCCCGCGTATCCGACGTCATTAGCGAAGACCTCTCGGGTGCGCGCATCCCACCGCCATGCCCCGGAGTCCCAGGCTTCCTTCAGCGGAACCATGTGATCGATGTCGAAGGTGCGTGCCTCCGTCGTGGTACGTCCGTCATATCGGGACACCCACGTCCCATCGACGACGCGGCAGTCGCGCACGGTGCCCGCCGCTCGCTCGGTGGCGAGTACGTCTTCACGGGTGTCGCACCCATTGCCATCGAGGTCGGACCAATGGCGGAACAGTGCGCGGTCGTATCCGGCGCCCTGTTCCGGGCTCACCGGCAGCGAGTTCAGAACCCGAAGTGCGGGCTCACGCTGTGCGGCCTGTGCCGGCACTGGGAATGCCAGGGCACAGAGCAGGAGTACTAGTACCGCTCGACGTACGGTGCGCCCCCGGGATTCCACGTCTACTCAGGGACGAGGGGGTCAACGTCATTCATGAGGTTGGGGTCGAGATCCGGTTCTGAGAGCAACTCCTCCAGATCGACGAAATCCTCCGGATGATCGCTGATATCTAGAGCGAGCTCCTCGTTGACGAGTTCTGAGTAGTCGTCGCCTACATCGCCGGCCATGGTGACATCCCTCCGATTCCGAGCCTGCCGCGAATTCGACCGCGGCTTTAGCCGCCGTAATCATCCACGATGTCGATGGTGAGGTCGTCGGCGTTGAGCTCCTCGTGTCCGTCGACGATGTCGAGGGCGGCTTCCTCATTCAACGGGGGGAGCTCCTCGTCGGTCATGACAATTTCACCGTCATCTGCGATCACAAAGTCCTCATCGCGGTCATTGTCAGGCACAGTTGCATCCATTCACTTCGCAGGCACGAGCCCACCACAGTTCTGCAACGAATCAGTCGAGCGGGAGCACCACGGTCTCGGACTGAGCGATCAACTTGGAGTCGGCGTCGTAGACGCTGATCTTCTCGTCCTCGAGAAGAAGGTTGCCGTCAGCGTCGAGAACGTCGATTGTTTCGTCGACCACGGATCCATCGGGTCCACTGGCGACGACCAGGTCGTCGGAGATCGCGCCGATCACCACGTTGTTTTCGTCGACAACCACGTCGATCTGGAGATCTTCACCGATTTCGATGTCGTCATCCGCCATTGCCTGCCCCTTTCGCTCCTGAGGAGCCTAGGCCGTGCCCATGAGTCGACGCCACCGGTACTTCTCTGCGCCCACGGGCAGTGACAAGGACCCGTAGTGCGGGCCGGGGACTCACGGGTCGAGAAAGTCGCTATCCGGCTCCGGTTCGAATTCCAATTCCTCGCCCGAACCGTCGTCACCCTCGTCCGGCAGAGTCACGGTCCCGAAGTCCACGGAGGGCCCGTCCAGGTCGATCTCCGGCTCATCCACTGACGTGTCCGGGTATGCGTTACTCGAATCTTCGCTATCCATGGTGACCTCCCTCCATCCACCGTAACCGGAACCTTCTCGGCTCGTAGGAGCATAGGCATCGGGACACCGGCGCTGCCACCGAAATCACTTCACCCGGACGGTGCGCGACCACTTCGAGACGGCACTCGGCCCCTCGGGGGTGATGGCGAGAACGCGGTAGCGGTGCTTCCCACTCTTCACGTCCACCGTGCACCGCAGCGGTGCGGCATCACTGGGGATCGTGCACACCTTCTTTCCTCCCGTCGTGCGCACGCTGTACGCGGAGACCCGCGGGTAGTCGACGGGAGTGACACCGATCTGCACCGATCCGCCCTTCGTCGCGACGCGGGGTGCATTCGGCGTGAGGACGGTGAAGGCGGGTACAAGCGTGGTGTCACCCTCTCCCTCTGCGTTAACCGAGCGCACGGCAGCCTCACCAGGTACGGATGCAACGGGTGCTGTGCACACCGTGCTCGCTGCGTTGCAGACAATGCTTCCGTCGATTCCGACAACCTGGTACGACGCAGCAAACTCAGGGGCGATCTCTGGTGCCGTCCACCAGGTCGTTCGGGTTGTCCCGACGACCGCAGACTTCACATTCGTCGGTCCGCTGGGAACAAGCGGGTTCCCAGTCGCCGCCAACGCCGCGTTCATCACCGACAGGTACGTAATGGGAACGAAGGACGCCGCACCGATAATCGACGTTCCGCAGGATCCCCCGGCGATCACGCCCGCGAGGAGATTTCCGGTCGCGGACGAGGACCATCGCGGACCGCCGCTGTCGCCCGAGCAGATGTCCCCAACTCCCGCGGTGCGTGAGTTGATCACCCAGCCGGTGGAGCCGCGGTAGTCCTCGTCAATGCCGGCGAGCGGGAGCGACACTTGGGACGGGACGTCGCCTCCTCCACCGGTTGCGGAGGTGCGCCCGTACCCGGCCGCGAACACCGGTGCGTTCTGCGACGTCCACAGCCCGATCTCCGCGCGCGAAGCAAGACGTCTGATGGCCGAGGGTCCGATATCCGAGTCCAGGACGAGAGCCGCGATGTCGTTAGCCACCACCTGACGACCGACCTGCACGAATCCCGGGGGGGTGATGATCTGCACGACGCGCGCGGGACTGCGGCCGACCAGGGATCCCCCCACGAACTGGTAGGGCGCACCCGGGGAATTCAGTTGCAGGCGAGTCGGATCGATCAGGGCACCTGTGTTCTCCTCGGTCACACAGTGGGCCGCCGTGAGCAGGATCCGAGGTCTCCATACCGACGCACTGCAGATGCGATACAGGTTGCCCGTGAGATACGCCGTGCCCACAACGATCGGATTTCCGACGGCGACCGATCCACCGAAAACCCGCGGTTCCGCTGACGCAGGAGTTCCCCCGACGAGGAGCGCGCACGCGGCGGCGAGGGCAACCCAGATGCGCATTCCTCAAGGGAACCACACGATGGGGGGATGCGACATCGGAGGTCCCCGGGGCCCGTCATTCCCCAGGGTTAGCCTCTTTTCTCCCTAGCATCGACGTATGGCGACAGCGACCGATATTCCAGCTCCGCCACACCCGCTCACACCCGCCCAGCAGAAGCGGTGGAACTTCCTCAAGAGGTACGAGGCCAAGACGAACCTGTTGTTGTCCCTGCTCGCCCTGGTCTACCTGTTCACCTTCACGGCCCAGGCGATCTGGTACTACCCCGAGCAAGCCTGGTTCCAATACATGGCTCTGTTCGGCTACCTGCTGTGGCTGCTGTTCGCCATCGACCTGCTGTTCCGCTTCATCGTGGACCCGGTCAAGAAGAGTTTCTTCCGGAACAACGCCCTGGACACCATCACCGTGGTCATCCCTCAGTTGCGCGCCCTGCGTGCGCTGCGGGCATTCACCAGCAAAGGCATCCTGTCCCGAGGCAAGACGGGGAGCATTCTCACCGGCGGCGGTATCACCTCGGGGATCCTGGGCGTCCTGCTGATCGTCTGGGTGGGTGGCCTTATGGTGCTCAACGCCGAGCGCGGCGCACCTGGATCAGAGATCGACACCTTCGGTGACGCGATCTGGTGGGGATTCGAGACGATCACCACCGTCGGTTACGGCGACTTCGTGCCCGTCACCGGACTTGGTCGACTCTTCGCCGTGATGATCATGTTCGTCGGCATCGGCGTGCTGAGCACAGTCACCGCCACTGTCGCCGCGAGCTTGGCCCGCAACAAGTCCGCTCCACCCGATCCGAGCCAAGAAGTCCTTGCGGAGCTCGGTGAGTTGAACAGCATGGTGGCCTCGTTGCAGGCCAAGCTCGACGCCAAGTCCTAACCCTTGGCGTTCACCCTCTGGGTCGCCAAGGCGAGGGTTCCATCGGTGGCCGATCCCCACGCATAGACGATTGTGTTGAAGGGCCGCA